>JACCZT010000044.1 GCA_013695785.1 Nocardioidaceae bacterium | reverse complement strand
GACCCTGTGATCGAGCAGGTCGACGTACAGGCGTTCAAGCTCCCCGGCTGACCCCGGACCAACGTCCGCCGGGCGGGTCATTAAGAGAGTCGCGAGTGCTACCTGAGAGTCTCCCGCGGAAGCGTGCAGCACCGGCGGTGGAACAGATTGTCGCGGCAACATAACCGCGACAACCGTGAGCCGCTGCCCGAACTGCCGCTCCTGAAGGTAGGTGCTCGCGCTGTCGTGATCTGGCTCGCACGACTGTCCGCGCACGACGATGTCGGTGGTCGGGAGTGTGATCCGCGACACATCGCCCCAGCGTCTCTGCCTGGGTGCCGCTGTCGCGCCGGCGAGGTGCCACCTGGTCGGACGCAAATCGTTTCGCCCTTGTCGTTGGCCGGAGGTACGTTGATGGTTGCGCCGCCCACCCACCGCCAGGAGTCCGCAGACACCTATGCCCGCTCCGCCCCGTCAGCTCACCGGCCCGCCCGCCTCCGTCACCCGCGCAGTGCGCACCACCACCAGATCGCGCAGCAGCAGGTCATTGTGGCGACTGCGTGGCTACATGCGTCCCTACCTGTGGCGTCTGGTCGTGATGCTCCTCTCGGCACTCCTCGGGATCTTCGTCGCACTGGCGATCCCACTGGTCACGCGTCAGATCATCGACGGCCCACTCGCCGACCGCGAGCCCGGCGGCATCGTCTGGCTCGGGCTGCTCGCCCTCGTCCTCGGCATCGTCGAGGCCGCGCTCATCCTGGTCCGCCGCTGGGTGCAGGCGCCCGCAGTCCTCGGCATGGAGACAGCGCTGCGCCAAGACCTGTACGTCCACCTGAACTCACTGCCGATGGAGTTCCACGCCAGGTGGCAGTCCGGGCAGCTGCTGTCCCGCGTCACCGGGGACCTGTCCACCATCCGCCGCTTCTCCGGATTCGGGCTGCTTTTCTTGATCATCAACATCGTCCAGCTCGTGGCGACCACCGCCCTGCTGCTGCGGCTCTACTGGCCGTTGGGCATCGTGGTGCTGGTCGCGGCTGTGCCGATCGTCTTCACCTCGATGTCCTTTGAGCGCCGGTACGTCAAGGTCTCGCGTCGCGTCCAGGACCAGAAGGGCGACGTCGCCACGCAGGTGGAGGAGGCCGCGCTCGGCATCCGGGTGATCAAGAGCTTCGGCCGCGGTCGTCATGCCTTCGACAAGTACGATGTCCACGCGCACGACCTCTACGAGTCGTCGATGAGCCAAGTACGCCTCTCGGCGCGGTTCTGGACCTTCTTGGAGGTGCTGCCCAATCTCGCGCTCGTCTTGGTGCTGCTGCTCGGTGCGCTCGCGGTCGGCGACGGGGCGCTGACCCTCGGCACGCTGATCGCGTTCGTCACCTTGATGCTCAGCCTGATCTGGCCGGTCGCGTCGCTCGGGGTCATCCTCGCGATGGCCCAAGAGGCGATGACCGCCGCCGACCGCGTCCTGGAGATCCTCGACACCAGACCGACGATCGTCGGCGGCGACGTCGAGATCGACGACCCACGCGGACGCGTACGGTTCGAGAATGTCGGCTTCACCTTCCCCGATGCCCCGTCGCCGGTGCTCGCAGGCGTCGACCTCGACATCGAGCCGGGTGAGACCCTCGCCGTCGTCGGTGCGACCGGCGCGGGCAAGACGGTCCTGACCGCTCTGGTCCCACGCCTGCTCGACGTCACCGACGGCCGGGTGCTGATCGACGGCGTCGACGTACGCGACCTGTCGATGGCCTCGCTCCGCTCGGTCGTCGCCACGGCGTTCGAGGAGCCCACGTTGTTCAGCATGAGTGCGCGCGAGAACCTCACGCTCGGGCGTCCCGACGCGACCGACGACGAGGCCAGGCGGGGGCTTCAGATCGCTGAGGCGACGTTCGTGCACGACCTGCCGTGGGGACTGGACACTCGACTCGGTGAGCAGGGCATGTCCTTGTCAGGTGGCCAGCGTCAGCGCATCGCGCTTGCCCGGGCCGTCGTCGCCCGCCCCAAGGTCCTCATCCTCGACGACACCCTGTCTGCCCTCGATGTGCACACCGAGGCCCGGGTCGAGGCGTCGCTGCGCGAGATCCTCACCGAGTCCACCGCGATCGTCGTGGCGCACCGCGCCTCGACCGTAATGCTCGCCGACAAGGTGGCGCTGCTCCAGCACGGCACCATCACCCATGTCGGAACCCACTCGCAGCTGATCGCCGAGGTCCCGGCCTACCGCGAGCTGCTCGCGGCCGACGCCGAGCTTGCCGAGGCGCTGTGAGCGCGCTCGCCGGGGACTGGCGCGGTGTCGCTGCCGAAGACCTCGAAGACGTCGGCGATGACGCCTCCCTGAGGCTGCGTGAACGTTCGCGGCGCCTGCTCGGTTCGCTGCTGCGCCCTCACCGACGGGCGCTGACCGTGATGTCCGCCGTGGTGCTCGTCGAGAACGTCGCCCGCCTGTCGATCCCGTACCTCGTCAAGGAAGGCATCGACTCAGGCATCCCGCAGATCCAACAGGGCAACGGCAACGCGGTGCTGCTGGCCATCGTGGCGATCGTGCTGGCCATGGTCCTGGTGCAGGCCGTCTCCCGGCAGATGTTCCTGGTCATGTCCGGCCGTGTCGGGCAACAAGCCCTGCTGGAGCTGCGGCGTCGGCTCTTCAAGCACTTCCAGCGCCTCACGCCCGCATTCCACGACCGATACACCTCCGGCCGGGTCATCTCACGCTCGACGTCGGACATCGACGCCATCGAGGAGATGCTCGACACCGGCTTCGACGGGCTGATCACTGCCGCGCTGACACTCGTGGGCACGGCCGTGATGCTTCTCGTCCTGGACGTGCCGCTCGGGCTCGTCGCCTTGCTGTCGTTCCCCTTCCTCATCTGGTCGGTTGCCTGGTTCCGTCGTCGTTCGGCCGTCATCTACCGACGCACCCGGGTGACGATCGCTGCGCTGATCGTCCACTTCGTCGAGTCGATGACCGGTATCCGGGCAGTGCAGGGATTTCGGCGCGAGCGCCGCAACGAGGAGATCTTCGCCGTCGTCAACGACGACAACCGCGTCGCCAACGAGGACGCGTTCCGCCTGGTGGGACTCTTCATGCCGGCGATCAAGCTGATCGGCAACGTCACCGTCGCGCTGGTGCTGTTCGTCGGCGCCTACCGTGCGTACCAGGGCGACGTGACCATCGGCGTGCTCGCGGCGTTCCTGCTCTACCTTCGGCAGTTCTTCGAGCCGATGCAGGACATCAGCCAGTTCTACAACACCTTCCAGTCCGCCAACGCCGCTCTGGAGAAGCTGTCCGGCGTGCTCGAGGAACGGCCCGAGATCGACGACCCCGATCAACCGGACGACCTCGACCCGGTCCGTGGTGCCGTTCGACTCGACGACACCCGGTTCGAGTACGTGGCGGGCCGCCCCGTGCTGTCCGGGCTCGACCTCGACATCCCCGCTGGTCAGACGCTCGCGCTCGTCGGCACCACTGGCGCGGGCAAGACGACGATCGCCAAGCTCATCGCCAGGTTCTACGACCCCGTGGCAGGTCGCGTCCTGCTCGACGGAGTCGACCTTCGCTCACTCGACGACGCCACCTTGCGCCGGGCGGTCGTGATGGTGACCCAGGAGAACTTCTTGTTCGCGGGCTCGGTCGCGGACAACATCCGATTCGGCCGGCCAGAAGCAGAAGATGGCGAGGTGCGCGCTGCGGCCGAGGCGATCGGCGCCGCCGGCTTCATCGAGGCCATGCCCGAGGGGTACGCCACCCAGATCGAATCCCGCGGCGGGCGCCTGTCGGCCGGCCAGCGGCAGCTGATCGCGTTCGCGAGGGCGTTTCTGGCCGATCCCGCGGTGCTGATCCTCGACGAGGCGACGTCATCGCTCGACGTGCCCAGTGAGCGCCTCGTGCAGCACGCGCTGCGTACCATCTTGGCCGAGCGCACCGCGATCATCATCGCCCACCGCCTGACCACGGTGGAGATCGCCGACCGGGTGGTGGTCCTCGAGCACGGCGAGATCATCGAGGACGGCGCGCCGGTGGACCTGGTGCGATCTGGGCGTGGGCACTACGCGGGCCTGCACGACGCCTGGCTGTCCTCACTCACCTAGCGCTGGCCGGTCACGACCCGACGACGTCACCGCCGCGTACCTGCACGGCCACCTTCGCCAGCGGCGACGTGGCCGGACCGTTGATGACCTCCCCGGTGAGCGCATCGAAGGCCGAACCGTGGCACGGGCAGTCCAGCTGCTTGTCGGTGAGGGCGACCTTGCAGCCGCTGTGGGTGCACACGGTGCTGAACCCCACCGCCTCGCCGGCCTCGGGCTGAGCCAGGACGACGTCCTCGCCTGCTGCGTCCTTGGTGATGATGGCACCTCCCACCGGGATGTCATCGAGCTTGGCCAGTGCGGCGCCGGAGCCACCGCCCTTCGCCGGCGCGGCGGACTCTGATCCGGACGCTCCGGACGAGCCGGTCTCGGAGGTGGTCCCGCCGCAGGCGGCAAGCGCGAGTCCGCCTCCGACTGCGAGGGCGACGCGGCGGCTGACGGCAGCAGGTGCGGCGTCGGCCTGATCAGCGGTGTTGTTCGGACTCATGGGGCTCCTTGCTCGGCGGGTCGGCCATGCTTGTAACGGGTACACGTAGGCGCCGCGCGAGCGGTTCAATGTGAACCGAAGGACGCTCTGCCCCGTGTACAGGTCAGGGGGACCGATGCCGGACACGGACAACGACCTGATGCGTGTCCTGCACGACCAGCACGCAGGACCGTTGTGAGCCTACGTGGTGTCGTTGACCGAGGACCACGCTGCGGCTCAGGACGTCGTCCAGGAACCTTGGTACGCGCCTGGCGACATACTGACGTCATCGACCCGTCAAGGGGTCGCCACGCGCGTGGCTGTTCACCGTTGCCCGCCACCTCGTGATCGATGAGTTCCGGACGCGGCGGTCGCGTCCGGAGACGATCACTGATGCAGCCGGACAGGGGCACGGCCGACGACAGCGAGCAGATCCTGCAGTCGTGGGTGGTGACCGAAGCGTTGCGCCAGCTCTCGACCGAGCACCGGCCGTGCTGCGCTGCTGCCTGTCTTGCTGCGAGAGGTACGCGCCGCAAGGTCGGTCGTCTTGCCGCCTCCGCCGCGCTTGGACTTGCGGCGCTTTGCCGGCCCCGGACAGCGATGCGCACCCGATCAATAGATGCGGTTAGAGTCGGCCGTTTGATCCGCTGATACCCGTGTAGCATCGAATGTATGCCGCAGGTGCGAATCAGAGATGCTGCGTCCTTTCTGGGCGTCAGCGACGACACGGTCCGGCGCTGGATCGACCAGGGAGATCTCACGGCCCACCTCGACGGCGCCGGCCGCAAGGTTGTCGACGGCCACGAGCTGGCGTTGCACGCGCGCAGCCACTCCTCTGCGGTGCCGGACCCGCTGGGAACCGGCAGCTCGGCGCGCAACCGGTTCGTCGGCCTGGTGACCGCCATCGTGGTCGACAAGGTGATGGCGCAGGTCGAGCTGCAGTGCGGTCCACATCGCGTCGTATCGCTGATGAGCAGCGAAGCGGTGCGTGACCTCGGCCTCGAGCTCGGTTCGGTGGCAGTTGCGGTGGTGAAGTCGACGACAGTGATCATCGAAACCCCTGGGGGTTTGTCGTGAATCGTCCGCTCGTGGTGAGCACTCTCCTTGTGCTGCTCGCGACGGCGGCCGGGTGTGGTTCGGACGCGGACGAGTCGTCGGACTCGACGCTCACCGTTCTTGGGGCCGCGTCGCTGCAATCCACCTTCGAGGAGGTGCTCGGACCGCGGTTCGAAGATTCACACCCGGGTGTGACGATCAAGTTCAGCTTCGCTGGATCATCTGACCTTTCGGCGCAGATCGACCAGGGCGCCGAGGCAGACGTCTTCGCCTCTGCGGACGCGGCCAACATGGACAAGATCGACGACCAGGTCGACAATCGGGTCGACTTCGCCTCCAACACGCTTCAGATCGCCGTACCGCCGGACAACCCCGCGTCGGTCTCTGCGTTCGCCGACCTGACGAGTCCGGACGTCAACGTGGTCGTCTGTGCGCCGGAGGTGCCCTGCGGAGCGGCAGCGGTGAAGATCGAGGAGGCCACTGGAGAGCAGATCGACCCGGTCAGCGAGGAGGCGTCGGTGACCGACGTGCTCAACAAGGTCGTCACCGGCGAGGCCGACGCCGGTCTGGTCTACGTGACGGACGTGCAGGCGGCGGGCAGCGATGTCAGGGGGGTGCCGTTCGACGAGTCCGATGAAGCCGTCAACGTCTACCCGATCGCGACGCTTGCCGACAGTGCCAACGCGGGCCTGGCGAAGGACTTCGTCGACCTGGTCACCAGCGACGAGGGCCAGCAGGCGCTGCGCGACGCCGGGTTCGCCCGACCATAGCCATGGCCGGCCACAGCTACTCCGGTGTCCCGCGATGGGTGTACGCCCCCGCCGCCGTCGGCGCGCTCTTCATCGTGCTGCCGCTCGTGGCGATGGGCACCCGGGTGCGATGGACGGAGTTCTTCTCCCTGGTCAGCTCCGACGCCTCGGTCGCGGCCCTGCTGCTCAGCCTTCGTACGTCCGCGGCGAGCACCGTGCTGTGCGTTGTCCTCGGTGTGCCGATGGCGCTCGTCCTGGCCCGGACGTCGTTCCCGGGCCAGGACTTGCTCCGGTCCTTGGCGCTGCTGCCACTGGTGCTGCCGCCAGTGGTCGGCGGCATCGCACTGCTGTACACATTCGGTCGGCGCGGACTGCTCGGCGACACCATGGAGGTGCTCGGGATCCAGATCGCCTTCTCGACCATGGCGGTGGTGCTCGCCCAGACCTTCGTGGCGCTGCCGTTCCTCGTCCTCAGCCTCGAGGGAAGCCTGCGTACCGCCGGCCAGAGGTACGAGGAGGTGGCTGCCACCCTGGGCGCCACGCCCACCACCGTCGTTCGGCGGGTCACCGTGCCGTTGGTGCTGCCGGGTCTGGTTGCCGGTACGGTCCTGTCGTTCGCGCGTGCTCTCGGGGAGTTCGGCGCGACGCTGACGTTCGCCGGAAGCCTGCAGGGCGTGACTCGTACGCTGCCGCTGGAGATCTATCTCAAGCGCGAGAGCGACGCTGATGCCGCCGTCGCCCTGTCGCTGGTCCTCGTCGTCGTCGCCGTCGTCGTGGTGGCACTGACCCGCGGTACGCGCAGGACCGCATGAGCCTCCACCTCGACGCGCGACTGCAGGCACGTGACCTTGACGTGCGCCTCGATGTCGACGACGCCGAGGTGGTCGCGGTCCTGGGCCCGAACGGCGCCGGTAAATCGAGCCTGCTGGCCATGGTGGCGGGCCTGCTGCGTCCCGACGACGGCATCGCCGACCTCGACGGGCACACGCTGTTCGCCCTCGGACCGAGACGATCGGGAGTCTGGTGCCCGCCACACGCCCGTGGCACTGCGTTGCTCTCCCAGGAGCCGCTCCTCTTCCCGCACCTGGGGGTGCTGGACAACGTCGCGTTCGGGCCACGCAGCACCGGCGCCGGCACCGCCGCGTCCCGCCAGATCGCGCGGCGCTGGCTCACAGAGGTCGACGCCACGGAGCTCGCCGACCGCAGACCGTCGCAGCTGTCCGGCGGGCAGGCGCAGCGGGTGGCGGTCGCCAGGGCGCTCGCGGCTAACCCGCGGCTCTTGCTGCTGGACGAGCCGATGTCCGCACTCGACGTCGGTGTCGCGCCCGGGTTGCGGCAGATGCTGCGCCGGGTACTCGCGCACAGATCGGCGATCATCGTCACCCACGACGTCCTGGACGCGCTCATCCTGGCTGATCGGGTGGTGGTGATCGATGGTGGTCGGGTCGTCGAGGATGGCACCACCCGCGAGGTTCTGAC
>JACCZT010000040.1 GCA_013695785.1 Nocardioidaceae bacterium | reverse complement strand
CGGCCGACGGGGTAGCGGTCGATGTAGAAGCTGTGCGGGTTGTGCTCGATGTCCTCCAGCCCGGCGAAGAAGGCGGCGTTGTACGTCGTCGTCGCCACCTGCGAGACGCCGCCGCCGAGCTCCTCGCGGAACACCCCGTCGGCGATGATCGTGCCGACGGTGAAGCCGTTGGCCTTGGTGCGCTCGCCCACTGTGCCGTTGAAGCTGAACGTGTCGCCGGGTGCGAGGACGGTGCCGTTGATCAGCTCGGCCGCGCGGCCCTGGTTGATGTTGCGGTACTCCGCGTACGGGAAGCGCGTGGTGAACGTGCTGACCTTCTCGGTGATGCCGAGCTGTCGGGCGTCCTTGGTGGTGACGTCGGGCGCCACCCGCTGGGGGTCGATGTCGATGGTCCGATCCGCCCCGGACTTGGTGAGGGCGGGCAGGAGCCCCTCGGCGACGTCGTCGGGGGAGATGTCGACGCCCGCTCGGGCGGGTACGACGACCGGGCGGCCGTCTGCGAGCCGGACCGTCGCGTCCCGCGCCTCGTCGCCGAGCCCCCCGCTCTCCGCCACGGCACGGTTGAGGGGTTTGTCGAGCTTCTCGGCGTCAACAGTCGGTACGAGCTCGCCGCCCTCGACGGACACCGTCAGCGCCGGAGTGAAGTCAGCCACGGCCAACGTCAGCATGTCGTTGCCGACGGCGATGTCGACCGGACCCGACACCGCCGGCCTGGCGAAGTCTCGCAGGGTCGCCTTGAGCGCCCCGTCGCCCACCTTGGGGTCGACGCCGCTCACCGGCACCATGGTGGCGCCGCGGTTGCCCAGGTAGCGCTCGGTGATGAGCTGCTCGGTGGCGGCGGTGTCCACGGCCGTACCCGATCGTGGTTCGCGTACGACCGGCTCGGTGCCCGCGAAGGTGATCTGGGGCTCGACGGCAGGCTTGTCGACGGCGGTGGCGATCTTGGCCACCGCGCGGCGAAGGGCGTCGGCGTCGGTGGCGACGACCGCCTCGACGCTCTGGTTGCCGATCACCACCTGGAGCATCTGCCAGGGGTTCCACGTGCTGCCGCCGCCGGCGTTCTCGACGGTCTCGGCCGCGTCGTAGGACAACCCCGCCTCCTCCGCCAGGATCTCGAACGTCTGCTTGTTGCTGACCAGGGTGATCGGGTCGGCCGCGCGCTCTCCGAGGCGTTCGTCGAGTGTGGCCGTGGCATCCTCCGGCGTCATCGCACCGATGCTGATGCCCTCGACCCGGGTGCCGACCGGCAGCCGGTCGCCGATCAGGAAGTGGCCGGCGAGGTAGAGGCCGACGAAGAGCAGCACGACGCCGCCGAGTGCGAGGCGGACCCCACGACGATCGCGGGTCCGGTCGCGCTCGTCCGGGTGCACAGGAGTCTCTGGTGTCATCTGTCTGCAGGATCCGGGTTCTTCTCGCTAGCGGTCGACCGGACCAACGATCCGTAGTGAGAACGGTAATACAGCAACGGCTCGTCCGCGTCATCGCTCGCCTGGGCGAAGACCACCTCGCCGACGACGAGCGTGTGGTCGCCGCCGTCGTAGGTCTGCCACGTCCGGCACTCGAGCCAGCCGAGCGCGTCGGACAGCAAGGCACAACCGGTACGGGCACCGCGGTGGTGGGAGTACGCGTCGAACTGGCCCTCCAGCGGCCGCCCGCGGGTCGCGAACCAGGTCGCAGCATCGCGGGCCCGCTGCTCCAGCACGGATACGCCCCAGGTGCCCGCAGCCAGGACGGCGTCGTGGAAGCGGTTCCTGCGGTCGACGGCGACCAGCACGAGCCGTGGGTCGAGCGACACCGAGCAGAAGGCACTCGCGGTCAGCGCGTGGTCGACGCCGCCCTGGACGGTGGAGACCACTGTCACGCCACTGGTGAACCTGCCGAGCACCTGCCGGAAGGCGGCGTCGTCGACGGGCTGATGCATCGTCACAGCCTAGGAGGTGTACGGCCGGGCCCCACGGCCGGAGCCCCGATCGCCCGCACCACCGCGGCCGTCACGACGAGCATGCCACCGAGGAGCAACCCGTATCCGCGAACGTCCGCGGCGAGCAGGTAGTCGCCCTCGTCGCGGGGTCGAAAGAGCACGATCATCGTCACGACCCAGCCGGCGCCGCAGGCCATCGCTCCGGCGGCGGGGCCGTCGGGGTACGCCGCGGCGCGGACCGTTGCGTACGTCGCCAGCAGGGCCAACGCGAGCCCCCACGGCAGCAGCACGCCGGCGACGTACCACGCCTGGCGGTAGGCGATGAGGCACAGGAGGGCGAGCAGGACGCCGAGCAGCACGAGGCCGGCGCGCAGCAACACCCGCGGGAGCGGTGACACCTCAGTCGAGCCCGGCGAACAGGTCGTCCTCCAGGCTCGTCCCGGGATCGGTGGGCCCCGGCGCTCCTCTTGCGAGCCGGTAGAACTCGGTGCCCCACACCCTGTTGCCGAAGTTGTTGGACAACGCGAAGAACGGGCCGTCGACGCTGATCTGCGTCGCGTGGGCCCGCATGGCCTCGATCTTGGCGTCGGCGAAGTCCTCGGCGTCGACCCGAGCGGACAGGGCTGCGTCCTCGACCACCATCGGCGGCAACGTGCCGTCGGGGTCCATTCCCTCGAAGCTGGTGGCGTCTCCCGCGTCGCGTAGGCGACGCAGCCCCTCGCGCATCCAGGTCGCCGACACCGCGGTCCAGTAGATCTTCGCAACATCCCAATGGTCCCCGAGGTCAGGTCGGAAAGACGCCACGGCGGCGAGCGCGGCGGCGTACGTCGCCACCCGGTGCGCCTGCACGTGGTCGGGGTGTCCGTACCCGCCGAAGTCGTCGTAGGTGATGAGGACCTGGGGGCGTACCTCACGGATGATCTCGACGAGCAGCGTCGCGGCCTCGAGCAGGTCCGCCTTCCAGAACGAGTCGTCGGCGACGTCGGCGGGCACCTGGGCGCCGCGCTCCGGCGACCACGCCATGCCCGTGTCGCGGTAGCGGCCGGCGGCACCGAGAAAACGGTGGTCGGTGACGCCGAGCGCCTTCATCGCCGCCTCGAGCTCACCGACGCGGTGCTGCCCGAGCGCGTCGTCCGCATCGGCGGCAAGGTGAGCGAGACCGGGTACGAGCACCTCGCCCATCTCGCCGAGGGTGCACGTCACCAGCGTCACCGCACAGCCCTCGGCCACGTACTTCGCCATCGACGCGCCGGTGCCTATCGTCTCGTCGTCGGGATGGGCGTGGACCAGGAGGAGGCGGCGGTCTGCCGCGGCGAGCGTCATGGGCACAGGATACGAGCGCCGACAGTCCCCACCCTAGAGTGCTCGACATGAGTGCACCCGACGACTTCACTGCGCAGATCTCCTTCCCCCGGTTGTCCGCGCGTACGCAGCGGTTCACCCTCGGCGTACCGCGAAACGTCCGCATCAGCGGGGACGGCACGCGCGTGCACTTCGTGCGCACCCCGTCCGGCACCTCGCGGACCGGGTGCCTGTGGGAGTACGACGTGGCGACGCGCCAGGAGCGGCTGCTCGTCGACCCACGCGAGCTGCTCGGCGACGCCGACGAGGAGCTGTCGGCCCAGGAGCGTGCGCGACGTGAGCGTAGCCGCGAGTCCGGCGGCGGCATCGTCGGCTTCGCGACTGACGACGCCGCGCGGCTGGCGACGTTCGCACTGTCCGGGCGCCTCTGGGTCAGCGACCTGTCGACCGGCGGCGCAACCGCGCTCCCCAGCGTCGGTTCGGTCATCGACCCTAGGCTCGACCCGACCGGTCGCCACGTCGCGTACGCCTCCGGCGGTGCGCTGCGCGTGATCGGGGCCGACGGGGCACTCGACCACGCACTCGTCGAGCCCGACGGTGAGAACAGCGACGATGTCGTGTGGGGGCAGGCGGAGTTCGTGGCCGCCGAGGAGATGGAGCGCTACAACGGCTTCTGGTGGGCGCCGGACGGCCGCTCGCTGCTGGTAGAGCGCTACGACAACTCCCCGGTGGCCATCTGGCACCTGGCCGACCCCTCCGACCCGACGGCACCCCCGGTCCCCAACCGCTACCCAGCCGCCGGCACCGCGAACGCCGATGTGACGTTGTGGCACGTCGGCCTCGACGGCCACCGCGCGATCGTGAACTGGAACCGCGACGTGTACCCGTACCTGACTCGCGTCTCGTGGACCTCGCACGGACCCCCGCTGGTGCAGGTGATGTCACGAGACCAGAGGCGCGCAGAGGTGCTCGCGTTCGACGTCGACGACGCTGCAACGCGGGTCGTGCGGACGCAGACCGACGACGTGTGGGTCGACCTGGTCGTCGGCGTACCGGCCTACGGCCCCGGGGGGCGGTTGGTGACCTGCGAGGACAGCGACGACACCAAACGTGTCGTCGTCGACGGCACCCCGATCAGCCCGGTGGGCCTGCACGTACGCGGCGTCCTGGGCACCGACGACACGGGCGTCCTGGTGTCAGCGTCGGTCGAGCCGACGGAGGTGCACATCATCCACGTCAGCTGGGACGGCGAGGCATCAGAGCTCACTGATGGTCCGGGCGTCAACAGTGGCTCCGCGTCGGCTGGCACCAGCGTCATCACGCGTAGCGGGCTCGACGCGACGGCCGCGACGGTCACGGTCTGGGACGGCGACGTCGAGGTCGGTGAGATCGCCAACCTGGTCGCCGATCCAGGCTTCGTACCGAGCACGCGCCTGCTGCGTGCGGGTGAGCACGACGTACGTACCGCCGTGCTCTTCCCGCGCGGCCACGTCCCCGGGTCCAGTCGGCTACCGGTGCTGATGGACCCGTACGGCGGCCCCCACGCACAGCGCGTGCTCGCCTCGGCGCGGGCGTTCCTGCAGCCGCAGTGGCTCGCCGACCAAGGATTCTGCGTCGTGGTGGCCGACGGGCGCGGCACGCCGGCGCGCGGCCATGACTGGGAGCGCGCTGTCCGCGACAACTTCGCCGGCGTGACACTGATGGACCAGGTGGACGCACTCGACGCCGTCGCCGCGGCGTACCCGGACGACGTCGACACGGACCGGGTCGGCATCACCGGGTGGTCGTACGGCGGCTACCTCGCGGCACTTGCCGTGCTGCGCCGCCCCGACGTCTTCCACGCGGCTGTCGCCGGCGCACCGGTCACCGAGATGCGCCTCTACGACACGTTCTACACCGAGCGCTACCTCGGCCACCCCGACGAGCAGCCGGCGGTGTACGACGCCAACTCTCTGCTCGTCGACGCCGAGACGATCGACGGGGTCAACCGGCCGCTGATGATCATCCACGGGATGGCCGACGACAACGTCGTCGTCGCCCACACCTTGCGGCTGTCCTCGGCCCTGCTGGCGGCGGGGCGCCCCCACCACGTACTGCCTCTGACCGGTGTCACGCACATGGCCTC
>JACCZT010000032.1 GCA_013695785.1 Nocardioidaceae bacterium | reverse complement strand
GTATGCAACAGCACCAAGAGCGGCTCGCTGCGGGGCCGGTCTACGACGGCAGCGCTGGCAAGGTTGTCGTCAACGAGTTGGGTGTCCCACCGCGTCCTGAGTGGTATTCGGACAGGTTCGCTGCTCTCGCGCGGGAAGCAGGCGTGCCTGTCATTCGATTACACGATGCGAGGCATACGTCAGTGACGATTATGCGAAGCCTCGGCGTCACTTCTCACGTCGTTGCGGCCTGGCACGGCCACGATGAGACTGTGATGTCGCGAACTTACACACATACCTATCTGGACGAGATGCGAGCCGCCGCGCAGCGGTTGGCAGGCAAGTCGTGAGAGTTCTGTGAGCGGTGCTGACCTTGACCGGGGAAGAGGCCGCCCTCAGCCAAGGATGGGCAGCCCCTGACCTGGAGGTTCTCTGCGCGCTCGGAGGGATTCGAACCCCCAACCTTCTGATCCGTAGTCAGATGCTCTATCCGTTGAGCTACGAGCGCAGGCCTGCGGGTGGGCCGCAAGGCGGAGCCGAGTCTAGCGCGCCCGTTCGCCGGATTGAAATGGCGTCTGCCCATCGGCGCGCGCTGCTTGTGATCTTGTTCACCAGCACCCGGGATACCCCTCGCCGATGATCGGGCTTAGTGTGGGGAGACCAGCTTCGGCGACGGTGTCGTCGAGCGCTGGTACGACCTATTCACATCAGCCACCGGGCCGTTCAGCAAGACGTCCCGGGGGTGCGGTCAAGAGACTTGACTCGCGATGCACGAAAAGGACTGACAACACATGGCCGCAGGCACGTCGACGAAGGATCCGTCCACCAGCAGCACGTACCACTCCTCGCACAGCAAGCTCCAGTCGTGGGTCGAGGAGGTTGCGGCCCTCACCAAGCCGGACCAGATCTACTGGTGCGACGGCTCGGTCGAGGAATGGAAGCGCCTGACCGACGACCTGGTCGACGCAGGGACGTTCGTCCGCCTCGATGAGTCCAAGAAGCCCAACTCGTTCTGGTGCGCCTCCGACCCCTCTGACGTAGCCCGCGTCGAGGACCGCACCTTCATCTGCAGCCGCGAGGAGTCCGACGCCGGCCCCACCAACAACTGGATGGCCCCGGACGAGATGAAGTCGATCATGACCGACCTGTACGACGGGGCGATGCGTGGCCGCACGATGTACGTGATCCCGTTCGTCATGGGCCACCTGGAGGCCGACTCGCCCAAGTTCGGGGTGGAGATCACCGACTCCCCGTACGTCGTCGTCTCGATGAGGGTCATGGCGCGGATGGGCAGACCGGTGCTCGACAAGATGGAGCAGACCGACGCGAGCTTCGTCCCCTGCCTGCACTCGGTGGGCGCACCGCTGGCCGACGGCGACACCGACGTGCCGTGGCCGTGCAACGACACCAAGTACATCGTGCACTTCCCCGAGGAACGCACCATCTGGTCCTACGGCTCGGGCTACGGCGGTAACTCGCTGCTGGGCAAGAAGTGCTACGCGTTGCGCATCGCCTCGGCCATGGCGCACGACGAGGGTTGGCTGGCCGAACACATGCTCATCCTCAAGCTGACGAGCCCTGCGGGTGTCGTCAAGTACGTGGCGGCGGCGTTCCCCAGCGCGTGCGGCAAGACCAACCTCGCGATGATCACGCCGACCATCGAGGGTTGGAAGGCCGAGACGCTCGGCGACGACATCGCCTGGATGCGTTTCGGTGCCGACGGGCGCCTCTACGCCGTCAACCCCGAGGACGGCTTCTTCGGCGTCGCACCGGGCACGGGACACGAGACCAACCCCAACGCCATGCAGACGGTGGAGAAGGGCAACTCGGTGTTCACCAACGTCGCCCTGACCGATGACGGCGACGTGTGGTGGGAGGGCATGACCAGGGAGGGTCCCGAGCACCTGACCGACTGGAAGGGCCGTGACTGGACGCCGGAGTCCGACGAGCCGGCCGCGCACCCGAACAGCCGCTTCTGCACGCCGATCCGTCAGTGCCCGATCATCGCCGCGGAGTACGACGACCCCAAGGGCGTGCCGATCGATGCGATCCTCTTCGGCGGTCGCCGCAAGACCACGATCCCGTTGGTGACCGAGGCCCGCGACTGGGAGCACGGGACGTTCATGGGCGCGACGCTGAGCTCGGAGACCACTGCGGCGGCCACCGGCGCGGTCGGGGTCGTACGCCGCGACCCGATGGCGATGCTCCCGTTCATCGGCTACGACGCCGGTGACTACCTCCAGCACTGGATCGACATCGGCAAGGGCGCCGATGCGTCCAAGCTGCCGCGGATCTTCTACGTCAACTGGTTCCGCCGCGACGAGGACGGCGGCTACCTGTGGCCCGGCTTCGGCGAGAACTCGCGGGTCCTGAAGTGGGTCGTGCAGCGCCTCGAGGGTGAGGCGGA
>JACCZT010000188.1 GCA_013695785.1 Nocardioidaceae bacterium | reverse complement strand
GGGACGGCGGTTCGCGCTGCGACAACCTCACCAGGATGCCGTTGCCGCCTGGAACGCGGACGTCGGTGACACAAAGACCGATGTCTGGGCGCGAGTCGAGGTGCGAACGCATCGCCGCCACCTGGTCGGCGTCGCCGAGCTGCAGGATCGCGACACCCGCCGCGGCAAGGTGGTCGCCGATCAGGTCGACACAGACGCGTGCAAGCGCCAGGCCGTCAGGGCCGCCGTCGATGGCGGTCAACGGATCGTCGGGGAACTGGGCGACATCGCTGCTGCGCACCCATGGAGGGTCCGCGAGGATGATCGCGAACTGCTCCTCAGGGGCGATCACGCTGTCCATCGGGCCGTTCCTGACGTCGACATGCTCCACGAGACCGGCGGCGGCGGCGTTGGTCCGAGCGTAGACGCAGGCGCGCGGGTTGGCGTCGACGAGCACGAGGTCGCGCGACACGAGCGAGGCGAGCACCAGACCGATGTGACCGACACCAGCGCACAGCTCGAGGACCGGTCCGTCCGGCGCATCTGCCACCAGCTCGGCCGCCCACATCGACTGGGCGATGGTCCAGGGCCGGGGACGGATGACGTGGCCGCCGAAGTCGATGTCGAGCGGGCCGAACCTCATCGTCTCGGTCACAGCGCAATTCATAACACGCATCTCCTCGACCCACCGACGCCCATCGGCGGTGACGACGAGGTGCCGGGCGCCAGCCACGGACTCGTGGGGTGGTCAGGCGATGCGCTCGCGGAGCTCGCGCATCATCCGGCTGAGCAGGCGGGACACCTGCATCTGGGTGATCCCGAATCGCTTGGCGATCTGTTCTTGCGTCCAGTCGTGGTAGAAGCGCAGCGCAATGATGTCGCGGTCTCGCGCGGATAGCTCACGTACCAGCGGGGCGAGCAGGATGTGGACCTCGACGCGGGCCTGGTCTTCGTCGTACTCGCCCAGCAGCTCGCCCAGCGCGGCCGATCCCGCCTCGCCGACGCGCAGGTCAAGCGACGTCGGGATGAAGCAACCGTCGGCGGCGAGGGCCTCGATCACGGTGTCGGTCCGGGCGCCGATCTCCTCTGCTATCTCCTCCGGCGTCGGCGACCGGTCCAGGTGCTGACGCAGGGGTTCGGCGCACGCCGAGATCCGGCCCTGCAGCTCCTGGATGCTGCGCGGCGGGCGTACGGTCCAGCAGTAGTCGCGGAAGTGGCGCTTCAGCTCACCGGCGATCGTCGGCACCGCGTACGTCAGGAAGTTCTTGCCGCGGCCCGGGTCGAAGCCGTTGACCGCCTTGACCAGACCGACGTACGCCACCTGCTCGAGGTCGTCGTCGCGTTCGCCACGGCCGGAGTACCGTCGTGCGATCGACTGGGCGACGCCCATGTTGACCGCGGTGACAGACGCCCGCAGCTCGCGCTTCTCCTGCTCGTTCGTCGCCGCCTCGATCCGTTCGTAGATCTCGGCGGTCAGCTCGCCTCGCCGCGACTCGGTGGCCGCCGAGGGGATACGCGGGGGCAAGGTCTGGGTGGGCATGGGGATGTCGAGTACAGAAACAGCCACAACTCACACCGATCAAAGACGTGTTGGCGTGGCTCGTGTGCTCGACCACGCTTCAAGGACAACACGTACCCCGAGGGGCCGCAATCGGGGCTAACCTGCGGGCATGGACGAGGCGGTTGTCGACGCCGAGACGGTGGCGGCGTACCAACGCGACGGAGTGGCCTGCGTACGCGCGCTGCTCTCGCCGGAGGAGGTGGAACGCGCCCGGCGGGCGATCCAGGTGGTCCTTGATGAACCCAGCCCGCTCGCCCAGGTCGCCAGCAACGCCGACGACCCCGGTGCCTTCACCGAGGACTTCTGCCGGTGGCAGGAGGTGCCGGAGATCGAGGCACTTGCACGGCGGTCCAGGGCGCCACAGGTCGCCGCCGTGCTGATGGGCTCGGCGAGCGTGCGGTTGTACCACGACCACGTGCTGGTGAAGGAGGGCGGGACGAGACAGCGGACCCCGTGGCACCAGGACCAGCCGTACTACAACGTCAGCGGCCGTGGCGTGAGCGCGTGGATCCCCGTCGACCCGGTGCCGCTCGCAGGCTGCCTGGAGACCCTGGCGGCCACCCACCTCGGCCCGTGGCTGATGCCGCGTACCTTCCTCGCCGGTGAGGCGAAGTGGTTCCCCGAGGGATCATTGGGTGAGCTTCCTGACATCGACGCAGACCGTGCGGCTTTCGACATCCGTAGCTTCGACATGCAGCCGGGCGATGCGATCTTCTTCGACTTCCTCACGGTGCACGGTGCCCCTGGGTTTCCGTTCGCCGGTCGTCGCAGGGTGCTGTCTTTGCGCTACCTCTCCGAGGAGGCCAGACACTCGCCGCGGCGGTGGCGTACGTCCCCGTCCTTCGACGGCCTCGACGCCGAGCTCGCCGACGGTGCGCCGATGGCTCACCGGCTCTTCCCCGTCGTCTGGCCGGCTTCCTGACCCTCGGTCAAGTCAGGGTCAGGTCAGGACAAATCCCGACGGCATCGCCTGTCGCCAGTCGTTACCGTTTGATCGTACGGCCGTGCTCCCGGCCCCGCAGGGCCGCCCGGCTCAACGTCCTGCGCGCCATCGGCACCGAGTAGGGGTGCGGGATTGGCGTCGGTGGCGGGCGTACCGATAGACTCCTGCGGTTGCCCGGGCACCGGTCCGGGCACGGATGCAGAGCCCTCCTGTCACGGAGAGACCGTGACCGCCTAGTCCGAAGGAGGTGGAGTTCGCCTTGCGTCGTTATGAGCTGATGTTGATCCTCGACCCTGATCTCGAGGAACGCACCGTCGCCCCCAGCCTGGATACGTACCTCAACGTGGTGCGCCAGGACGGTGGAACCGTTGAAAGCGTCGATGTCTGGGGCAAGCGTCGTCTTGCCTATGAGATCAACAAGAAGTCCGAAGGTATCTACGCCCTTGTGGAGCTCACTGCTGAGCCCGCAACGGTCAAGGAGCTCGACCGTCAGCTGGGCCTCAACGAGTCCGTCGTGCGCACCAAGGTGACGCGCCCAGACATCAAGTAGGCCGGTGGACCGAACCGTCCGGCGAGGTGCCCTGTGGACAACGCACCGCACCTGTCGGCGCTTTGATGTTCACTGCTAGTCAGCACCAGCCCCACAGCCGATAAGCCCCTCATCCGTTGGAGACCTCATGGCAGGCGAGACCGTTATCACCGTCGTCGGCAACCTTGTCGATGAACCAGAGCTGCGCTTCACCCCGTCGGGTGCTGCCGTTGCCAACTTCCGCATCGCATCGACGCCTCGTACGTTCGACAAGCAGACGAACGAGTGGAAGGACGGCGACACGCTCTGGATGTCGTGCGCCGTGTGGCGTCAAGCCGCCGAGAACGTCGCGGAGTCCTTGCAGAAGGGCACCCGCGTGATCGTCCAGGGGCGCCTCAAGGTGCGTCAGTACGAGCGCCAGGACGGCTCCAAAGGCACGTCCGTCGAGATGGACGTGGACGAGGTTGGGCCCAGCCTGCGCAGCGCAACCGCCAAGGTCACACGTGCCAGCCGGTCCGGTGCGAGCCAGGGCGGCGGCGGTTACAACGCCGGCGGTGGACAGTCCGCGCCGGCCAACGATCCGTGGTCGTCCCCGGCTCCGCAAAGTGGCGGCGCCGCGCCTGCCGGCAACGACCCTTGGGCGGCGGGCAGCAGCGGTGGCTCGACCGACGAGCCACCGTTCTGACAACGATCCACAGATCTGACCTCATGCACCACAGGCGCCTCCCGTCGGGAAGCGTCGGCCCATTCCGACCGGGCGTGCCCAGCACGGCACGGTCGGGCTCAGCGAAGGAGCACCACAATGGCCAAGCCCGTTGACCGCAAGCCGAAGAAGAAGTCCAATCCTCTCAAGGCCGCGGGAGTCACCCACATCGACTACAAGGACACCGCGTTGCTACGCAAGTTCATCTCCGATCGCGGCAAGATCCGCGCGCGTCGGGTGACCGGTGTCACCGTCCAGGAGCAGCGCAAGATCGCGATCGCGATCAAGAACGCTCGCGAGATGGCACTGCTGCCCTACACGTCCAGCAGCCGCTGAGGAAGGCGACCACCACCATGAAGCTCATCCTCACGCACGAGGTCACCGACCTCGGATCCCCCGGCGACATCGTCGAGGTCAAGGGCGGCTACGGCCGCAACTACCTGCTCCCCCGTGGCTTCGCAATCCGCTGGACGCGCGGTGCCGCCAAGCAGGTCGACTCGATCAAGAAGGCCCGGGACGCCCGCGCGGTGCACGACCTCGACGACGCCAAGGCGATCAAGGCACGCCTGGAGGAGAGGCCGGTCAACGTGCGGGTCAACGCCGGTCCGGGCGGTCGCCTGTTCGGTGCGGTCACCGTGTCCGACGTGGCGGAGTCCCTCAAGGCCGCCGGCCTCGAGGCCGACAAGCGCCGGATCGACCTCGGGCACCCGATCAAGACACTCGGGTCGCACCAGGTGTCCGTACGCATCCACCCCGAGGTCGTCGCAACCGCGACCCTCAACGTGGTCCCCGCCTGACAGTCGACATCTGGAAGGTCCTGCCCCCGACACGCCGACCACTTTGGCAAAAGTCTAGATGCAATCGGGGTGCGGGCAGTAGCATCAGCCAACTCGTCGGCCCGCCCGTGGGGCGACGTCCCACCTGCTACTGGGAGACACCATGGCCGATGACGTGAAGCTCAGCGCCGACGAGCGCAGGCTTGCCGAGCTGGGGTACAAGCAGGAGCTCAACCGGAACTGGTCGGGATTCTCCAACTTCGCGATCTCGTTCTCGATCATCTCGATCCTCGCGGGTTGTTTCACGACCTTCGCCCAGGCGTGGAACAACGGTGGGCCAGTTGCCATCTCGTGGGGCTGGCCGATCATCTCCTTGTTCATCCTCTTCATCGGCTTCACCATGGCCGAGCTCGTCTCGGCCTACCCCACCTCCGGCGGCATCTACTGGTGGGCGTCGAAGATGGGTGGCCCCGCCGCCGGATTCTTCACCGGCTGGCTCAACCTGATCGGCCTGCTGGCCGTCACGGCCTCGGTCGCGTACGGGTGCGCGACGTTCCTCGACCTCACTCTGAGCACCTTCAGCTCAGGCTGGGCCGAGAGCTACTCGCTCGGCAGGGTCTACCTGATCTTCTTGGTGCTGCTGGTCCTCGCCGCCGTCCTCAACATCTTCGGCGGGCACTTGATGGCGGTGATCAACAACATCTCGGTGTGGTGGCACGTCGCCGGCGTCGCCGTCGTCATCTTGATCCTCGCCCTGATCCCCGACACGCACCAGTCGATCTCCGAAGTCTTCACCGGTCAGGTCAACAACTCCGGGTACGCCGATGGCAGCACCAGCAGTGGGACGTACTGGTTCTTGGTCCTGCCGCTCGGCTTCTTGCTGACGCAGTACACGATCACCGGGTACGACGCCTCCGCCCACCTCTCCGAGGAGACGCAGGAGGCATCCGAAGGAGCGGCGAAGGGGATGTGGCGCTCCATCGCGTACTCCGCCATCGGTGGTTGGATCCTGCTCCTTGCTTTCTTGTTCGCCGTACAGGACCCCGACGCGGTCACCGCCGGCGGCGGCGGTGTCGACCTCATCTTCGGGCAGGCACTGACTCAGGGATGGCACGGCACCGTCCTGCTGATCTCGACCGCAGGACAGCTGTTCTGCACCGTGGCGTGCATGACGTCCACCTCACGGATGACATTCGCGTTCAGCCGCGATGGCGCCATCCCAGGCTCTGGCCTGTGGTCGAAGGTCTCCGCCAACCGGGTCCCCGTCAACGCAGTGCTGTTGAGCGCCGTCGTCGGAGCGCTCATCACGCTGCCGGCCATGGTCGAGGTCAACCTCGGTACGGCGGACGAGCCGCTCATCGTCCCGGTCGCGTTCTATGCGGTCGTCTCGATCGCGGTCATCGGCCTCTACCTCGCGTTTGCCATCCCGATCTGGCTGCGCTGGAAGATGGGCGACGCCTTCGAGCCAGGCAGCTGGACGCTGGGAAACAAGTACAAGTGGATGAACCTCGTCGCCGTGGCTGAGATCGCGATCATCTCGGTCTACTTCATCCTCCCGTTCACCCCTGCAGCAGTGCCTGGCAACCCCGACTTCTCCTGGAAGTTCGTCAACTACGCACCGATCCTGACCATCGGCACCCTGATCGTCCTGGCCATCTGGTGGCAGCTGTCGGCGAAGCGCTGGTACACCGGGCCCAAACACACGATCGACGAGGATGTCATCAAGGCGTTCGACGACTGACCGGCGCGTCGCAACTGCGCGTACGCGAACTACGTCGACAACGTGAGGGCACTGATGATGCAAGACGACGCGTTCGCCGACATGCCCGACCTCTCGGCGCCGGGCGACGACCCGGCGCACGCCCGGATCGAGAAATGGCTCGTCGGACTCGTCGCCGGCGGTGACCTCGTCGAGGGCGACAA
>JACCZT010000055.1 GCA_013695785.1 Nocardioidaceae bacterium | reverse complement strand
CGTCGAGGGTGACCTCGACGTCGGGGTACCGGCGACGGAAGGTGGCGAGCAGACCGGGAAGGAGATACTCACCGACAGTGGTGACCGCGCCGAGACGGACCCGGCCGCGTTCGGCAGCGACGCCCTCACGAGCAGCCGCTACGCTCTCGTCGATCAGGCCGAGGATGCGACGCGCGTAGGAGGCGAACACCGTCCCGGCCTCGGTGAGGCGAAGACCCCGTCCGCTGCGCTCGAGCAGGACCATCCCGACCTCTCGGTGCAACGCCGCGAGCGAGGCCGACACCGCGGACTCGGTGACCGACAGCCGCGCCGCCGCGGCCCTGGCCGAGCCGCTGTCGACGATCGCCAGGAAACTTCGCAGTCGGGCAGGGGTCACGCCGTGCTCCGCCCTGTGACTTGAGTGTTTACTCAAGTGATTGTAGCCAAGACTCGCTAGACAGTTCAATGATGGGCGCTGACCATGAAGAGGCGACGCCCGGAAGCCCTCCGGGTTGGCGAACCGCGGGAGGACCTGTGTCGGACGACACCAAGAACGGCGCCGAACCGGACCGCTGGGACCCGGGTGTACACAGCTACGCCAGCATGGGCTACTACAACGCGGACTACGAGCCCAAGGACACCGACGTGCTCGCGATGTTCAGGATCACCCCGCAGGACGGCGTCGACCCGATCGAGGCGGCCGCGGCCGTTGCCGGTGAGTCCTCCACAGCCACCTGGACGGTGGTGTGGACCGACCGGCTCACCGCGAACGAGCACTACCAGGCCAAGTGCTACCAGGTGGATGACGTCCCCGGTCGCCCCGGCGAGTACTTCGCGTACGTCGCCTACGACGTCGACCTGTTCGAGGAGGGCTCGATCGCCAACCTCACGTCGTCGATCATCGGCAACGTCTTCGGGTTCAAGCCACTCAAGGCACTTCGCCTCGAGGACATGCGGATCCCGGTCGCGTACGTCAAGACGTTCCAGGGCCCCGCGCACGGCATCGTGATGGAGCGCGAGATGCTCAACAAGTACGGACGGCCGTTACTCGGCGCGACGGTCAAACCGAAGCTGGGTCTGTCCGCGCGCAACTACGGCCGCGTGGTCTACGAGGCGTGTCGCGGTGGCCTGGACTTCACCAAGGACGACGAGAACATCAACTCCCAGCCGTTCATGCGGTGGCGCGACCGCTTCCTCTACTCGATGGAAGGCGTCAACAAGGCGGTGGCCGACACCGGTGAGCTCAAGGGGCACTACCTCAACATCACGGCCGCCACGGTCGAGGAGATGTACGAACGCGCGGAGTTCGCCAAAGAGCTCGGCAGCGTCGTGGTCATGATCGACCTGACGATCGGCTTCTCGGCGATGCAGTCACTGGCCTACTGGGCGCGCCGCAACAGCGTGCTGTTGCACCTGCACCGCGCCGGGCACTCGACCTACACGCGGCAGAAGTCGCACGGGGTGAGCTTCCGCGTGCTCGCCAAGTGGTGCCGCTTGATCGGCGTCGACCACATCCACGCCGGAACGGTCATCGGCAAGCTGGAGGGCGACCCGGCCACCACCAAGGGCTTCTACGACATCCTCCGCGAGGACCACATCCCGACCAATCCCGGCAACGGCATCTTCTTCGACCAGGACTGGGCGAGCATGCCCGGCGTGATGCCGGTGGCCTCTGGCGGGATCCATGCCGCTCAGATGCACCAGCTGCTCGACCTGCTCGGCGAGGACGTCATCTTGCAGTTCGGCGGCGGAACCATCGGGCATCCCATGGGGATCGCGGCCGGCGCCGA
Organism: Nocardioidaceae bacterium; assembly: GCA_013695785.1. Taxonomy (GTDB): domain Bacteria; phylum Actinomycetota; class Actinomycetes; order Propionibacteriales; family Nocardioidaceae; genus JACCZT01. Next base: position 7,079 of record JACCZT010000055.1, on the reverse strand, counting down.
GGCCAACCGGGTCGCGCTCGAGGTCGTCGTCAAGGCCCGCAACGAGGGCCGCAACCTTCTCAAGGAGGGCCCGGACATCTTGCGCAAGGCCGCCGAGAGCTGCCGCCCCCTGCAGGTCGCCATCGACACCTGGGGTGACATCACCTACGACTACACCTCGACCGATGCCCCCGACACCGCCCCGACCGCCAGCGTCTAGGAGATGACCATGTACCTACGCCACGGAGCCTTCTCCTACCTGCCCGAGCTGACCGATGACGAGATCGCCGCCCAGATCCGTTACGCACTGGCCAACGATTGGCCGATCTCGGTCGAGTACACCGACGACCCGCACCCCCGCAACGTCTACTGGGACCTGTGGGGCCTGCCACTGTTCGACCTCGACGAGCCCGACGGCGCCATGCACGAGATCGATGAGTGCCGCAAGGCGTTCCCCAACCACTACGTACGCGTGCTCGCCTACGACGCCGGGCTGGGCCGGCAGACGACGGCGTTGAGCTTCATCGTGCAGCGTCCCGCCGAGGAACCCGGTTTCCGGCTCGACCGCACCGAGACATCGGGCCGCACCCAGCGCTATGCCCTGCGACCCTACGCAACAGAGTCGCCGGCCGGCGCCCGGTACGGATCCGGCGACGACGGATCGCCGTGACCTCGTCCGGGAAGAAGTCGGGGTTCTCGATGGAGCGGCCGGGCGCAGGGGCGCCGGCGCCGGCGCGCGAGACGGCTCCCCGCGGTGACCAGGGGTCGGAGGAGGAGGAGGCGGCGGAGGAGCCCGCCGGCGCCGAGCCGGACGACACCGTGGTCCCGGACGGAGATGAGGCCAAAGAGGACGAGCCCCGGACCTCGACCCGGACGACGAGGTGGACCTGGGCAAGGACGAGGCAGTCGCCCGCGTCCAGTCGGTGCTCGACGGTATCGATGCCGACCTGATCGGCCTCACCGGGGTGAAGCTCCGAATCCGCGAGATCGCCGCACTGCTGACCGTCGAGCGGGCACGGACGCGATTCGGTCTGTCGGCCAGCAAGCCGTCGCTGCACATGAGCTTCACGGGCGCCCCGGGCACGGGCAAGACGACCGTTGCGCTGCGGATGGCCGAGATCCTGCACGCGCTGGGTTATCTCCGGGTGCCGCGCGTGCACGCCGTGACTCGTGAGGATCTCGTCGGGCAGTTCATCGGCCACACCGCCCCCAAGACGAAGGAAGCCCTGACCAAGGCCGCCGGTGGCGTGTTGTTCATCGACGAGGCGTACTACCTCCACCGTCCCGACAACGAGCGCGACTACGGGCAGGAGGCCATCGAGATCCTCTTGCAGGAGATGGAGTCCGAACGCGGGTCGCTCGTCGTCATCTTCGCGGGCTACGAGGACAGGATGGAGTCGTTCTTCTCATCGAACCCCGGACTGAGCTCGCGTGTTGCGCACCATGTCTCGTTCGAGGACTACACCAAGCCCGAGCTGACCGCGATCGCTGAGCTGATGCTCGAACGCGACGACTACCGGTTCAGCCCCGAAGCGGAGAAGGCGTTCACCGAGTACCTCGACCGACGTCTTGACAGACCCCGCTTCGCCAACGCGCGCAGCGTGCGCAACGCGCTGGAGCGGGCCCGGCTGCGGCAGGCGAACCGCCTCGTTGCCCAGGGCTCGGTCAGCCGGGACGATCTGGTGCTGATCACCGAGGAGGACATCCGCGGCAGTCGGGTCTTCGCCGACCCCGAGCAAGACCATCGCGAACCCGTCGGCGACACAGCCGGCGCCGGCGAGCCGTAACCGGTAGCGGCTGGGGCCGCTCAGCAGCCGAGCTGGGTGGCCAGCTCGGCCAGGATGTCGTCGATCGCTGCCCCGAGGACGGGATCGTCATGGTCGCAGGCGCCTTCGAGATGGACCCTCCAAGCGATCTCGCCGCACTCCGGGTCGCGCTGAGCGCGCACCGTCGCCGTACATGTCGTGGACACGCTCACATGTCTCGTGGTGATCAGGCACGCGGCGGTTCGTTCGGTGGTGAACTCCGGGACACGGGACCGGTCCTTGACGACGAGACGCAGCGAGGCGCTGGCCTGGTCCTTGTCCGGCCACAGCTGGAGCGTCATGGTCCTGGTCGTACGCGCCCATTCGACCGCTGACACCTCGGCCCACCCGACCCGGCGCCACGCAACGTCCGTGCGGGTGGCGCTACGCAGGTAGAGCGCGCAGTTGGTGCCGACGTACTCCTCGCCGTCGGCCATGGACTCGTGGATCAGGATCCGCTCGTGCTCTCCCAGCGCGGGACGGTCGACGTCCGTCCTGTGTCGTCGGACATCGATCACCTGCGTCATGCGGCGAACCGAGCGGCCCAGTGCGGCCACTCCTCGCGGCCACCTGTCCATCAAAGGCCTCCCGGACGACGTCTGCCGGTGGTGCGTGACGCCAATCCTGCGCCGGCCGTGGTGTCCGGGCATCCCCCGGTCGGGTGAGATGGGGTGTGGAGTGGGGACGCCTAGGATGCGCACATGGCTGACGCCGGCACCGAGATCACGACGTACGACGAGCTGGTGAGCCTGGTCGGGAGGCCCCTGCAGCGGGTGGCGCACAAAGACCGCAAGTCGCTGCTGCCAATCCACCACGAGTGGCTCGCCGCGTCCCCGTTCTGTCTCGTGGCCACCTCCGGCGCCGACGGCAGCTGCGACGTCTCGCCCAAGGGCGACCCCGCCGGCTTCACCCACGTCGTCGACGACCACACGATCGCGATACCGGACCGGCCCGGAAACCGCCGCGTCGACGGGTTCAGCAACCTGCTGGCCAACCCACACATCGGGCTCATCTACCTGGTACCCGGGCGTGGAGACACGCTGCGCATCAACGGCACCGCGCGGCTGCTGCGCGACGCAGCGTACCTCGACGACCTGGTCGTGCGCGGTCACCGCCCCGTCGTCGTCGTCGAGGTCCACGTCGAGCAGGTGTTCTTCCACTGCTCCAAGGCGTTCTTGCGTTCGCAGCTGTGGGAGCCGCAGGCCTGGCACGACCCGCTGCCGTCGCGCGCGCAGATCGCCAAGCTGCTCGAACGCCCCGAGGACCCGATCGAAGAGCTTCAGACGTACTACGGCCCGGAGTACGCCAAGCGGCTCTACTGAGGTGTGTGGAAGCCGGTGGCCGCCCCGCCAGGCGTGCCGCGCACCTTGTCGCCCTTCGCCCGGGCCGTCGCCGCCAGCTCGACCTGGAACGCCACCATCGCATCGCGCAGCTCGGCGTCGGTGGCTGCGAGGATGCGGACCGCGAGCAGGCCTGCGTTGCGGGCGTTGCCGATCGCCACAGCAGCGACCGGGACACCGGCTGGCATCTGCACGATCGACAGCAGCGAGTCCATGCCGTCGAGGTACGCAAGCGCCACAGGGACCCCGATCACTGGCAGCGGGGTGACGGCGGCGAGCATGCCCGGCAGGTGTGCGGCGCCGCCTGCGCCGGCGATGATGACCTCGATCCCGCGGGTGTGCGCCGCGCGGCCGTACGCCAGCATCTCGTCGGGCATCCGATGCGCCGAGACCACATCGGCCTCGACGGCGACCCCGAACTCCGCGACCGCGTCGGCGGCGGCCTTCATCGTGGGCCAGTCAGAGTCCGACCCCATCACGATGCCGACCCGGGCCGCCCCGGTGTCGGGTGCTGCGCTCATGCCTCACCGTCCTCGATCTCGCCGCTGAACCACCCGGCGGCATGGCGGGCTCGCTCGAGCACGTCGGCGAGGTCGTCACCGTACGCCGTCACGTGCCCCAGCTTGCGTCCGGGCCGGGCCTGCTTGCCGTAGAGGTGGACCTTGATACCAGGGTCGCGGGCGAACACGTGGGCGTACCCGTCGTAGAGGTGCCCGACCTCGCCGCCGAGGATGTTGACCATCACCGTCCACGGGGCGCGCGCCTGCGGTGCGCCGAGCGGCAGATCGAGAACGGCGCGCAGGTGGTTCTCGAACTGGCTCGTGATGGCACCGTCGATGCTCCAGTGGCCGGTGTTGTGCGGCCGCATCGCCAGCTCGTTGACAAGGACCGTACCGTCGGCGGTCTCGAAGAGCTCGACCGCGAGGATCCCGACCACATCGAGCTCAGCGGCGACCCGCATGGCGATCTCCTGCGCTGCCAGGTGGGTCTGCGCGGCCAGCTGGGGCGCCGGGACCACGACCTCGGTACAAATCCCCTCGACCTGACGTGACTCGGCCACCGGGTACACAGCGACCTGCCCCGACGGGGAGCGGGCCACCAACGCCGACAGCTCGCGGACGAAGTCGACCCTCCGCTCGGCCAGCAGTGGCCCCCCTGCGGTGAGTGCCTCGGCGGCTTGGGCCCGCGATCCCACCAGCCACACGCCCTTGCCGTCGTAACCGCCGCGAGGCGCCTTGAGAACGATCGGGAACCCGCCGACGGTGGACGCGAACGCCTCGGCCTCGACGGCACTGGAGACCAGCGCGCTCTCTGGGCACGGCACACTCAACGCGGCCAACCGCCGACGCATCTCGCCCTTGTCCTGGGCGTAGAGCAACGCGTGCGGCCCCGGACGGCAGGCGTGCCCCTCGCTCTGCAGCGTCCGCAGATGCTCCGGCGGTACGTGCTCGTGGTCGAACGTGACGACCGCACAGTCCTTCGCGACCGCCCTCAGCGTGTCGAGGTCGCGGTAGTCGCCGACCATCGGGTCCCGGGCCACCTGCGCGGCCGACACGTCAGGGCCCTCGGCGAGCAGCCGTACGGGGACCGCGAGCGCGACCGCCGCCTGCTCCATCATCCGGGCGAGCTGCCCGCCGCCGATGATGGCGAGCACTGGCGTGTGGCTGCGGTCGGGCACTCGCTGAGGATATCGACTTCGCGAGTGAACCAATGTGACCGACGCTGCGTCTCAGTTGCGAGGGCATGCGTTCGGGTCGGCGGGTGCGGTCGTCCACGGGGGTGATGATCGCCCCCGCCGGCCGACACGAACACACCACAGCTGGGCACGCTGGCTAGGCTTCCTCACATGCCGGGACACGGCCGGCATGTGACCGCCACGTAGCAGGAGCCGAACGATCAGCATCTCCACGCCCAGAACCACCGCACGTCGCCGCCACCTCGGCCGTGAAGTCGCCGTCTTCGCAGTGGTCGGCGGCGTCGGGTTCACCACCGACGTAGGGCTCTTCAACCTCCTCCGCTTCGCCGGCGACCCCGGTCTGCTCGAGGACAAGCCGCTCACCGCCAAGGCGATCTCGGTGCTGGTCGCCACGATCGTGACGTACTTCGGCAACCGGCACTGGACGTGGCGGGACCGTCCGCGGCGTAGCCTGCGGCGCGAGGGATTGCTGTTCTTCGGTTTCAACCTGGTCGGCATGGCGATAGCGCTGGCGTGCCTGGCGGTCTCGCACTACGCGCTGGGACTGAGCAGCCCGTTGGCAGACAACATCTCGGCCAACGGTTTCGGTCTGGTGCTCGGCACGTCGTTCAGGTTCTGGGCGTACCGCACCTACGTCTTCAGCCCTTCGCCCAGCCCCTGAGAACTATCGGCCCGCTGCCTTCGCCAGCGAGTCCACGGTGACCTGTCCCGCCCGTAGCGTTTCGGGCTGCTTCGCCCGAACGCAGACTCCGGAGGCGGGGTCGTACTCGGTCATGACGACTCCCGCATGATCGGTCTCGCTCTCGTGGAGCTCCACGTCCTGGGCCCGCGAGCGCAGGGCGGCCTCGAACGCTCGGCTCTTCTCGATGGCGACTATCTGGTCCCGGGTACCGTGCACCAGATGGATCGGCGGGAGCCTGCCGGCGGTGTCGAGGAGGTCGAGTGGGATCTTCGCGGTGATCGGATCGGCTGTGTCGAACCCCGAGGCGATGCAGACAGTCGCGTCAGGTGCCCAACCACCCACTGTTGCGGGCGCCAGGGTCAGGCCCGCTGCCGCCTTGCCGCCAAGGGACCAGCCTGCGAGTACGAAGGAGCCCTGGGTCCGAGCGAGCTCGGCGCCATGTTGGCGTACGAACGCAAGCGAGGCCAGCAGGTGGCTCCGACCACCGTCGACGGCGACAGAGCGCCAGTCGGGCACGAAGACGGCAACGCCAAGCGCCGCGACGGACGACGCCAGCGTGCTGAGCACGCCGCGCTCACTCGGCCCACGGCCGTGCCAGAGAAGGACCGTCGGGCAGCCGGGTAAGGGTGCGTACACGTCCATCTGTTGGCCCGGTGCGTACTCGACGGTCGTGCGGGTCGCGCGATCTTCCACCGCACCATTGTCGCCGATTCAAGCAGCGGCTATTGGCGCAGGTGTCCGGTGGTGCGGGCGCTGGTTTGGGTGGTGGTGTGGGTGGTTCGGGTGCTGGTGTGGGTGCCGATGCGGCGTTGGAGTCGTCGTTCGGCTACTGATGTGCCGGGTGGGGTTTTGGGGGTGGCGACGTGTGGTCCGTGTCCCAGGGGTGGTGGCCGACGGCTGGTGTAGGTGTGTGCGGTGGGGGTGGTCCAGACCAGCTGGTGGGTGCCGGTGCCGATGTCTTCGCGGCGGATGGTGAAGCCGGGGAGGTGTTTGGTGGTGTGGGAGCGCCGGCAGTAGGCGTCCCCGTCGGCGGTGGTGGTGGTGCCGCCGTCGGTGTAGGGGGTGCGGTGGTCGATGTCGTCGATGTGGTGGTCACACCAGGGCCGTTGGCAGTGTTGGTCCACCGCACGGATGAGGTCACCCAGGGGTCCATCGAACCGGCGGCGGCGTGGGTCGCGGCCGATGATCTGCTCACCACCACCGGGTTGATCCTCACCGCCTGCGGGTCGGGTGAACAGGCGGCGTACCCACACCTTGGTGTGGCCGGTGATGTTGCGGGCGATACCTGGTGGGATGGGCCCGTACCCGGCCAGCACCGCGGCGGTGTCCTCATCGGTGAACAACGTCTCGGGCCGCATCAGCAGCCCGATCTCGGCGGCCACATCAGCAGCCCGGGTCTGCCCGGTGAGGCGTTCGACGAGGGTGTCGGCCATCAGCTGGTTGATCGTGCGGGTGTCACCGTCGGCTTTGAGGCCGCGGGCTTGCCCGTCCAGGGCGGTGAAACACGCCACCGCCTGGTCCGCAGCCAACGTGGCGCACAACCGGCCCATCGCATCCGGGGCCGCGACGATACAGAC
>JACCZT010000133.1 GCA_013695785.1 Nocardioidaceae bacterium | reverse complement strand
CCCATGACTCGACGTACCAACCTGCGCCGCCCGCGCCTTCGGTGGCCGGACCGTTGTGCACGATGACTGCCTGCTTCACCGCACCGTTCATCTCAAGGAGTAGAGAACCCGGTCCCCCTCCCGCTTGCCCACGCGCAAGCCTTCCTGCACACCACCGAATCCACTTTCGCTGGCGGCAACCTTCAGCGCCTGCTCGGGGCCGCTCGCCGTAGCGCCCTCCGCGTAGACGTCGACGTCGCTGAACCCCCCGCTCCCCCAAGTGTCACAATCGACGACGTTTCCCGCGGCGCCAGAGCCGGGGTGCTGTGCCTCCTCGCGGGTGAGATCGAGCGGCCCTTCGTAGGTCTGCTCGGCCGGTTCACCACTCGTCACGCCAGCCTCACCGCATCCGGAGACGGCGAGAAACAAAGCGAAGAGGAGGATTGCTGCTGCTCGCCGGCCCATGCCTGTGTGACGCGCCGCACCGCTCATCGGTTCCTACGGCTCGAATGAGCTCGGGTCGGTCGGGACGTCAACGGCGTGCTCCTGGAGCGCTGCTAGTGGCACGATTCGCAGCACCGCCTCGTTGGTGGATGCCAGCACTACGGGCGCCGCTACCCCTTCGTCGTAGGCGCGGGACCAGTTCACCGCGGTCACACACCACCGGTCGCCCGGCACCAGTCCGGGGAAGCGGTACTGACGCATCGGCGTCGAGAGGTCGTTACCGATGCGGCGCTGGTGGTCGAGGAACTCCGCGGTGACCACAGCGCAGATCGTGTGGCTCCCGAGATCTTCGGGTGCGGTGCTGCAGCAGCCGTCGCGGAAGAACCCGGTCAGCGGGTCGGTGCCGCACGGTTCGAGGTCGTCACCGAGGACGTTGCGCTCTGTCACGTACCCAGCATGGCGCACTGCGGTGGCATTCGCTCTCGGGCTAGGTCGGTAGCGTCCGGCTGAGGAAGTCGAGCGTCCGCTGCCACGCGAGCGCAGACGCCTCGGGGCGGTGGAGCGCGAAGCCGTCGTTGTCGAAGGCGTGGTTGGCGCCCTCGTAAACCTCGAACTCGACGGGCCGACCGTCGGCAGTCACCGCGTCGTGGACGCGCTCGACCGTCGCGTTGTCGATGTAGACGTCGGCGAGACCGAAGTGATGCAGGCTCGGCGCGTTCACCAGGGGCGCAAGGTCCAGCAGGTCGGGGATCGACGACCCGTAGTAGCTCACCAGCGCGTCCGGGGAGTCAACCGCCGCCGGCGGCCGCCAGGTCTGCACCGCGTCGCTGGATGTAGTCGCTCACGCCGGACCGTCGAGCACCTGGAGCGGCTGACAGGTCAACGGTCAAGCGCTCGCTGGGTGCGAGAGGCCGCCGCCCGCACCCGCGTCGAGGGGTCGTCCAGGAGCGCGTCGACTCGCGCCGACGCCTCGTTGAGCTGGTGCCTGGCCACCACCTTCAGCGCCGCCTCTCGGACCCGCCAAGCGTCATCGCCGAGCGCGCGAAGCACCGCGGGACGGGCCGAGTCGTCCCAGGCGTACAGCAGTCCGCGTGCGGCCCACACCCGCAGCCAGTACGCCGGTCCGGGCGGCTCGCCCGTGCGTACCCAATCCGCAGGGGGACCGCCGAGCGCGAGGATCAATTCGTCGTCGGCCGGTTTCCCGGCCAGCAGGTCGACGCACCCACTGACGACCGCGGCAACGCCCCGCCGAGCGCACTCGTGCTCGACGCCCTGGCGGGGTGTCATGCCCCAATGCGAAGTCGTGCCCATCTCCTGCACCCTAAGCCGGGAGTCATTCAGTCAGGACGAGCCAGGTCCGGCCGTCGATCAGCTCGCGGGCCGCATCGAGGTGACCGGCGTGGACGGCGGTCTCGGTCAGTACGTGGAGAATTACCTCCCGCAGGTTGTCCAGACGCCAGCTGCCGAACAGCTCCTCCGGCCACCAGGCCGGCGGCGCGTCCAGTGCGGTGGTGGTGATGATCGCGTTCGAGCGCTCGACTTCGTCGCGGTACAGGTCGAATACCTCCCCAACAGCGGTGTCCGGACCGACCCGCCACGCGTCGTCGGCGGCGGTGGCGACCTCGTCGATCACGTCCTGGTCGGCAGCGATGGTGCCGCGGAACCAGAACCGTTCGTCATCGAGAGCGAGATGACGAAGCATGCCCAGGCAGCTCCACCCCGACGGGAGCACTGGTCGCCGCAAGTCTTCTGCGTCGAGGCCTTCGAGAATTCCGAGCACATGTTTGCGTTGGGAGTTGAGGTGGGCTAGAAGGAGCTTGCTCTCCTCGGACTGCCGGGACATCGTGTCCTCTCGTTGTCGGCGGGGCGGGTCGCTGCTCACGCAGATCGGCTGGTTGCGGCCCTCGTAGAGATTGTCACAGGACGTGTCGGCCTTCATGGTGAGATGGCCCGATGAGCCCGAAGACGGACTGGAACGCGTGGCACGAGGACTACGAGGACCCTTCGTCGCTGCTCTCCGAGCGACTGCGAGTCGTGCAGCGGCACATCGACGACTGGCTGGATGAGACTGCGCCCGCCGCGGTCAGCGTGATGAGCTCGTGTGCGGGGGACGGTCGCGATCTCCTCGAAGTCCTCGAAGCCAGGTCTGACGCCGGCCGCGTCACCGCAACTCTTCTGGAGGCAGACCCGAGGAACGCTGGGCGAGCCGCCGAACACATCAGCCGCCTCGGCTTGTCGCACGTCGAGGTTCGGTGCGCCGATGCAGGGATGAGCGACGCTTACGCCGGCACCGTCCCGTCTGACCTTGTTCTGCTGTGCGGAATCTTCGGCAACGTCGACGATGAGGACGTTCACAACACGATCTCCAGCGCCACGCAGTTCTGTGCGAACGATTCACTCCTCATCTGGACCAGACACCGACGAACACCGGATCTGACTCCCCGCATACGCGCGTGGTTCAGTGACCATGGTTTCGCGGAGGAAGACTTCGTTGCTCCCGAGCACTCCATCTACTCGGTCGGGGTGCACCGATTTCTTGGCGACCCGACGCCACTGCGCCGAGGTCAACGCCTGTTCACCTTCACCCGGTGAAGGACGACCGCGGGCGTCCCGGCAACAACGAGCCTCACTGCAGGAACGCGACGGTGACCCCCACGAACCAGTCGGCATCATCGAGCCACGGGAAGTGTCCGGCTCCGGGCTGGATGACAAGCTCGGCATTGGCGAACAGCGCGGCGAACTGGGCCATCACGCGAGGAGGAGCGCCCAGATCGACCTCACCGGCGAGAACCAGCACCGGCGACTCGAACGGTGTGAGTGCGGTACGGGTGGCGTCCGGGTCGAAAGCGCCGTCGACTGCGAAGGCAGCCGCAGCCTCCCCGTTCCTCTGCCGGTCCTCGGCAGCCTCATGAGCTCGGGCCGCCTCGTCCCAGCGGCCGTAGAACAACGGCGCGATCGCCGGCCAGGTGTCGTCCGTGGCCCTGCCCGCGACGATCGCCTCCAATGCCGCGAACGCTTCGGCGAACCAGGGCTCGCCCTGGCGTTGCCGCGCGGTCGCGAGCCGGTCGTCTCCGGTGATCTCGAGCCCGACGGCCATGACGCTGGGCGTGATCAGCGCGAGCTTGCTGACTCGTTCGGGGTGACGGCCCACGTACAGCGCCGCAAGGTTCGCGCCGGCCGAATGGGCGAGCACATCCATCTGCTCAAGGCCGAGGTGCTCACGCAGGGCGTCCACGTCATCGACGAGGCGGTCGCACCGGTAGGCGGCGACGTCCTCTGATCTCGCTGACTCCCCGGTCCCCCGCAGATCCAGCATGATCAGCTGCCGGTGCACGGACAGACCGCCGAGCTCGCCCAGATAAGCCGAGGCCTGCATCGGCCCGCCGGGCAGGCAGATCACCGGAGGACCGTCTCCGAAAGCGTGATACGCCAGTGTGGTCCCGTCAGGCGCGGAGAAGACAGGCATGGGCGACACCCTCCCACCGGGACTCACACCGGGCAACAGGATTTCGCGGCGGTCGAGCGCGCTACCGCGACTACGACAAAGCGTCCGTCAACAACGTCACGAGCGCCTCGAGCTGCACGTCGGCCGATGAGCCGACCTCTTCATCCGATCCGTCGAGTGCCCGGGCGGCGAGCCCGGCCTTGCTGTCGATGAGCTCGGCGATCCTCGTGTCGATGGTCTGCGCGGCGATGATGCGCCACGCGGTGACCGGCTCGGTCTGACCGATGCGGTGAACCCGGTCGATGGCCTGGGTCTGCTCGGCGTCGGTCCACGAGAGCTCGGCGAGCACGACGTTGGAGGCGACGTGCAGGTTGAGCCCCACCCCGGCGGCCGTCAGCGAGCAGACCGCGACGGCGACGTCGGGATCGTCGACGAACGCGTCGATGTTCTTCTGACGCGCCTTGGAGGTCTGGTCGCCGCGGATCGAGGCGTAGCCGATGCCGCGCTTGGCGAAGGTCTCCTCGGCGACGTCCATCACGTCGACGTGCTTGGCGAAGAACACGACCTTGCCGACGCTTCGTGCGAGCTGCGCGGCGTAGTCGGCGGCAAGACCGGCCTTCGCCTGCCCGATACGACGCATCATGCTGAACACGTTCTCTTCGGTCTTCGTCGTGCTCGTACCCTGGCGCTCCCAGGTGGCCACCTGGCGTACGAGGTCGTGGTCGATGCCGTCGACCACGACGCCGGCGGTGCGCGTCTCGAGCGCGCTCTCGTACCGCGCCACGAGGCGGCGGGCGAGGTCGCGCTCGGCCCGGCGGATCGAACGGCCGGCCTCGTCGTCGAGCTCGACGGGAAGGTCGGCGATGCGGCGGGCGGGGATGTCGGCGGCCACGTCGACCTTGCGGCGACGGACGATGCCGAGGTCGATCACGCAGGTGCGGGCGGTGCGGTAGAAGCCGGGGTCGGCCGGTGTCAGGCCGGTCTCTTCCAGCGCGGCCATCAGGTCGCCGATCGGCTTCTTGTCATCGATCCAGCCGAGGAACTGCCAGATGGCCCTGAAGTCCTCGATGTCGTTGATCAGCGGGGTACCGGTCAGCGCCATCAGCAGCGGACTCGCGATGCGGGACCGGATGCGCTCGGAGAGCTCGAGCACGTGCTGCGAGCGCTGCGAGGTCTTGTTCTTGATGAAGTGCGCCTCGTCGACGACCATGCCACGGAAGCCGAGGTCTCCGAGCCAACCGACATGGCGGTCGAGCACCTCGTAGTTGACGATGACGATGTCGGCGAAGCCGTCGATCGTGTCACCGTCGCCATGGATCACGGTGGCCGGACGCCTGGGTGTCCAGAGGTTGGCCTCGCGTGCCCAGTTGGTCTTGACGACGTTCGGCACGACCACGAGCAACGGGTATGCGTTCGCCGCCTGCGCGGCGAGAAGCGCCTGCGCCGTCTTGCCCAGGCCGGGCTCGTCGGCGAGCAGGAACGTGCGGTGGCCGGATGCCGCCGCCGCGACCACCTCCGCCTGGTGCCGCATCAGCTCCAGGCCGCCCGGGAGCCGGCGTGCGGACGGATCGGGCAGGTCCATGCAGGACGTGACTCCGCCGGCGGCGACCTCGAACGACCGGAAGAGCGGACCGAGCAGCTCCCAGCTGGCCAGGCGGCGGGGAGGGGCCTCCGCCGGCTGCTCGGCAGTGGAGAAGTCGGGGGTGAGGAAGGGGTTGGCGAGCTGCCGAGAGATGACGGACTGCGGTACGACCCGCCGTTCGGTGGTGGTCGACGTCTCGGGCACCGGGCGGGTGACTTCGTCGGCGTCCGTCTCGACCCCGGCGGCCCGCAGCATGTTGCGCTCGAGCGCCCTGCCGGCGTCGGAGACAGCGGCGTCCTCTTCCAGCAGCGCGAGGAGCGAGGGGTCGCGGGCGGCGGACTTGGCGAGGTTCGTGCCGATCCCGTCGAGGCGTTTGAGCTGCTCGGCCCGGCGGGCGACACTGCCGGCCTCGTCCGCCTTGACGCGGGCACGCTCCTGGCGCATCAGCAGGGCGACGACCTGGAACTTCGTGCGTACCGAAGGTTTGGCGGTTCCCTGCTGGACGGCTGCCTCGACCTCGCGCACGGCGCGGGCGAGCACCGCGATGATGCCGCCGCCGTCGCGGTCGTGGACCCGTCGCGGTTTGCGCGTGACGGTACGGCGAGCGCGCGGTTGGCGCTGGCCTCGACGAGCCACAGACTCCTCCTCTGGCTACCGGTACGCGCGGCGGCGAACCAGAGTTCACCTCGTGCCGCGGTCGGGGTGACTGGAGGTCGAGCGAATGGCGTTACTCCGAGACGCGACTCGGCCCCACCACGTCGACTGCAACAGATCGACGTGTCCAGCCCCGATGAAGACCCACGACCACCAGTTGACGGCCGGGTCACCAACCGCCGGCGAAAGGCGTCGCTAGACGCGCGGCGCCGGTGAGGGTTGATGCGAGATCACCATACCGCTAACGGGAGCTTTGTCGGACACCACGTCGGGCGCCGTCAGGCGCAGAACAAGAAGAGAATGCGCTCAGCTCGGGCAGTAGTACTCCGCCAGGTCCGCAGCCAGCGAGGGGTGGGGGCCGTTCACCGAGATGACGTCGCCCTCGGCGTTGAATACCGCCCGGCCGGCGTCGAGCAGCGTCGTGCCGCCGTCCGGACCGATCAGGTGGATAGGTTTCCCGACGGTGGTCCTGGAGC
>JACCZT010000005.1 GCA_013695785.1 Nocardioidaceae bacterium | reverse complement strand
GGGTCGGTGACACTCTCGGCGTTGGCGAAGTACTGGTTGAAGTTCTCTTCGCCGGTCAGCCACGTCCCCACAGGGTCAGGCCGCCGGCGCAGTTGTTGAGCGTCGCGAGGACGGTTGTTCCGTCCGGGTCCTCCTTGGTGCGTACGTACTTCGACCCGCGCACCGGACCGGTCAGCTCGAACTCTGTACGGGTGTGGAACCGGCGGTTCAGGGGGTGACCGACGATGGGCTTGAGGTTGCCGGACCCGCTGACCTCCTTGACCGCCACGACGCTGAGGCCGTGCGCCGCCCAGGAGGTCTTGACCTGCTGCTCGGTCGGGTTCTCCTCGTCGTAGTCAGGGAACATGATGCTGTCGCTGGTGTACTCGTGGTTGATCACCATGAGCTTCTTGCCGCGCTCGAGCGGCATCAGGCCGAGGAAGTCGTTGTTGTAGCCGAACTGCTGCTTCTGAGCCGACGGCGTCTGGTTGTGCAGGTCGAACTTCGGGGCACCCTCGAACAGGGGGTCACCCCACTTGATGACCACGTCTTGGACAAAGCCGGGCGGGATCGTGACCCGGTCCAACGTGTTGGGCGGGACCGGCTTGAAGCCCAGGCCCGGGGTGTGCCCCGGCACGGCGCGGGTCCGGGCAGACGTCGCCGCGACCGGTGCGGCGCCGAGCGCCGTGCTCGCGAGCCCGGCAGCGGTGATCACCGTGCCGGCGCGGAGCAGCCCGCGACGCGAGAATGCCGCGCCCAGCACATCGCCGAAGTACGGGTTGTCGGAGACGTTCGGCGCGTCCTGCGCGCAGGCGTTGCCACACTTGTAGTGGCAAGTCATGGCGGCTCGGCCAGTCGAGCAGCGATGACCGTCATCGAGCAAGGTGAGTATGGGTCGGTTTGCGGTGTTGTCCATCAGATCTCCTCCATGTCCGGACAGTGCCTCGGACACTAGGAGACTAGGGGGCCGTTAGGCCGAATACGAGATGTATGGGCGATGAGTTTCGCGTGACGCGCACGCGGCACCGGCCGGGGCGTACGGGGAGGATCTTTGGCTGGACGGTGCGCTCAACCCGGGTGCGTCCGTTATCATTTCGTGATGAGCCACCGTCAGGCGGCGACCGCACCATCACCGAGACAGCGGAGTTCGAGACGTTGAAGGTCTTCGTGACAGGCGCCACCGGTGTGATGGGACGTGCCGCGACGACGGCGCTCCACGCGGCCGGCCACAGCGTCACGGGCCTAGCGCGCGACCCGGACCGGGCCGAGATGCTGAAACGAATGCAGGTTCGCCCGGTCCCCGGCAGCCTTTTCGACCGCGAGACCTTGGCGTCGGCCTTCGAGGGGTGTGACGTCGTCTGCAACATGGCCACGAGCATCCCGGTCGGCAGGTCCGGTCTCCGACCTGGTGCTTGGAAGGTCAACGACCGTATCCGGTCCGAAGGTTCGCGGATCGTCGCCGAAGCGGCTCGGCTCGCCGGGATCAGGCGTCTCGTCCAGGAAAGCGTGTCCTTCGTCTACGCAGACAAGGGTGACGGCTGGATAGACGAGGACGATCCGATCTCGGTGACCAACGCAGCCGAACCGGTCGTCGTCGCCGAGACGCATACCGAACGGTTCGCCGACAACTCACGCGTGGGTGTCGTGCTGAGGTTCGGCAACATCATCGGCGACGACATCATGACCCACCGCCGCCTCGCGCGCGCGCGCGCAGGGCAGGCCGTCGGCTTGGGCCGCCCAGAATCCTGGATGCACGTCGTCCATCCAGACGACGTCGGCACGGCGGTGGTGGCCGCGTTGGGTGCGCCGTCGGGCACTTTCAATGTCGGTGCCGATCCCGTACGTCGTGGCGCGGTGGTCGCGGCGTTCGCGGCGGCTGCCGGACAACAGGAAGGCAGCTTCTACCGCAGTCTCGTGGTGCGGTTCGGCGGTGAACGCCTGGAGTGGCTGACCCGTTCACAGCGGGTGAGCTCGGAGCGCTTCGCCCGCAGCGCCGGCTGGAAGGCCGATCAACCCGAGTTCGGCCCCCATTGGCTGAGCCAGCTCGTCCGCGTTCGCGGTGCGACGGGCCGCGGGTGAGCGTGCCGGACCCGCCGGAGACCACGGCTGCTGAGCCCGGCCGGCGGGAGCGCGCTGCGGAGCTCCTCGGAGAGCTGCTGCCAGAGATCAGCCACGGCGAGTCCGACCGCGGGTGGGGCGAGCACGATGACCACTCGCGCGACAATGAGCTACGCCGCGACGTACCGCCGCACCACGGCCCTGGGTGACGTCACCTGGCGTGCTCGCCCCCCGAAGTGCTCCCGGTGGAGGCGGTGCCGAGCAGGTCCCTGATCTCGCGGAGCAGGATCACGTCCTCCGATGCCGGTGTCGGGTCATCGTCCTGCGACGGGGGTGCGATGCGCTCCATGAACCTCTTCATCGGCACGACCACGAAGAAGTAGACGACCGCCGCGGTGATGATGAACGTGATGATCGCGGTGAGGAACGCGCCGACGTTCAGGAAGGTAGCGGGGCTGTCGCCGAGGGCGACACCGAGACCGCCTGCATCGGCACCCCCGCCGCCCGCTCGGGCGATGACCGGGTTGATGAGGTTCGTCGTGAACGAGGACACGAGCATGGTGAACGCGGTGCCGATGACGACGGCGACTGCGAGGTCGACGATGTTGCCGCGGAACAAGAAGTCCTTGAATCCTGTGAGCATGTGTCGAGCAAAGCACATCACCAGCCGGCGTCGGCCGAACTCGGCGGCGTGTCCTCGTCCTCGGGTGCGGCGACGACGACAGCGAGGCTCTCGTGGACGGTTGCGTCGGCGAGAGCGAGCGCTGTCTCCTCGGGCACGGCGACCCGGAGCACCATCGCGTCGCTGGAGCCGATCGACTCCTGCGGTCTGGACATCGATGCCACCTGTATCCCGACCGCCAGCGTGCGGGGAGGCCGTTGCGCGGCCGGGTCCGATGCCAGGACGTTGACGGTGTCGCCCACCCGCACACCGACCAGCGACGACGCGTCGGCGATCCGGATGCTCGACAGCACCGACCCACGGGGGTAGCCCTGCAAGAGACTGTCCTGGACCAAGCGCACGTCGGTGAGGGGTTCGCCACGGCGCACAGGCGCGGCAACCATCTCGCCGACCACGGGCTCGACGGAGGCGAAGCGGCCGTCAGGCAGAGCACCCGGGGGTAGCTCGGTCAGGCGTAGGTCACGCGCCGCGAGCACGGTGCCGGCAGGTAGGTCGCGTGCCGCGACGACGATGGCGTCGCTTGGTGGGGGTGGGGGACGGACCGCCCCGATCCCGGTCAGCACCGCAAGGCCCGCAAACACCGCGGCAAGCACTCGGCGTCTTGCCAATACCGCCCGCCTCAGGACGGTACTGATCGAGACAATCGAGCGCAGCGGACGGGGCCGTGGCGACGTGGCGCTCTTGCCTGTACGCGATGAGGTCATGCCCGCAGGACCTTAGATCCCTCGAGCGCGGTGCGCACTCCTTCGTCCACAGGTCAATGCGGCGGCGCCTGTGTCATGCTCGGCCGGTGAACGATCCACGCGAACGTGTCGCGGCGACGGTGATCGCGGCGAGCCAGGGAGAAGAGATCACCGCGGCCGGCGTGCAGCACCTGTTCAAGCTGACCGGCGACCACACCGGCGGTCGTTTCGGGCTGGAGGAGTTCGCCGTCCCGCCGGGCACGGTAGGGGCCAGGCCACACATTCATCGGGCGCACGACGAGTACTTCTACGTCCTCACCGGCGAGCTGACCGTCGCCACTGATGCTGGTGAGGTCCTGCTCACCGCCGGCGACGTAGCGCACGCCCCGCGCGGGTCGGTACACGGTTTCCGTAACGCAAGCGAGCGCACGCCCACGACGGGCTTGTGCATGTACACCCCTGCTGGCTACGAGCAGTACTTCCGCGACGTGCACGACGCCGTCGAGGCCGGTACTGAGCTGACGATCGACCTTTTGACAGGGCTCCGCGCGAGGTACGACACCGAGAGCGTCTGACCGGCGTGCCGACGCTCTCTGGCTGCTGAGTTCTGGGCCGCCGCCCTCGGGTCGATGTCGACGAGGACTCGACGCCGCACAGGGCATTCGTCGAGGCGCCTGACTGGGGGGCGCCTGGGCTGGTTGCTGACGAGGTCTCCAGGCTCGAGCGCCTGCGCGGGACGGTAGTTCAAGCGGGCGAGGAACTCGTCGTTATGCAGGACGTCCAGGGCAACGAGTTCTGCGTCGGGTGATGCTCGGACATCTCTAGGCGAGTGATCTGCGGGCCGCTAGCGGAGCAGGCGCACGCGGACGGGTAGGTCGAGGTCTGCCCACACGTGATCTGCGGTGAGTACCTCGGCCGAATCGGTGCGTACGGTCAGCGCAAGGCAGCAGCGGTCACCGAGCGACAATGCCCGCCCACCGGGCAGCGAACGCAGCGTACCGGCCAGCACAGCGTCTTCGGCGAGCAACGGCTCGATGGCGACACCGGCGGTGACGAGCAGATCTCGAAGCCGGCGAGGATCGACGTCGACATCCACGAGCTTGCCGACGACCTCGGCCAAGTTGACCGTACAGATCAGGGCACCCGGGAGATTTTCGGCTACCAGATCAGCTCCCGGTTCGCCGTGGATGAGCGCAAGCACTGCCGATGCGTCGAGTACGGTCACTCAGCCGCGACGGCTTCGCGTCGCTCAGCAAGCAGCTCTTCGACGAGTGATCGCCGATCGGGAACAGATGCCCCGAGCCGTCGAAGCTCGGACACGGCATCGCGGGGTCGTTCCAGGATCAGCCGAGCATCAGTGAGGTGGAGGTGCAGCTTGTCGCCCGGAGCGAGCCCGAGGGCGGCCCGCATCTCCGCCGGGATGACGAGGCGACCCTGCTGTCCCATGACCAACGTGGCATCCATGAGTGCATCATGCCACAGTCGGCCGGTCGATGCCACTAACCCTCATTGGCCGGCCTGTCGACGATCGGCGGATCAGGCGGGAGCTGAGGACGGCGCCGGCTTCGACGTCGACGACGAGCCCGAGGATGACCCGTTCGAGCCCGACGATCCCGACCCTGATGAGGAGTCCGACGATCCTGAGCCGGCCTTAGCCGAGGCGTCCGAGGAGGAACCGTTCGTGCTCGCGGTGGCCTCCCCGCCAGAGGACTTCGCGGCGTCGCCCGCACCTGACTTCGCGCTCTCGCGGCTGTCGTTGCGGTAGAAGCCCGACCCCTTGAAAACGACACCGACGGCAGCGAAGACCTTGCGCAGACGACCCTCGCAGGTCGGGCACACCGTCAAGGAGGCGTCACTGAAGGTCTGCTGGGCCTCGAGCCCAGCACCGCACTGCGTGCACACATATTGGTAGGTCGGCACCGACGTACTCCGGGATTCGCATCGACGATTGTTCCTCCATTGTCCCTGCCGTCGCCAAGTCCGAGCCACGGGGTTCGCTGAACAACCCGCTACGATCGTCGTACCGTGCGCGCGACGAAGACCCCAGGAGCCCCTTGTTGACCGAGTGGCTGCTCCTCGCCGCCTCCTTCGTGTTGATGCTGGCCTGTGGGTTGTTCGTGGCCGCGGAGTTCTCCTTCGTCACCGTCGATCGCGCCACGATCCAACGCGCCGCCGACGGGGGCGACCGCCGCGCGAGGGGTACGCTCGCCGCCCTGCAGACACTGTCGACGCAGCTCAGCGGCTCCCAGCTCGGCATCACCATCACCAACCTCGCGATCGGGTACCTGTCCGAGCCGGCCATTGCCGAGCTCTTGCGCCCCGTACTCAGGGATGCCGGTGTGACCGGCGCCAGCGTGTCCGCGGTGGCGATAGCCTTGGCGCTGTTCCTCAGCGCGTTCTTCACGATGCTGATCGGCGAGCTGGTCCCCCAGAACGTCGCTATCGCCCTTCCGGTTCGCACGGCGAACGCCACCCAGGCGTTCATGCGCGGTTTCACCGGTATCACGGCGTGGCCGATCCGCGGCCTGAACGGTGCGGCCAACGCGCTCCTGCGCCGGGTCGGCATCGAGCCGCAGGAGGAGCTGCGCTCGGCTCGGTCACCCGATGAGCTGCAGTCGTTGGTCCTGCGTTCGGCGCAGAAGGGCGTTCTGCACAGACCCACGGCGCACCTGGTCGCCCGCAGTCTCGCCTTCGGTGACCGCACTGCAGCAGACGTACGCACGCCCCGGGTCCGGGTCCACTTCCTCACCGGAAACGACACCGCATCAGATGTGATCGAGGCTGCCCGCGAGACCGGGCACTCGCGATTTCCAGTGACCGGTCGGGGTCTGGACGACGTCATCGGAGTCGTCCACATCAAGCAGGCTGTCGCAGTCGCCCCCGACCGGCGCCGCAGCGTTCGCGTGGAGGACCTGGTGACACCGGCCAGCGTGGTGCCCGACAGCATCGAGCTCGATCCCCTGCTGGCGGTCCTGCGTGCGCAGGGCATGCAGATGGCCGTGGTCGTCGATGAGTACGGGGGCACCGACGGCGTCGTCACGATGGAGGACCTGGTCGAGGAGATCGTCGGCGACATCGCCGACGAGCACGACCGGCACGCCGCCGGCCTACGACTGCGTCGGGACGGCACCTGGATGCTGTCGGGCATGCTGCGGCCCGACGAGGTCACCGAGGAGACGGGTATCGCGTTGCCCTCGGACGACGACTACGAGACGATCGCCGGCCTCGTCCTGCAACGGCTCGGGCGACTCGCGCAGGTCGGCGACGTGGCCGAGGTGGAGATCACGCCTCCGATCGACCACGACGTCGACGAGGAACCGGCGCCGCCATACACGATCCGGCTGCAGGTCGAGCGTATGGAAGGACGACGGATCGACCGGGTGTCGATGGTCGCCGAACCGCTCGGAGAGGTGGGGGACCGCGATGAGTAACACGTTGGGCGTCCTCCTCACCATCGTCCTGTTGACCCTCAACGCCTTGTTCGTCGCGGCGGAGTTCGCACTGATCTCGGCGCGTCGGACCCAGCTCGAGCCGCGAGTCGCGGAGGGATCCTGGTCGGCCAGGATGGCGTTGCGGGCCATGGGCCAGATCAGCCTCGTCCTGGCCGCGGCGCAGCTCGGCATCACCCTCAGCACCCTCGGCCTCGGTGCGATCTCCGAACCGGCGCTCGCCCATCTGATGGAGCCGGTATTCGAGCTGGTACGGCTTCGCGATGGCCTCGTCTACCCGGTGTCCTTCGTGCTCGCGACGATGGCCGTCGTCTGGTGCCATGTGGTGCTCGGCGAGATGGTACCCAAGAACCTCGCGCTCGTCGTCCCAGAACGCGCTGCGCTCGTGCTCGGACCGTTCATGCTCGCGACCGTCTGGGTGTTCAAGCCGGTCGTGGTCGCGCTCAACGCGCTCACGTATGCGGTGGTTCGCGCCATGCGCATCCAGCCCAAGCGCGAGCTCGCTTCGTCGTACACGCACGACGAGGTTGCTGCACTGGTGGAGGAGTCGAGGCGCGAGGGGTTGTTGGACGACGATGAGTACGGTCTGCTCTCGGGTGCCCTGGGGTTCGGGGCTGCCACCGTCGAACGTGTCCTGATCGGGATCGCTGACCTGGTGACCGTCAGCTCCCGGACGACGCCGGCGGAGGTGGAGCGCGCCTGCACCCAGACGGGGTTCTCTCGCTTCCCGGTCCGTGGCGACGCCGGTGACCTGGTCGGCTACCTGCACATCAAGGACGTCCTGGAGACGTCCGAAGCGGCGCGCAGCACTCCGATCGCTGACAAGTGGGTACGCCCGTTCGCGACGTTGCGACACACCACCGGACTGCACGAAGCGCTGCGGGCGATGCAGTCCCGCGGGGCGCACATGGCGCGCGTCGCGGACGGGTCAGGGACGGTGATCGGTGTGGTCATGCTCGAGGACGTGCTGGAGGAGCTGGTCGGCGAGATCCGGGACTCGGGTAGTGGGCGCTGAGTAGCTGACCGGCACAATGCTCCGGTGCCCTTCTCTCGTCGTACGCGCAAGGTCCTCATCTACATCGCCTGCTTCGTTGCGGTCGTGATGGTGGCGGCGAGTGCGTTCACCGTGATCAACGTGCGCCGCTCGTTTCCCGACACCGCCGGCACCGTGCAGCTGTCGGGCATGAGCAGCGACGTCGAGGTCGTCCGCGACAGCCACGGCATCCCCCAGCTGTACGCCGACGACCCGGGCGACCTGTTCATGGCGCAGGGCTACGTGCAGGCGCAGGACAGGTTCTTCGAGATGGACTTCCGGCGGCATGTGACCTCCGGCCGGCTGGCCGAGCTGTTCGGGTCGAGCGCCCTGGAGACCGACAAGGTGGTGCGAACGATGGGGTGGCGGCGGGTCGCCGAGCGAGAGATCGCCCTCCTGGACCCTGCGACGCGGCGCTACCTCAAGGCGTACGCAGCGGGCGTCAACGCCTACATCGAGGGCAAGTCGTCGGGGGAGCTGTCGCTGGAGTACACGGTCCTCGGGCTGACCGGCCCTGAGTACGTCCCCGAACCCTGGACGAGCGCGGACTCGGTGGCCTGGCTCAAGGCGATGGCCTGGGACCTGCGCAGCAACATGGGTGACGAGATCGACCGGACGCTGCTGACCAAGACTCTGAGCCGGGAGCAGGTCGACGAGCTGTATCCGGAGTTCCCGTACGAGATCAACGACCCGATCGTCGCCGAGGGCACCGTCACCGACGGGGTCTTCGACGCCGGCAGCGGCGGCGACACCTCGGCACCGGCCGTGTCCGCAGGTGCGCGCTCGGCGCTGGCATCGGTCGAGGACTTCGCCTCCGCTGCCAATGCACTACCGACGTTGCTCGGCACCGGCGACGGCATCGGGTCCAACTCGTGGGCGCTCTCGGGAGACCGCACGACGACGGGCGAACCGATCCTCGCCAATGACCCGCACCTCGCCCCGTCCATGCCCGGCATCTGGTACCAGATGGGTCTGCACTGCCGGACGGTCTCCGCGGCATGCCCCTTCGACGTCGCGGGCTTCACCTTCTCCGGCATGCCCGGCGTCGTCATCGGGCACAACGACACCATGGCCCTGGGGCTGACCACCATGTACGCCGACGTCACAGACCTCTACCTGGAGAAGGTCGAGGGTGACCGCTACGAGTACGACGGCGTGATGAGGCCGCTGCGCACACGCGTGGAGACGTTCGAGGTGGCCGGCCAGGACGAGCCGGTCCAGATGACGGTGCGCTCGACGCTCCATGGGCCGATCCTCTCCGACGTCGACGACGAGACCGCCCGGGTGGGCGTCGACGCCAGGCCGGCGATGTCGTACGCCGTCTCCTTGCAGTGGACCGCGTTGCAGCCGGGTCGGACGATGGACGCGGTCTTCGCCCTCAACCTCGCGCGCGACTTCGCCGAGCTGCGCAGCGCGGCCCGGCTGTTCGAGGTGCCGTCGCAGAACATCGTCTACGCCGACAACGCAGGACACATCGGCTACCAGTCGCCGGGCAAGATCCCGATCCGCAGGAAGGGGGACGGCCGCTGGCCGGTGCCCGGGTGGACCTCTGACTACGGGTGGGAGCGCTACGTGCCGTTCGACGAGCTGCCATCGGTGCTCGACCCCGAGGAGGGCTACGTCGTCACCGCCAACCAGCAGGTCATCGGGGAGCAGTACCCGTACCTGATCGGCACCGGTCAGGCCGAGGGCTATCGCAGCCAGCGCATCATCGACGAGATTGAAGCCGGTGGACGGCTGAGCGTCGTCGACAGCGCGGCGCTGCAGCGGGACACCTACAACGTCAACGCCGCGGAGCTCGTCCCGTACCTGCTCAGGGTCGAGCTGGGGACGCGGTACTACCGCGACGGCCAACAGCTGCTGCGCAGCTGGGACCTGCACCAAGACGCCGATTCGGCGGCGGCGGCGTACTTCAGCGCGGTGTGGCGAAACCTGCTCGCGCTCACGTTCGACGACCAGCTGCCTGAGGAGGCGCGGCCCGAGGGCGGCGAACGCTGGTTCGAGGTGGTGCGTCAGATCGTCGACGATCCGGCCAGCACCTGGTGGGACGACACCGGCACCGAGGGCGTCGTCGAGCAGCGCGACGACATCCTGACTCGGGCGATGCGCGCGGCCCGCGACGAGCTCACCCGCCTCGAGGGCCCGGTGGCGGACAACTGGACGTGGGGGCAGCTGCACACGCTGACGCTGACCAACCAGAGCCTCGGGAGGTCCGGCGTCTCCCTGGTCGAGGCGATCTTCAACCGCGGCCCGTACGAGCTCGGCGGCGGAGGCGGCCTCGTCGACGCGACCAGCTGGGACGCGACCGAGGGCTACGAGGTGACGGCGATGCCGTCGATGCGGATGGTGGTGGATGTCGGCGACTTCGACGCGTCGCGGTGGATCGAGCTGGGGGGACAGTCGGGGCACGCCTACGCCGACAACTACGTCGACCAGACCGAGATCTTCCTGGACGGGGAGACGCTTCCGTGGGCGTGGTCACCTGCGGCGGTCACCGAGCTGGGCGAGGACGTGTTGCGCCTGGAGGGCGACGGCTCCGCCGACTGACGGCTCCCGACCGCGGCCATGGGTGATCAGGTCGGGCCGCGAACGCCGGTTGCGTTACGCGAGCTGGCCGAGCGGTGTGAGTGCGGACGGTGTCACAACCACGTCGATGCTCTCGTCGTGGCCGTCATGCGGGATGTCGTCGACGAGCTCGCCATCGTAGAGCGCGATGACCCGCGGCACCTCGGCACCGACCCGGGCCAGGGCGCGGTCGTAGCTGCCGCCGCCGCGGCCGAGACGGTGACCCTCGCCATCGGCGGCGAGACCGGGTACGACGACCACGTCGACGTCGGTGATCGCCTCCGGACCCAGGCTTCTGCCGGTGGGCTCAGACGGACCCCGCGGCCGAGGGGCCAGCGCCTCGGTGCCGGTGTACACGACCCAGGTGAGGTCCAGGTCCGGGAGCACGACCGGCAGGAGCACCTTGGTGCCGCGCTTGCGCAGAGCGTCGAGCAGCGGTCCGGTCGGGGGCTCGGAGCCGAAGGACACGTAGGCACCGACGACACGGGCATCGCAGAGCGCCGGCCACTCGAGCAGATGACTGGCGATCGCCACGCCGGCGGCCCGCACGTCCGCCGCGTCCAGCTCTTGACGCCGTCGCAGCACCGTGCGGCGAAGGGTCGCCTTCGACGGCGACGTCCCACCTGTTGTCATGGGGCCGACGCTAACCCAACCCCATACGATGAGGCGCATGAGCACCGAAGGCTTGGCGCAGGCGCGCGACAAGATGGCCGCCGGAGGAGTTCACCCACAGGCGGTCGACGTGTTCACGCACTACTACCAGCAGCTGGAGTCCGGCGAGACCGGCATGATCGCCGAGGCGGACGTCGAACCGATGGGGGCCCCGCCGAAGCTCGGCGAGCTGGAGGTCACCGCCGACGAGGCACGGGCCGCGCTGGACGCGACCGCCATCATCCGGTTGAACGGTGGCCTCGGTACATCGATGGGGATGGACCGCGCCAAGAGCCTGCTCGAGGTACGGGACGGCCGGACCTTCCTCGACATCATCGCCGGACAGGTCAGCAACCTGCGCACTGCGTACGGCGCCCGGTTGCCGCTGTTGTTCATGAACAGCTTCCGGACCCGCGACGACACCCTCGAGGCGCTGTCGGCGTACCCCGACCTCGCGGTGGACGGCCTGCCGTTGGACTTCCTGCAGAACCGCGAGCCCAAGCTCCGCGCGGACGACCTGACGCCGGTCAAGTGGCCGGCCGACCCGAGCCTGGAGTGGTGCCCGCCGGGACACGGTGACCTCTACACCGCGCTGCACGTCTCCGGCGTCCTGCAGGCGCTCGTCGAACGGGGGTTCCGCTACGCGAGCGTGTCCAACTCCGACAACCTCGGTGCCGTGCCGAGCGCCGAGATCGCCGGCTGGTTCGCCGGTTCGGGCGCCCCGTACGCCGCCGAGGTGTGCCGGCGCACGCCGGCCGACATCAAGGGGGGCTACCTCGTCGTCCGCCGCAGTGACGGCCGCCTGGTGCTTCGCGAAACCGCCCAGACGCCACCTGCGGACGTCGAGGAGGCGAACGACATCACCAGGCACCGCTACTTCCACACCAACAATCTGTGGTTCGACCTGTTCGCTCTCGCCGAGGCGATGCAGCGTACGTCGGGAGTGCTCGGGCTACCCCTGATCCGCAACGTCAAGACCGTCGATCCCGGTGACGCCGGCTCGCCCGAGGTCGTCCAGATCGAGTCCGCGATGGGCGCCGCGGTCGAGATCTTCGACAAGGCCACCGCTGTCGAGGTCGATCGGTCGCGGTTCCTCCCGGTCAAGACCACTAACGACCTGCTCGTGCTCCGCTCGAATGTCTACGAGATCGGTGCGGACTGCACGCTCCACGCGGTGGGGGAGGCTCCGCGGGTCGACCTGGATGGGTCCTACTACAAGCTGATCGACGACTTCGACCGGCGCTTCGCCGCCGGCGCCCCGTCGCTGGTCCGCGCCGACAGCCTGACCGTGCGCGGCGACTGGACCTTCGGCGCCGACGTGCAGGTGGTGGGTGCGGCGGTGCTCGAGGACGCGGGCACGCCGTCGAGAGTTCAGGACGGCGCCACGGTGGGCCGGGGCTAGGGTGAGGCCTATGTCCGCTGCCTCCTCTCCCGACCCGGCCGACGGTCGGTTGCGCTCGGTCGATGAGCACCTGCGCCGCATCCTGGAGACCATCGGGCCGCTGCAACCGTACGAGCAACCCTTGCTCGAGTGCCTCGGGTTGTCGCTGTGCGAGGACGTCGCCAGCCCGATCGACCTACCGCGGTTCACCAACTCGGCGATGGACGGGTACGCCGTACGCCACCTCGACATCGTCTCCGCCAGCCGGGACCACCCTGTCAGGCTCGCGGTTGTCGGTGAGTCCGCCGCCGGCACCAGCAAACCGTCGGCGGTCGCGCCTGGTGCGGCGATAAAGATCATGACCGGCGCCCCGATGCCGACCGGCGCCGACACCGTGGTGCCGATCGAGATGACCGACGGCGGCAACGCCTCGGTGACGATCTTCCAACCCCGCGACTACGGTCAGCACGTCCGGATCGCGGGTGAGGACCTGAGCGAGGGTGACGTGGTCTTCGGCGAGGGCGCCGTGCTCGGACCCCGCGAGATCGGCCTGCTCGCCTCGATCGGCCGGTCGCAGGTCCTGGTTCGTCCTCGCCCGCGGGTCGTCATCGTCTCGACCGGCACCGAGCTGCGCGAGCCGGGCACCCCGCTGGGTTTCGACTCGATCTACGACTCCAACAGCTACCTGCTCGCCGCCGCGGCGCGCGCGCTCGGCGCCATCGCGTACCGGGTAGGCATCGTGTCGGACAACCCGGCCGAGTTCAACGACCTGTTGACCGACCAGCTCGTCCGGGCGGACGTCGTCATCACCAGTGGCGGCGTCAGCATGGGCAACTACGACGTCGTCAAGGAGGCGCTCACGTCGCTCGGGACTGTCGAGTTCACCGAGGTCGCGATGCAACCGGGCAAGCCCCAGGGCTTCGGGGTGGTGGGGGACGAGGAGACGCCGATCATCACCCTCCCCGGCAACCCGGTGTCCTCCTACGTCTCGTTCGAGGTCTTCGTCGTCCCGGTGCTGCGCCGGATGATGGGGGTGCATCCCTATCGCCGGCCCTTGGTGCAGGCGATGCTGGCAGAGGATCTGGTCTCTCCCGAGGGCAAGCGGCAGTACGCGCGAGGGCGCTTCGAGGTCACCGCGCACGGCGCGCGCGTCACCCCGGTCGGCGGCAGCGGCTCACATCTGATCGGCGGGCTCGCGCAGGCCAACGCGCTGATCGTCGTCGAGGAGGACGAGACCGCACTCAACGTCGGCGACACTGCCAAGGTCCTCGTCCTCGACCGGTCCTTCTGAGCGGGTACGCCGTGGACGCCGGGCACACCGCGAGCGGCAGGGGGCTGACCCATGTCGATGAGCACGGGGCGGCACGGATGGTCGACGTCTCGGCCAAGGACGTCACGCACCGCACGGCGACGGCGACCGGCCACGTACGCGTGAGCGCAGAGGTCGTGACCCTGCTGCGACGAGGTGACGTGCCCAAGGGCGACGCCCTCGGCGTGGCGCGCGTCGCGGGCATCATGGCAGCGAAGCGCACCCCGGATCTCGTGCCGCTGTGCCACCCCCTGGCGATCAGCGGCGTCGAGGTCGACCTTCAGGTGCAGGACGACCGGGTCCAGATCACCGCCACGGTGCGGACAGCGGACCGTACCGGCGTCGAGATGGAAGCGCTCACCTCGGTCAGCGTCGCCGCGCTCACCGTCGTCGACATGGTCAAGGCCGTCGACAAGCATGCTGTGATCGGTGACATCCGTGTCACCGCCAAGTCCGGTGGCAGGAGCGGTGACTGGACGGCTGAGGGCCCGCCTGGCGGGGGTGACGCGTGAAGGCGCTGGTGGTGACGTGCTCCAACCGGGCCGCGGCCGGCGTCTACGCCGACACCGGAGGACCTCTGATCGCCGAGAGCCTGACCGCGTGGGGCTTCGACGTCGAGGGCCCTGTCGTCGTACCCGACGGCGAACCCGTCGCCGAGGCGCTGCGTGAGGCGATCGACCTGCGCTTTGCGGTGGTCATCACCACCGGCGGCACCGGGATCAGCCCGACCGACGAGACACCTGAGGTCACCGAGGCGCTGCTGGACCGGCACCTCGTCGGCGTCGCCGATGCGATCCGTGCGCAAGGTGTCGCCGGTGGCGTCCCGACCGCCATGTTGTCCCGCGGTCTGGCGGGCGTCGCCGAGCAGACGCTGATCGTCAACCTGCCGGGATCGACCGGTGGCGTGAAGGACGGGCTCCGCGTGCTCGAACCCGTCCTGATGCATGCCGTCGACCAGGTCCGCGGCGGCGACCATCCCTCCGGCGGAGGTCCCGGCCCCGGCGGTGGGTCCTGATCGCCGGTTGGCCGGTCGAGCTGACGCACGGACCGGTGGGGCTCAGACCGATCAAGCGTGGTGACGCCGGGACGTGGCAACGCCTGCACGAGCAGAACAGCGACTGGTTGACGCCGTGGGAGGCGACGCTGCCCAAGGGTGCACGGCCGGCGGCGACGACGTACCGCCAGATGATCCAGGGCCTGCGCCGCCAGGCCGGTCAAGGACGGACGCTTCCGTTCGTCGTGACGTACGACGGTGAGATGGTCGGACAGCTCACGGTCTCCGGCGTCACCTGGGGCTCGGCGCGCTGGGCTCAGGTCGGCTACTGGCTCTCGCGCGAGCATGCCGGCCGCGGCACCATGCCGCTAGCGGTCGCCATGGTCATCGACCACTGCTTCGAGGTGGTCGGGCTGCACCGGATCGAGATTGCGGTCCGGCCCGAGAACGCCGCCAGCCTCGCCGTCGTCCGCAAGCTCGCCATCGACCAGGTGGGCGTGGCGCCCCGCTACCTGCACATCGACGGCGACTGGCGCGACCACCTGTTGTTCGCCATCACCGCCGAACAGGTACCTGGTGGAGTTGTCGCCAGGCTGACGGACCGCAGCCAGCCCGCACCCTAGCCACGCCGGGACACGGACCCTGATCACACCAACCACATACGTCACACAAGTTAGCCTGCGACACACCGGAGTGGTGTAGTGCTGACAGCACCCGGCTCGCCTACCGTTCTGTCTCGTGGGAACCGGACTGATCTTCGCGGCTGTCGTCGCCCTGTGGGCGGCGTACTTCGTGCCGCTGGCGCTTCGACGGTACGACGAGGCGTCCCAGTCCGGAACCATCGAGAAGTTCTCCGGTTCCATGCGCGTCGTCGGGAGCCAGCCGAGCGTCGGAAGCCAGCCGAGCGTTGCGGAGCAGCCGGGTGCTGCAGAGCCCCTCATCACAGTGGCGGGTCGTGTCGCCGCCCGCCGTCGTCGGCGCACGCTGCTTTCGTTGCTCGCCGCGACTGCTGTTGTCGGGTCGCTCGCCGCGTTCGCCGTCGTCGCGGTCTGGGCACCGGCGATCCCCGGCGGCCTCGTCCTCGGGTGGCTCATCACGTGCCGGATCCAGGTCCGTCGCGAGCTCGGCATCAGCCGTCCGCGCCGCACCGGCTCGGACCAAGACGCAGATCCCGACGACGAGCACACCGTGATCATCTCCGGGCAGGTCGAGGACTACGAGCCGCACCGCAGACATGTCATGGAGCGCGCCCCACTCTCCGAGGATGAGCTCGTCGAACAGGTCGTCGACGCGATCCCGCTCACCACGACCGTCGGCGGGTCACTGTGGGATCCCGTGCCGGTGACGCTTCCGACGTACGTCACCAAGCCGCGCGCCGGCCGTACCATCCGGACCATCGAGTTCGGCGAACCGGACGCGTGGACCTCTGGTCACGTCGACGGTGAGGACACCGAGATGCCGGTCGCAGCGGGCGAGACCGACACGCAGCACCGTCGGGCGGTCGGGGACTGACCAGACCGGAGCCGCGCCTCGGTGCGTGCTAATCTCGACAACGCCCGCGAGGGCACCGAGGGGCTATGGCGCAGTTGGTAGCGCGCTTCGTTCGCAATGAAGAGGTCCGGGGTTCGAATCCCCGTAGCTCCACCACCAAAGGCGGTCCAAAGGTCTGGGCCGCTCTTGTTTTCCTGGGCGTCAGTCGACGGTGAAGACGGCGGACAGGACGTGCCGCCGCCGGGCCGCGAGGTCGTTCAGGAGGATCGGCGCGTCGGCCAGCGGCAGGACATCGGTCATCAGATGGGACCGGATGTCGGCGCCTCGGTGGCGCAGCAGCCGGACCGTCTCGGCCGAGAGCCGCTGCCGGTCCCAGGACGATGAGAGACCCCGCGGCACCCTCCCGATCTGGGCGCACCGAACCGTCAGCCCGTTGTGGTGGAACTCGTCACCGAGCCGCACGTCCTCCGCGCCGCCGGTGTAGAAGGCCAGGTCGACCACCGTGCCCTGCGGGCGCAGAACCCGTAGCGCTGTGGCAAGGGCGGCCGGCCGTCCGCGGCACTGGAACACCAGATCGGCGCCGTGGTCGGCGGGACCGTGGCGCCACCTGGTCTTCAGCAGCACGGCAGGATCGTCCACCGTAGGCGCCCACATCCCCAGCTTCTCGGCGATAGTCCGCCGCCGGGGGTCGGGGTCGAGGACGACGACCTCGTCGGCGCCGTGCTCCTTGGCGAGCAACGCGGTCAACAAGCCGATGAGGCCTGCGCCGGTCACGGCGACCCGACGACCGCTGACGCCCTGACCCAACGACGTCACGGCGCCGCCGGTGGTCTCGGCGGCAGCGTGCAGCAACCCGTTGGCACAGATCGGGCCGAGATGCGCGACGTAGACGCCGAGGAGGACGTCGAGGTCCGGCGGTAGCGGCACGACGTGCTCACGTACCGGGTCTGAGACATGGGCCGTGGCGTGCCCGTAAGCGGTAGCGACGACGTCGCCCACGGCGAACGCATCGGTACGGCTCTGTTCGACCCGAGCCACCTCCATGTAGCCCAACCGACGCACCGGGTAGCTGGTGTCATCCTGCGTCTGTGGGACGAACAAGCCCATCTCGGCGTCCAGCCTCGCGTGCAGTCCCGGGTTGTCGCCCTTGAGGAACGTCAGCTCGGTGCCGGCAGACAGTCCGGTCGCGACGGTCCGAAGCAGCAGCCCCCCGTCGGGCAGCTCTGGCAGCGTCTCCTCGACCAGCTCGACCCGCCCGGGCTCGATGATGACGAGGTTGTGGCGCTTCACGAGACGATCCGGGTCGGCCGACCTGTGGCGACCGACTCCGTCAGCGCGCACGCGAGGCGGTGGGTGCCCAGCACCTCGGCGTACGGCGCGCGGGTGCTCTCGCGCTCCCCGCGCACCGCGGCGATGAACTCGGCGTCGACGAGGGTCTTGGCGTCGACGGACGGGGTGTGCTCGACCCGGGTCGCGCCGTCATCGACGATCAGCGCCACCTCGGACAGCTCCAGCGTCCGCCCCCGACCGATGATGTCGAGCCCGGCCGCTCTCTTGGCGCTGAGCAGCGAGGTCGCCGCAAGTGTGGCGACGGCGCCAGAGGCGAATCGTACGGTGGCCGCGGTGGCCGCTTCGATGTCGTCGGCCTCGCCCCCTTGCGGCGGTTCGGTGTCGTCGAGGACGCCGACGGCGTAGACCGCCTCGGCCTCGCCGAGCAGCACCCGCGCGAGGTCGAGCACATGGGTGAGCTGTTCGACGACCTGCCCACCGGAACGGTCCCGCCGCCCCCACCAGCCCACGGGTGGGCGCTTGTCGAGCCAGTAGCCCATCGCCAGCAGGGGAGGAGTCTCGCACAGCAGGTCACGGGCCCGGTCGAGCGTGTCCAGGCAGCGCCAGTGGTAGCCGGTGCCGGTGACGACGTCCGCCGCTGCGACCCGGTCCGCGAGTGCGACCGCGGTGGGCAGATCGAGGGCGAGGGGCTTCTCCACGAAGATGGGCAGTCCACGGTCCAGAGCCGCTACCTCCGGGGGGCCGTGGGCGAACGGAGGGACGCAGATGTAGACGGCATCCGCCGGCACCGCATCCAGGCTCTCCTCGGCGCTGGTGAACGCCCTCGCGCCGCAGGAGCTCGCCAGCGACGACGCCGCCGCCTGCGCCGGGTCGGCCACCGAGACCACCTCGACCCCGTGGAGGCCGCGCAGGACGTCGACGTGGCGCTGCGCGACGGCGCCCGCACCGACGAGGGCGATCCGCGTCACCGTACCGCCACCTTCGGCACCCGGTTCGACGCTGCGAGGGTGGAGTACAGGTCGAGGTAGCCGCCGGCCATCGCGGCCGGCGTCCACGACGCTACGGACGCCCGGCAAGCCTCGGGCGCGATCGCGTCGAGCTGCCCGAGGTAGTCCGCGATCTGCGCTACGTCGTCGGCGAGGTAGCCGGTGACCCCGTGGCACACCAACGACGGCAGCACACCGAGCGAGGTCGCGACGACGGGGACTCCCCGGCCCAGCGCCTCCACGACCCCAGTCGCACCGGGTTCGGCCCAGCGGTTCGGAGCGAGCAGGGCCCGGGCGCTGCCGAGCAGCTCCTCCTTCTGACTGCCGGCGACACCGCCGACCCACCGGACGCCGTCGCCGTCGACCAACGGCGCCACCTCGTCGAGGAAGAAGCGCACGTCCGGGTGGGCATGCAGTGGGTCGGCCGGGTCCTCGAGGTGGGCGTACAGCTCCGCCGGCTCTGTGATGCCGGCCACCGGACCGGCGAGGACCAGGGGGACACCGGCCAGCCGGCATGCGTGCGCGGCGAGGTCCTGTCCCTTGTCCCTGGTGATGCGGGCGAGGACGACGACCTGGTCGCCGCGCGTCGGCGCCGGCGGCACCTGCGGTGGCTGGGGCACCGCGAGCGGCACGATGCCGATGGCCTGCTCGCGCAGGTTGGTCGGCGCCCGATCGAGCTGCGACTGCGACACCGCGGCGAACCTGACCCGACCGCACCCGTCGAAGGTGCCGTAGAAGTCGGGGTGCTTGCGCAGGTCCCAGTGCAGGGTCTGCAAGGTCGGCGGCGCGGCACCGCCCATGGCGGCCATGACGGCAGGTCCGACGACCTCGAGGTGGTCGTGGACGACGTCGACGTCGCCGTGCTCGCGAAGGTAGGCGAGCACCCCTTGCATGTGGGCGTGCGCGATGCCCGACACGGAGTTGTACGGTGCGCCGATCGAGCGGAACTGCGGCTCGTCGAAGACGGTCAGGTAGTCGTCTGCCGGCAGCGTGCTCGAGCCCACGGTCGCCAGCACCACCCGGACGCCACGTGCGCGCAGCTCGGGGACGAGGGTCGCGACCACCGTCTCGATGCCGCCGTACCCGTCCGGCGGGACGCTGAGCCACGGCCCGGCGTTCATGAGCACCGTCAGGTTCACACCGGCTCCCGCGTCACCCGCCGGCGGTACTCCGCGATCTGTGCCATCGGTGGGCGCTCGGTGACCCCGACGTACGTCGTCCTCGGCACGAAGGTCTCCCCCTGCCGCTCGAACTGGGTCAGCATGTCGCCCGGCTTGCTGGTGAAGACCGCCTTGTCGTGCGAGCGCAGCCGCGACAGCACCGCGAGCTGCACCTGGGCTGCCATCTGGCCGAGGGCGGCGTCGTCGGAGTTGCGGTGCTCGCGACAACCCAGGTCGACCTGCGCCATCGCTGCCAGACCCCAGCGTTCGACGACATCGATGAGCATCGCGATCTCCACGCCGTAGCCCGAGACGAACGGCAGCTGCTCGAGCAGCTGGCGCCTGGCAGCGTACTCCCCCGCCAGTGGTTGGATGATGCCCGCCAAGACGGGCCAGTGCTCGTTGAGCAGCGGGCGGGCGACCAGCTCGGTGACACGACCCCCGCCTGCGGGCATCAGCGTCGTGCCGGCCGCGAGAGGTCGGTCGTAGAAGGCCTTGACGAATCCGACGTCGCGATTGCTCAGCAGCGGGCCGAGCAGAGCGACGGCGAACTGGGCGTCGAAGCGCCGCAGGTCGGCGTCGATGAACGCGACGATGTCGCCGTCGGTGACCAAGAGCGACTTCCACAGAGCCTCGCCCTTGCCGGGAACGTCACCCATCCGTGGCAGTGCGTCGCCTTGTGAAACGACCCGGGCACCTGCTCGCGCCGCGACCTCGGCCGTCGCGTCGGTGGACTGCGAGTCGATGACGACGAGCTCGTCGATGAGGGGCAGGTCCTCCATCAGCTCGCGTCGTAGCGCGGTGGCGATCGCGCCGACGGTCGGGGCCTCGTTGCGCGCCGGCAGCACCACACTCACTCGTGTCCTGCCCTTGGCCTCCACGAGCCGCTTGCGGCACCACTGGTCGCTCACCGACGTCCGTCGCGCGAACCATCTCGCCACCTCCGGCGAGAGTCCGCCCGTGCCGCTCAAGACGGCGTCCTCGGCGAAGCAACTAGACGACCAACCATCGAACCTCCCCTAATCGACGGCCGCAGCTCCCTCACTGACGCGACCGTGGACCCGACTCTCGCACGAGAAATCCCAAAAAGCACCTCGAACGTCGCTCGG
>JACCZT010000115.1 GCA_013695785.1 Nocardioidaceae bacterium | reverse complement strand
CGATCGCCTCGGCGTGCTCGAGCTGGATCACGTTGAAGGCACCCAACGCCCCCGGACCCACACTGGCGACCGCGTCGGACATTGCGACGAGGCTCATGGTGTACGGCCCGACATCTCTACCTCATCGACGGTGACCCGGTGCAGAAGCTCGCGGTACACGCCACTGTCCACGCAACCCGCTTTCGGTGCCAGCACAGCCGCGGCCGACAGCGCCACCGCGTCGCGCAGCAGATCGGGCCAGCTGCGTGCGGCGGCGAGTCCCCTGATCACCCCTGCCACGGTGGCGTCCCCTGCGCCGGTCGGGTTGCCGGCGAGCGGAGCGTCGAGCCTCGCCAGCCAGGCGCACTCCGGTGTCACCGCGAGCAGACCGTCCTCCCCGCGGGTCGCGACCACTGCCGCTGCACCGTCGTCGACGCACGTCCTCGCGGCCACGAGGACCTCGGCGACACCGGGCAGCCTGGAGCCGGTCAGCCGTGACAGCTCGTCGGCGTTGGGCACGAGGACGACACCGGTCACCTTCGAGGCGACCCTGAGCGCCTCGTCGTCCACGTCCACGATGACCGGGACCCCCGCGGCGACGGCTTGCTCGGCCAGCCGAGCCGGAAGGTCGTCGCACACCCCCGGCGGCAGGCTGCCGGAGACCACCAGTCCGGTCGTGTCCGGCATCCGCGCCGACACCCGGGCCCGGAGCTGGTCGACGGCCGACCTCGTAGCCGGCTCCCCCGGTTCCCACAGCGACGTCGTGGTCCCGTCCGCTGTGTGCAGCACCACGGTCCTGCGTACCGCAGGCAGCCCCTCGACCAGGTCCAGGTCGAGCCCTTGCGCGCGGGCCTCCTCGCCGAACGCCTTGTCCCCGAGAACCACCGCCACGGTCGACTCACCGAGACCCTGGAGCACGCGGGCGACGTTGATACCCTTCCCTCCGACCTGCTGATGCACCTCGCGGACGCGATGCACCCCTCCCACGACGAGATCGGACATCTCGTAGGTGACGTCGTAGGCCGGGTTGGCGGTGACCGTGACGATCACGACAACCACTGCCCCCGCCGCATCACCCGCACCGGCCGCAGGTCCGCATCGACGACCACCAGGTCGGCCCGGAGCCCCGCCTCGAGTGCGCCGCACTGTCCCGCGACACCGAGAACGCGCGCAGGTGTCCGACTTGCCGCCGTCACCGCGTCGACGAGCGGGACTCCGGCCTCGCGAACGGTGCGGGCGACCACCTCGACGAGGTGGCTGGTGCCACCGGCGATCGACGTCTGCGCTGATTGCGGAGCGGATTCGCCGCTGAGGCGAGCCACCCCGTCGCGAACCTGAACCCGTTGGGCGCCCAGCTCGTAGTCACCATCGCTCATCCCGGCTGCCGCCATCGCGTCGGTGACCAGCACGACCGAACCAGTGGCAGCGGTCGCGAACACCAGCGCGACGAATCCGGGATCGACGTGCACGCCGTCGCCGATGACCTCGACGACGGCGCGTCCGGCCGCCGCCTCCACGAGCGAGGCACCAACCGGGCCGACGGAGCGATGGTGGAACGCCGGCATGCCGTTGCCGAGGTGGGTGACCAACCCGAGGCCGTCGAGTGCGCGCAACGCCTGCCTGAACTCGGTGTACGAGGCGTCGCTGTGCCCCAGCGCCACCGTCACCCCCGCCTCGCACAACCGGGTCGCCACATCTGGTGCCGCCGTCAGCTCCGGGGCGAGAGTCATCACCTTGATGGCACCGTCCCCCGCAGCCAGCAGCTCGTCGGCCAGTCCGATGTCGGGTGCGGTGAGGAACTCCGGGGACTGTGCGCCGCAGCGCGCGGGCGACAGGAACGGGCCTTCGAGATGCAGACCGGCGAGCTCACCGCTCGACACCAGAGGCAAGAGAGCGCGCACCTGGTCCAGCAGCACATCTCGCGGAGCTGTCACCAGGCTGGCCATCAGGCTCGTCGTGCCGTGCTGCGCATGGTGGACAGCTACGGCTGCGGCTTCGTCGGCATCGGTCGTCGTCACGGCCTTGCCACCGCCTCCGTGGCAGTGGATGTCCACGAGGCCGGGCAGCACCGTGCCCACGGGCTCGGGAAGCGCCGCACCGGGTTGGCGCTGTCGCCACTCGCCCACGGTCCCGGCGTAGACGATCATGTCGTTCTCGACGGCGACGACTCCGTCGGGAATCTCAGCGTCCGGGGTCACCAGATGCCCCCGCACTATCACCGGCTGAGTCATCAGTCCTCCGCCGCGCCGCGCAGGGCGAGCAGCCCGGCACCCATGACGGCGGCCTGCGCGCCGAACGTCCCGCAGACG
Organism: Nocardioidaceae bacterium; assembly: GCA_013695785.1. Taxonomy (GTDB): domain Bacteria; phylum Actinomycetota; class Actinomycetes; order Propionibacteriales; family Nocardioidaceae; genus JACCZT01. Next base: position 9,961 of record JACCZT010000115.1, on the reverse strand, counting down.
ATGTCGGGTACGGGCACGAAGCGTGCCCGCGCAGTCATCTTCTCCGACAGCGGCTTGACCAAGGCGTCTCCAGCGCCGGCCAGCCCGCCACCGAGCACGATGATGCGGGGTGAGAGCAGGTTGACCACGTTGAGTAGGCCGTCGGCGAGTGCGGAGAGCGCTTCGTCCCAGACGTGTGCGGCCACCGGATCGTCGTCAAGCGCCGAGACGACATCGGCTGCGCTATCCACCTGTCGCCCCGACGCGGACGCATAGGTACGAGCGATCGAGCTGGCTGAGCAGATGGCTTCCAAACACCCGCGGTTGCCGCAGCCGCACAGCGCGCCACCTGGGCGCACGACGACATGACCGAGCTCGCCCGCCTGGGTCAACCCGCCGCGCAGCAGATGTCCGCCCGCGACGATCGAAGCCGCGACGCCGGTGCCGAGCCCGACGAAGAACATGTCATCGCAGCGCTGTGCGGCGCCGACCTTCCACTCGGCCCATCCGGCGATGGTGACGTCATGGTCCACCAGGACCGGCATGTTCCACGATCTCTCCAGCGGTGGCCCGAACTCCAGGTCGCGCCACCCGACGTTTGCACTGAAGACGCCCACTCCGCTGGCCCGGTCGACGATGCCAGGCAGGGCAAGTCCTGCGCGGGAGACCGGTCCATGACCCTGCGCCTCGACCTGGTCGATCAGACGGCTGCCGAGACGCGAGACAGCCCCGAGGGCGTCGTCACCAAGGGGGGTCGGCTCGACACCGGTCGCCAGCACCTGCGAACGCCCGTCGAGCACCTCCGCCTTGAGCGTGGTCCCCCCGACGTCGACCGCGAGCACACGCGCATCGGCAGGCAGCGGTGGGAGCGTCACGATCCGAGGATGACGGAGCGCTCGAGGTTGCGGGGCCGGTCCGGGTCGACCCCTTTGTCGGCCGCGCGCAGCAGACAGAGTCGCTGCACGCGGACCAGGTCTGCCATCGGGTCGATCTGACGATGCTCCAGGTGTGCCCCGGTGATCGCCACGTCCCGCTCGAAGTCCGGCACCAGCGGCCCGAGCGCCCACACGACCCGGCCCGGCGCGGAGATGCTGATCGGTCCGTGGCGGTACTCGGTGGCCAAGTAGGACTCGGTCCAGGACTGAGTCGCCTCGCGCAGCTTGAGTGCGGCCTCCTCGGCCAGAGCTGCGGCAGACCCCATGCCGACGAACGTGATCTGCTCGGCGGCGCGTACGACGTCGTATGCCTCGTCGGGTTCGGCCAGAACAGCGCGGGCCGCGGCTACCGTGGCAGCCAGGTCTTCCCCCAGGTGCGTTCGCAGGAGCGCCAGGACGGAGGTGGCGAACCTGGTCTGGACCACTGACTTCTCGTCGAACTGAGGGAGCAGGATCGGGTCACCGAGGCCGAGTATCGGTGTGCCCTCGCTCGACGTGATCACTGTGACGGGCGGGTTCGCTTGGTCGTCGGACAGCGCCTGGAGCACCTCGGTCGTCGTGCCGGACCGGCTGATGGCGATGAGCCGGTCGTACGCACGGTGCAACGGCGCAGCGCTCGCGGGCCAGGCGTCTGTCTCGCCCAGTCCGGCGGTCTCACGTGCCGCTGCGTAGGCGCGAGCCACGAACAGCGACGTACCGCACCCGATCACCGCCACCCTCTCACCGGGCCTGGGGAGCACCGCGGCGTACGTCTTGGCGAGCTCGGCGGCGGCTGTCCAGTTGTCCGGCTGGGTGGCGATCTCGACCCTCAGATGGGTCTCTCGGGGGAGGATCACGCTGCACCCTACTTCAGCGTGCCGCCGGTGAGACCGGCCTGCACCTGGCGGTAGAAGACGAGGTAGACGACAACGACCGGCACCATGGCGACGGTGAGGGCCGCGAAGAGGGCACCCCAGTCGCCTTCGTAGCGCTGGCTGGCCAGAAGTGTCGCGATTCCCTGGGCCAGGACCGGCTTCTCCGGGGACAAGAACGCCGGCAGCACGAATTGGTTCCACTGCCCCAGCACGTTGAAGATCGCGATGCTGAGGAGCCCGGGCTTGGCCATCGGCAGCATCACCCGGAAGAACACCCCGGTGTGCGAGGCGCCGTCCATGATCGCGGCCTCGGCGACCGAGGTCGGCAGCGTCCGGAAGAACGAATGCATGAAGAACACCGTGAACGGTAGGGAGTAGGCGACGTACACCAGGATCAGCCCGTGGTACGTCGACAGCATGCCGAGGTTCTGGACCACGAAGAACAGCGGCACGATGGCCAGGAACACCGGGAACATCATGCCGGCGGCGAAGAGATAGTAGATGAAGCGATTGCCCCTGAACTCGTACCGCGCCAGGACGTAGGCGGTCATCGAGCCCAGCAACATGGTCAGGAGCACGCCGCCGGAGACGACGATGAGACTGTTGAGCAGGTAGTCCCCGACACCCTTGTCCCATGCGCTGGAGAAGTTCGACCACTGCGGCGAGGCCGGCAGCGCCCAGGGGTCGCCGAAGATCTCCCGCGATGTCTTCGTCGATGCGACCAGAGCCCACAGGAACGGGATCATCACCAGGATCGACCAGCCGATCAGGACCGTGTGGGAAAAGACGTTGACCGCGGAGTCTCCCGAGGCTCCGCCCGACACGGGTCGCGTACCGCGAGCGGGCTTGCCGGCGGACCCGTTCTCGTCCACCCCGGCGGGCTCTCGTGGTTGGGTCGCAACAGCCATGGTGTCCTCTCAGTACTCGATCCGCTCGCGCCGGGTCAGGCGCAGCATCACCGTGGCGATGATCAACGTGAGGAAGAACAACACGACGCCCATCGCCGAGGCATATCCCGCTCGGCCGAACTGGAAGCCGTTCTGAGCGATCTGCAGGGAAATCACCTGGGTCGAGTTGTCGGGACCACCAGGACCGGCAGTCATCACGGCCACCAGTGCGTAGACGTCCAGTGACAGGATCGCCAGGTAGACCCACGACGTCTGGATCGTGTCCCACAACAGCGGCATCGTCACCCTGACGAAGGTCGAGAACCTCCCTGCACCATCGATGAGAGCAGCCTCGAAGATGTCGCGCGGGATCGACGACATCGCGGCGTTGAACAGGACGAGATAGAAGCCGACGCTCCCCCAGATGAGCACCCACAGCACCGAGTACAGCGCCAGGTTGGGGTCGGCCAGCCACCCGAACGACCCCAACCCGACCCAACCCAGGGCGGAGTTCGCCAGGCCGTCGGACGTGGGATCGAAGATCACCGCCCAGATCACCGCGATGACCGGGACCGACAGCACCTGAGGCAGGAAGAACGCCAGCTTGTAGAACCCGTTGCCGCGGATGCCCTGGACACCTGCTTTTCCTTTGGCTCCACCGACGTTGAGGAGGAAGGCGAAGAACAAGGCGAGCATGACGGTGATGGCCGGCAGTCCGAGGAGCAGCAATGCGTTGTTGCGCAGTGCCTGGAGGAACAGCCCGTCTCGCATGAGGGTCTGGAAGTTCTGCAGACCCACGTAGCTTAAATCCGGTGACACGCCGCTCCAGTCGGTCAAGGAGTAGTGGAACGCCTGGACGAACGGCGATATCACGAAGACGCCGTACAGGGTGAGGGGAAGGATCAAGAACCCCACGATGAACGGGTACCTGCCGTGCTGCACGAAGCCTCCTCTTTGACCAATGGGTGGCTAGGAGCGGGTCCTCTTCTGGGTGGCGGGGTCGCTGGCGGTCTCGTCGGCAGCCTTCTGGCACTCGGTGGTGAACTCCGCTGCGCTCACCCGACCAGCGGCGAGCTCTGCCACGGCCGACTGGATCTTGGGATCCATCGGCGAGTACCAGATGCCGTAGTAGTAGTTCCAGTTGTTGTCGCCACCGGAGTCGATCAAGGCGATCGACGACGCGGCTCCCGGCGAGAGGTCGAGGCCCTCGGTGGCACCGTTGACGATTGTCGGTGCCGCGGTGAGCTTGGTGAACTCCGCCGCGCCCTCCTTCGACAACATGGTGCGCAGGTACTCCATGCCGCCGGCCTGGTTCGCGGCCTTCGAGGGGACGATGAACGCCTCGGCCGCCTCGACACGGGTGCAGTCGAACGGCAGTGCGGCGCCGGGCAGCAGCGGGGTCGGCGCAACCGTCGTCTCGAAACCCGCTGGTGCGACGCTCTTCTGCTCGTTCTCCAACCACGATCCGCAGCAGATGAAGGCGGCCTTGTGCTCGTTCCACTTCGTCTGCGACTGGATGTGGTCCAGGCCCTCGGTGCCTTCCAGCATGTAGCCCTTCGACTTGATCTCCAGCAGAGCCTCGGCGGCCATCGTGATCGACTCGTTCTTCCACGCGTTCGGCTCGAGTGAGTCGATCGCGTAGGCGACCTCCGGGCCACCGTGCTTGACGGCCATGTCCATCAAGACCTGCTGGATGTAGTACGGGTACTTGCCCTGGTGTGCCATCGGAGCGATGCCCGCTCCCTTGATCTCCTCTGACAGGGCGAGGAAGTCGTCCCAGGTCTCCGCCGGCTCCCAGCCCTTCTCATCGAACATCGCCCGGTCGTACCACAAGCCGTAGACCTGCAGCGCGTAGTTGAGCACCATCGGCTTGCTGGCGTACTCGGCCGACTCGATCGCCACCGGGTTGAGAGTGTCGCGCACCGCGGTGCCGTCCTGCCCGATCGCGTCTGCGTCGAACAGGGGCGTGAGGTCGGTGAGCTGTCCGGTGTCGGCCAGGGTCGAGATGGGCATCGCCTCCGCGCCGGCGTTGTCGAGGACGTCCGGCGGGTTCCCCGCGTTGAACAGCGGCTGCATCTGCTGACGGATGTCGGTGATCGCCTTGTGGTCGATCTTGGCCTCTGTGAACGTGCTCGTGTAGAGCCCTTCGTGGAACTTCGCGTAGTCATCGCCGTACCCGCCGTTGAAGATGACGACGGTGAGCGGGTCGGCTGCATTCACGCCGAACGGGTTCTCAGCAGACTTGTCAGCACCACCTCCGCTCACGGTGTCTTCGCCGTCACCTCCGCTGGCGCAGCCAGCGAGGACGGAACTGCCTGCGACGGCCATCGCAGCCAGGCCGGCACGTTGCAGGAAAACCCGACGTGAGTAGTTGTGAGGGGCGTTCATTCAGATCTTCTCCTTGGGTGACGATCTCTGATGGGTCACGCGGTGCGCCGGATCCGGCCTTCGTACCGTCGTTCGACGGCGTGGTTGTGCTCGTCGCCGCCGGGGATGTTCGCGGACAGATACACAGGCGGTGTCTCGCCGGCCGCGGCAAGGCGACCGACGATCTCCGCGGTGAGCATCTGGGCCAGCAGCGCGGCGGTGATGGACGAAACCGCGCACACCTTGCCACCGCCTGGGAGGTCCAGAACGGCATCGCCGTACGGTGCACAGTTGTCCAGGAGTACGTCGGCGTGGTCGGAGAGCTTCGAGCCCGAGGGATGCCGGGACTCCAGGTCTGTGCTCTGGGTGACCGACGTGATCGCGATCAGAGGATGGCCGCGCTCCTTGACGATCTGGGCCATCTCCACGATCGAGCCGTTGACGCCGGAGTTGGAGGCGATCACGAAGACGTCTGCCTCGTGTGGGGCGGCCAGGTCGTAGAGCTTCTGGGCGACCGCGGGATCACGCTCGAGCACGCCCCGGCTGAGGACGTCCGTTGACTCACCACCGAAGATGACTACGTCACGCAGCGAGATCCGGTTGCTCGGCACCAGGCCACCTGCGCGACCTGCGAGCTCCATGGCAAGGGCCTCGGAGTGGCCGGACCCGAACGTCTGGAGGACCCCATCGTCGCGAACGGATGCTACGACGAGGTCTGCCGCCTTCTCGACCGCGGGGGTCTGCTCGCTGACCCTGGCAATGAGGGGCGCCAGTGCATCCACGTACGCGTCGGCACTCACGCTGCCTGCCATGGGGCGAACCTTGTCCAAACGGGCCACAATGTCAAGCAACCGGAGCCGTGCCCGGTGATCGTCGCTGGCTCTGAGGGGAGCATCGGATGGGTCCGGACCCGATCACACCCGCAGACGACCGAATGGTCCTGGGAGGCGACGTCGGCGGCACGTCCACGCGCGTTCTCACCATCGGATGGGACGGGAGCCCACTGGGCCGCGGCAGCGCCGGCGGCGGCAACCCGGTCTCACATCCCGACACGGCGGCGGCCGCTTTCGGCCATGCCCTTCGTGAAGCTCTCGCAGGGCTGGACCCGGCCCGGGTACGCGCGGCGGTGGTCGGCATGGCCGGCGGCTCGGCGTTGCAGCAGCCCACCGTTCGCGACGCTTTCGCCCGCGTGTGGAGGGAGGCGGGTGTGCGATGTGCCCCGACGTACGTGACGGACCTCGAGGTCGCCTTCGCGGCAGGCACGGCCGAGGCCGACGGCACCGTACTGATCGCTGGGACCGGCGCTGTGGCCGGATCGCTGCGTCAGCGCCACCTGGTACGCATCGCGGACGGCCACGGCTGGCTGCTCGGCGACGACGGGTCGGGTTTCTGGCTGGGCCGCGAGGCCGCACGAGCGACCTTGCGCACGTTGGACGCTGGTGAACGGCTTGGACCCCTGGCGAAGTCGGTGCTCCGCGAGCTCAACGCGTGGGGAGCGGCGCAGGGGCCGGGCCCGAACCCGGGGCGGCTCCGAGTCATTCACAGGCTCAACACCGGACCGCCTGTTCTGCTCGCAGAGCTGGCACCGCTGGTCACCGCGGCGCACGCCGCCGGTGACCCGGTGGCGCAGCGCATCGTCGAGGAGGCCGCTCGCCTGCTGGCTGTGACCGTCGGACGGGTTCGCAGGACCGACGAGCGTACGCCGATCGTGCTGGCCGGAGGCCTGGCAGCGCGCTCCTCACCAGTCGGTGCCAGGCTGCGGTCACTGGTGGCCGAGGCCCATTCGGGTCCTGTGTGTTCCGCGTCGGACGGGGCAGCGGGGGCGGCGTGGCTGGCACTGTCCGCGGCCGACGCAGGCGCGGCAACGGAGGAGGCGCGACTCCGCCTCGCACTGACCTGACCGGCGGATTCACTCAGGGTTGGTCGTAGGCCCGCCTCAGCTCGGCGATGTCGATCTTCTTCATGCCCAGCATGGCTGTCATGGCGCGCGCCGCACCCTCTGGATCGGGCCCACCGACCAGGTCGCCGAGCACGGTCGGGATGATCTGCCAGGACAGACCGAACTTGTCCTTCAACCAACCGCACGCCCCTTCCGAGCCGCCCTCGACCAGCTGGTTCCAATAGGAGTCGACCTCTTCTTGTGACTCGCACCAGACCTGGAAGGAGACCGCCTCGTTGAAGGTGAAGTCTGGGCCGCCGTTGAGGGCCACGAATCCGCGTCCGTCGAGCTCGAAGTCCACTGTCATCGCCGTCCCCGCAGGCCGGGGCCCGCCCTCGCCGTAGCGCGAGACGTTGGTGATCGTGGAGTCGGGGAACAGCGACGTGTAGAACTCCGCTGCTTCCTCGCCTTGGGTGTCGAACCACAGGCAGGTGGTGAATGTCTTCATGACAGCGACCTTTCGTTGTGATGGCCCGTTGGAGCACGGCCCGCGGGTGTCGGCGTCGTGGATAGGACCCCAGCGGCTTGAAGAACTCATCGGTCAGCCCCGGGACCGCGCGTGACCATATCAGCGTTTGCTTATATAGACAACACTATATACAGTGTGGTCATGGAAGCGTTCGATGTGTTGGGGGACCCCGTCCGCCGCCGCATCCTCGAGCTTCTCGTCGATGGTGAGAGTCCCGCGGGCATGCTCGGCGCCGTGGTGCAGGATGAGTTCGGAATCTCCCAACCGGCTGTCTCGGCGCACCTTCGGGTCCTTCGAGAGAACGGATTTGCGAGCGTACGAGCGGTGGGCACACGCCGGCTGTATGCCGTTGAGCCCGAACCACTGCGCGAGCTGGACGAATGGCTGGGTCGCTATCGCAAGTTCTGGAGCCAGCGCTTGGATGCGTTGGAGACAGAGCTCGCGAGGGGAAGACGTGATCGCCGCAACTCGCGGCCGACAACCGATGAGGAGCGAGATGGTGGCGAAATCCAGGGATGAGACCGCGACGCGCTATGAGCTTCGCAGACGCCCGATAGGCGGCGGTCCCGCGCGCTGCGCGGTGTTCCGGCGCACCTACGACGCGGTCATCGACGACGTGTGGGACGCGTGCACCGACCCCGCGCGACTGCGACGCTGGTACGCCCCGGTCGAGGGCGACCTCACCCTTGGTGGGACGTTCACGCAGGGCCCGTTGGGCACCGGTCGGGTGGTGGCGTGTGACGCGCCGCGCCTGCTGACCGTCGAGCTCGGTGATGCGGTGCCGACGACCGACGAGATCGAGCTGCGGTTACGCGCCGTCGACGGCGGGACGGAGCTGGAGTTCGAGCACGCCACGACCCGGGACGGCCAGGAGGTCGATGGCCACATCTTCGACGCTGTCCATTGCATGGGCGGGGGGTACGGGCCCCGGTTGCTGACACTGGAGGAGCATCTTCGCGGTGACCTGCCACCCGGGCTTGACCCGGCAACTTTGCACCTCGTGCCCGAGTACCGACTTGCGATCGACGTTGCCATGGCAAGCCTGGATGAGCTGCTGTCCGCCGATAACACTGCCGCCGACCGACCTGGGCAGGACTGAGCCCGATGCGCGAGCTGGTGTTACAAGTATCCGGACTGTCACTGGACGGATACATCGCCGTGGACGACACCGAGTTCGGACGTCTCTGCGACGACATGGCCGACGACGTGCGTGATGAGTGGATGGCCGAGTCGCTGCGTCATGCAGGCATCCATGCCATGGGGCGCGTGACCTATGAGTCCATGGCGCGGCACTGGCCGTCTGCTGACTCGGTCTTCGCCGAGCCCATGAACCGTATCCCCAAGGTTGTCTTCTCCAGGACGCTGGACAGGGCTGACTGGACCGAGTCGAGCATCGTCCGCGGTGACACGCGCACGGAGATGGACACGCTCAAGGGACAGGACGGCAGCATCATCGTCGCGCACGGAGGCGCCAAGTTCATGCAGTCGTTGACCCGGCTGGGGATCGTCGATGAGTACCGGCTGATCGTGTACCCGATTGCCGTCGGTACCGGGTCGCCCCTGTTCGCGGACCTGGAGCAACCGCAGCGGCTCGACCTGGTCGACTCCGCGACCTTTCCCTCTGGCGTCGTGGCGCTGGTGTACAGGCGCGCCACCTCATGAGCAATCGCTACTGGCCCATGTTCGACATCCAGCTGAGCACGCCCGAGCTCGAGCTCCGGCACCTGACCGAGGCTGACCTCGCGTCACTTTCGAATGTCATCCCCGACGACGCCGAGCAGAACCCGTCGTCGACGACTTACGCCGGGCTGGATGCGCGGCAGAATCGCGGAGCAGTGGTGCACCAGGACTACTGGCGCGCGCGAGGGAGCTGGCGTCCGGAGTCGTGGGCACTGAGCTTCGGTGTCTTCCGCGACGGTGACCTGCTGGGCTACCAGGGCTTGGAGGGCGACGACTTCGTGAAGCTCCGGACGGTCGACTCGTCGTCGTTCCTGGCCGCCCCGGTCCGGGGACGTGGGTGGGGCAAGCAGATGCGCGCAGCGGTGCTGGCCCTCGCGTTCGGACCGCTCGGAGCTCGATTCGCGATCACGTCGGCGTGGAGCGACAACCACGCATCGCTGGGCGCGTCGCGCAGGCTCGGGTACGTCGACAACGGCATCACGGTCCAGCAGCGCGACGGACAAGCCGGGGAGATGGTCCACCTGCGGCTCAGCCGCGAGACGTGGATGGCATCGGGCTGACCAGAGCAGGTGGTCGTCTCGGGCATGGACGAGTGCTTGGCGTTCTTCGGCCTGCACTGACGCCGTGAACACCGGTGGTGGTGTTGGTGGGTGTGGGGTCCTCACGATATTGCGTGATCCCTGGTCAGCTGGCTGCTGGCTTGCGCGTCTGCACACCCGAGTCAGGAAATCTGCACACCTGGCCGCCGTTGGCCGCCGTTGGCCGCTCACACACGCCTCCGAGCACTGGTACGCCTGCCGCGGCGGCATCGCGACGCTCACCTCTTGGCAGCCCGGCGCCGTGGGCACGGT
>JACCZT010000080.1 GCA_013695785.1 Nocardioidaceae bacterium | reverse complement strand
GGCCGGGTAGCCGGGGGATCCGTACGGTGTGGCCCAGCGCCGCGAAGTGCTCACCCCACGGCCGCACCGACGCCGGCGAGCCGGTGAACCCGTGGATGAGGAGCACGCCGGTCCGGTCGCCGTCGACTGCCATCGGGCGGGCCGACTCCGTCATCGTCATGGAGTCCATCTTGGCGCAGTTCCGCGGTGCCGTACACCGGATCTCAGCGCACGTGCCAGCCGAGTGGTCCGCGCGCGGGTAAGGTTTGCTCGTCTGAGGAGGCGAGTTGTTCTACTGGATGCTGAAGTTCATCTTCATCGGGCCGTTGCTCCGCATGATCTTCCGTCCATGGGCAGAGGGAACCGAACACGTGCCCGAGGAAGGCGCAGCCATCCTCGCGAGCAACCACCTCTCGTACAGCGACTGGCTGTTCATGCCGCTGGCCATCCCGCGGCGGGTGACGTTCGTGGCGAAGGCTGAGTACTTCGAGGGGCACGGGCTGAAGGGATGGATGCAGAAGACCTTCTTCTCCGGCTCCGGCCAGGTCCCGATCGACCGTACGAGCGGACGGGCCGCGGAGGGCGCCATCCGTACCCAGCTGCGGCTGCTCCGGGAGGGCGACGTCTGCGGGATCTACCCCGAGGGCACCCGCTCACACGACGGCCGGCTCTATCGGGGCCGCACCGGCGTCGCGCGGCTCGCGCTCGAGGCCAAGGTGCCGGTGATCCCGGTCGCCGTCATCAACACCGCCATCGTGGCGCCACCGGGTCGGATCTTCGGCCGGTACGCCCGACCGGGCGTCCGGTTCGGCAAGGCGCTGGACTTCAGCCGGTACGAGGGGATGGAGGACGACCGCTACATCTTGCGGGCCATCACCGACGAGATCATGTACGAGATCATGCGGCTCTCCGGCCAGGAGTACGTCGACCTCTACGCGACCCGCGCCAAGCAGCTGGACAAGGAGCGTGCCAAGTCCCCGGCTGACGGCGACGGCGGCGAGGAGACGACCGACGTCGTCGCGAAGGCCTCCTGAGCCCCTGGCCTAGGTCGGCGGCTGGCTGCGAGCGGCCTCACGCAGCCGGTTCAGGACGAACCTGTCGACATGGTCGGTGACCAGCCTGAGCTCGTAGTTCTCGATCCCTGCCCACACCTCGAGCGACGGCTGGCCGACGCGGGACAGCAGGTCGACGACCTCGGCAGCAACGTCTCCCTCCAGCGGCAGCAGGTCGTCCGGGTCCGGAGCGTCGAAGTAGACGTGGTGCAGCTCGAGCAGCCGGCCAAGCTCGGTGACCGGGTCGGGGTGGTCGTCGACGCGCAGGTCGTACGCGAGGTCGTCACCGGGTGTGTAGCTGCCCGACGTGGAGACCACGAGGAGGGCAGCGGACTGCCGGCCGCGGCGGTCGCCCCCGGCCGCGTCGCCGGCGGCCAGCGTCGCCATCAGGCGTTCGGGAAGTGCCAGGTCGGCCCCAGATCGCCAGGCGGCGTACATCTGATCGACCACCTCAGGGCCGACCAGCACGTTGCCCTGGATGGCGAGCCCGGTGTCGGTGACGCCGCCGGCCCACGACAGGCAGCCCGAACCCGACCAGGTCGCCGAGCCGCCTTGCCCGTCGACGATGCCTGCCTGTCGTTCCTCGCGCAGGTCGTCGGCGGCGAGCAGCTCGTCCAGCGTCTGCTGGGCCGAGCGGCCGGACGCGAGCAGCTCCAAGCCGTCGCGGCGGTAAAGCGTGTTGCAGAAGGACTGGGTTGCGATGGCGCCGAGGCCGATCCGAGCGGCCGGCACGGCTGATCCGACGGCCAGGAACTTCGAGGCGACGGCGACGCCCAACGACGTACCGTCCTCGCTTCGTCCGACGACAGAGAAGGTCACACGGCATTACACCTGACCGTGAGGCGACCCTTGCTGCGGGGTAGCGTGTTGCCCTGGTCTCGAGCAGAGGAGCGGCGTGTGCGTGTAGGGGTCCTGACCGGAGGCGGCGACTGCCCCGGACTGAACGCGGTCATCCGCGCCGTCGTACGCAAGGGTGTCACGCAGTACGCCGCTGAGTTCGTGGGTTTCTGCGATGGTTGGCGTGGGCCGCTGGAGAACGACGCCCGCCCGCTGGGGGTGGCCGAAGTCCGCGGCATCCTGCCCCGCGGCGGCACGATCCTCGGGTCGTCGCGCACCAACCCGTTCGCGGTCGAGGGTGGTGTCGAGCAGATCAAGGACAACCTCACCAGCCACGGGTGTGACGCGTTGATCGCGATCGGTGGCGAGGACACCCTCGGAGTCGCCACCCGGCTTGCCGACCTCGGCGTCGCCGTCGTCGGCGTCCCCAAGACGATCGACAACGACCTGTCCGGCACCGACTTCACCTTCGGGTTCGACACGGCCGTCAACATCGCCACCGAGGCGATCGACCGGCTGCACACCACAGCCGAGTCCCACCACCGCGTACTCGTGGTGGAGGTGATGGGTCGCCACGCCGGCTGGATCGCGCTGCACAGCGGCCTTGCCGGGGGCGCCAACATCATCTTGATCCCCGAGCGTCCCTTCGACATCGACAAGGTCTGCGCGCAGGTGGAGAGCCGGTTCGCGACCCACTACTCGCCCATCATCGTGGTCTCCGAGGGCGCGCTGCCGGCCGAAGGGCCGATGACGACGCACAACGGCGACCTGGACGCCTTCGGCCACGTCCGGCTCGGCGGCATCGGCGAGCGTCTCGCGTCGGAGATCGAGGGGCGCACGGGCAAGGAGGCCCGGGCGGTCGTGCTCGGCCACGTGCAGCGGGGAGGGACGCCGAGCGCTTTCGACCGGTGGCTCGCGACGCGGTTCGGGCTGCACGCGATCACCGCCGTCCAGGACGGCGACTTCGGCACCATGATGGCGCTGCGCGGTACGGACATCGTCCGCGTACCGCTGTCCGAGGGCACCGGTGAGCTCAAGCTGGTCAGCCCCGAGCTGTACGCCGAGGCCGAGGTGTTCTTCGGATGAGCAGAGCCCACGAAGTCTTGCGGTGAGGGTCTCGCCGAAGAAGCCGGAGTCGGTGTGGGACTACCCACGCCCGCCGGCGCTCGAGCCGAGCGCGGAGGAGGTCGCGGTCACCTTCGCCGGCCAACAGATCGCCGCGACCGAGCGGTCGTACCGGGTGCTCGAGACGAGCCACCCGCCGACGTACTACCTGCCGGCGGCCGCCTTTGTGCCAGGTGTCCTGCGACCGGTCGAGCGGCGCACGTTCTGTGAGTGGAAGGGCGTGGCGGCGTACTTCGACATCGTCGTCGGTGAGCGCATCGACGTCGCCGGAGCGTGGACCTACCCCGACCCGGTGGCCGCGTACGCCGCGCTGGCCGGACACGTCGCGCTCTACCCCGCCCGGATGGACGCATGCACGGTCGACGGCGAGCAGGTGCAGGCCCAGGACGGTGACTTCTACGGTGGTTGGATCACGTCCCGGGTGGTCGGGCCGTTCAAGGGCGCTCCCGGCACCCGCGGCTGGTGACGCGCGTGCCACCGCCCTCGGGGCAGGGAGCGGCCATCGTTCCAGAGCCGCCCTGGTGGCTGACGCTGTCGCGATCGACCCGCACGACGGGGAGGCCGGTCGTGCAGGCCGCCGCGGACGGTCGGTGGGAGACCGCGCGAGAACTCACGATCGCCGGTCGTGCCGATGCGTCCCACGAGGCTCTGGACGGGGTCGTGCAGGCGGCCGACGACGATGTCGCGATCGAAGGCCTGTGGCCGGGTCAGGCCTTCGTCGGGGTCCGCTGGCGGTCCGACGAGACATCGGCCGTCGATGTCGCTCTCGACCGATTGCGCACCGTCCTGCACCCGCCCGACTCTGCGGCGGACGCCTGGCCGGTCGAGACCGCTCTGCTCGCGCTGCTTGGCACGGTGCCAAGCGCTGACCTGGAGCTTGCCGAGCTCGGCGCCGTGAATGCTTGGGCCTCGACCGGGCCGGAGGTGCTGTGGCAGCGGGGTCACGGTCCCGGCGAGCCGGATCTGGACAACCTGCTAGCGCGTCGCCCTGACTTGACGGCCTGCTCACGACCCGTCGCCGTCGAGCTTGCCGTCACCCTTCCCCGGCCGAGCTGGATCGGGATCGCGGTGTCGACCAGCGGCACCGAGCCTGTCCATCGCCTCGACCGGCGACTACTCGACGACGTCCTCGACCGCGTCCTGTGATCCGGCCGGCCAGTGGTCTTGTGGCCGGCGTCAGCGCGCTTGCCGCTCGAAGACCAGCTCCAGGCCATCCACGTCGTCCCACTGCTCGCCCGCGCGGACGAACCCGTACGACTCGACGAGGTGCAACGACGGGGCGTTGTCCGGGCTGACCGACGCCCGGACCGTACGAACGGCGGGCGCTGTAGCGGCCCACGCGAGAAGCGTTTCGATGGCGGCGCGGGCGTAGCCACGGCTTCGGCGCTCGATGACGACCGAGTAGCCGATCTCGACCGTACCCGCCTCGTCCGGACCGCCGTGGAACCCAGCGTGCCCGACCACCTCGCCGTCGGCAGTGGCGATCAGGCGCACGATCCACTCCAGGTCCGACGGCGTGTGCTGCAGCTGCTCGCGGCGGAACCGCCACAGCCACGCCTGGTCCAACATGGAGTCCGGGATCGACAAACCGGTCAGGGCACTGGCGAGGTCGAGGTCGTCGTCCGCGAGCGCGTCGAGCACCTCGAGCGTCAGCGGCTCCAGGTGTACCGACGGCGGTGTCGTCACGTCGCCATCCTGCCCGACCGCGCCGCGCCGTATCCTTGTCACGTGAGCACCTCGATCCCCAACGAACTACCGTCGCTGGAGGCGTTGCGCGCTGTCGGTGCCGCGCAGCAGCCGCGGTACGCGGACCCGGCTATCCGGGACGCCGCCGTCGAGCGACTGCGCCGCATGCCGCCGCTGGTCTTCGCCGGCGAGTGTGACCAGCTCCGCCACAAGCTCGGCGCGGTCGCCCGCGGCGAGGCGTTCCTGCTGCAAGGCGGTGACTGCGCCGAGACGCTCGCCGGCGTCACCGCTGACAACGTCCGCAACAAGCTGCGCGTCCTGCTGTCGATGGCGGTCGTGCTCACGTACGCCGCCAGCCTGCCCGTCGTCAAGCTCGGCCGCATCGCGGGTCAGTACGCCAAGCCGCGCTCCAGCGATCTCGAGACCCGCGACGGCGTCACCCTGGCGGCGTACCGTGGCGACGCCGTCAACGGGATCGAGTTCACGCCGGCCGACCGCGAACCGGACCCCCATCGCCTCGTCGATGTCTACAACGCCTCCGCGGCGACTCTCAACCTCGCCCGCGCCTTCGTCACCGGCGGTTACGCCGACCTGCGGCACATGCACGAGTGGAACACCGACTTCGTGCGGACCAGCCCGGTGGGACAGCGGTACGAGCGCATGGGCGCCGAGATCGACCGGGCGCTGGCCTTCATGGACGCCTGTGGCGTGGACCCGGCGGAGTTCTCCACCGTCGACTTCCACTCCTCGCACGAGGGACTGATCC
>JACCZT010000038.1 GCA_013695785.1 Nocardioidaceae bacterium | reverse complement strand
GCTCGGCGTAGGAGTACGCAGGGATGGGGGGCGCACCGCGGTAGCCGTCGACGACAAGCAGGTGACCGGTGTTCGAGCCGATGTCGAGCACGCCCATGCGCATGCACGAAGGCTACGAGGTGAGCGTGAACGAACCGACACACGGGTCGCCTGTGCGTCTTGGCCGTCGGGTTGCCAGGCGATAATCAGGTGGCGGGTACCGTCCGCACCGCTCCTGGTGGCGAGCGACATCCTCGCCCGCCGCTGACCTGGCTCGATCACCCTGAACGTCGAGGGGACCAGCTCCGGCAGCGGCAGGCGGCGCGGACCGTCGGCATGGTGTCTGCGGAGCCATTGCCGCGTCACGTCCCGGCCGGTCATGACCGCCTTGCCGGGTGTCCGTCGCGGCCGCACATCGAGATAGAGCGCGTAGTCGACCGCGTCGTCGAGGGTCGCCCGGGGCGCGGATGGCCTGGCCGTGACGACGGCTCTCCGATCGGGCATCAGCGGCGGCTACGATCTGCACGTGCCAGAAGTGTCTCTCGACTTCCCCCGTGCTTTCGTCGAGTTCGCCGATCCCGCTGATCATAACCAGGTCTTTCGCTGCGACCTGACGTGGTTGACATCGCGTTGGACGTGCATCTTCGGTTCGGGCTGCAAGGGCATCGACGCCACCTCGCCGGACGCGGGCTGCTGCAGCCTTGGCGCACACTTCGCCGACGAGGCCGACCACACGCGGGTCGCGGGCTTCGTCGCCGCGCTCGGACCACAGCACTGGCAGCACCGGGGTGAGGGTCGTGCAGTCGGTTGGACCGAGACCGACGACGACGGCGAGCTCAAGACCCGGACCCATCGCGGCGCCTGCATCTTCCACAACTCACCCGGGTTCGCAGGCGGAGCCGGGTGCGCGTTGCACACCTGGGCACTCGACAACGACATCGCGCCGCACCTGGCCAAGCCCGATGTCTGCTGGCAGCTGCCGCTGCGGCGGCAGTACCGCGAGGTCGACCGCGGGGACGGCACGGGCTACACCGAGGTCCAGGTCGGCGAGTACGGTCGGTCCGCCTGGGGACCGGGCGGTCACGACCTCGACTGGTACTGCTCCTCCAACACCGAGGCCCACGTAGGGAGCGACCCCGTCTACGTCTCCACCGCACCGGAGCTGACCGCGCTCATGGGTGCGCCCGCGTACGCCGTGCTGGTCGAGCACTGCGTGGCGTTCCTACGCGACCGCGCGGCGCCGGTGCCACACCCGGCCGACCCCGCCGTCTGACGGCCCCGTCTGCCTGGCCACAATGGGGCCATGCGCCTCGATCATCTCTCGTTCGCCGTGGGCCCGGACGGACTGGCGAAGACCACCGCGCGGCTGAGCCGGCTGCTCGGTGCGACCTTCGTCGACGGCGGGGTCCACCCCCGGTTCGGCACCCGCAACATGGTGATGCCGCTCAAGTGGAGGCAGTACATCGAGGTCGTCGAGGTGCTCGATCACCCCGCGTCGGACAAAGCGCCGTTCGGCCAGGCTGTACGCGCCCGCTCCGATCTCGGCGGCGGCTGGCTCGGCTGGGTGATCGCCGTCGACGACATCGCCACCGTGGAGCACCGGATCGGGCGGCACGCGGTCCAGGGCAACCGGCACCGGCCGGACGGCTACAACCTGCAGTGGAAGCAGATCGGCGTCAAGGGCTTCCAGGCCGACCCACAGCTGCCCTTCGTCATCTCCTGGGACGTGCCCGCAGAGGAGCACCCGTCGCAGAGCGCTCCGAGCGACATCCAGCTCGCCGCGCTGGAGATCGCCGGTGACCCCCATCGGGTGGCCGACTGGCTCGGTGAGCCGGCGCTGGAGGCACTTGAGGATCTCGAGGTGCGCTGGGTCGCACCCAACGGCACCCCCGGCGTGGTCGCCGCCCAGTTCTCGACGCCGAACGGCGTCGTCCGCGTCTGAGTCCGCTCGTTGTCGGCGCCGTGGCCTACGGTGACCGCTATGGCCAAGACACCCACCGCCAGGGCGCCCCGTACCACCTACCGCTGCTCTGAGTGCGGCTGGACCACCACCAAGTGGGTCGGCCGCTGCGGTGAGTGCCACGCGTGGGGCACGGTCGATGAGGTAGGCGCCGCCCGGGCGACGGGCCGCACCCTGCCCGCCGCGGTGACCGGCAAGGCACGTCCGATGCCCGAGATCGACATCGAGGCGTCGCGTGCGACCAGCTCGGGGGTCGCAGAGCTCGACCGGGTGCTCGGCGGTGGAGTGGTCCCAGGCGCGGCGCTGCTGCTCGCCGGCGAACCAGGAGTCGGCAAGTCGACCCTGCTGCTCGAGGTCGCCTCGCAGTGGGCCCAGCTCGGGCAACGCACGCTCTACATCTCCGGCGAGGAGTCCGCGGCACAGGTGCGGTTGCGCGCCGATCGCACCGGAGCCGTGCACGACCAGCTGTTCCTCGCCGCCGAGACCGATCTCGGTGCGGTGTTGACGCACATCGAGCAGGTTCAGCCCTCGCTGCTCGTCGTCGACTCGGTGCAGACGATCGGTTCGGCCGAGGTCGACGGCACCCCCGGCGGCGTCACCCAGGTGCGTGAGGTGGCTGCCGCCCTGATCCAGATCGGCAAGCGGCGCAACATCGCCACGTTGCTGGTCGGCCACGTCACCAAGGACGGATCGATCGCCGGTCCGCGGGTGCTCGAGCACCTTGTCGACGTGGTGCTGCACTTCGAGGGTGACCGCAACTCGCGGCTGCGCCTCGTGCGTGCGGTCAAGAACCGCTTCGGCCCCGTCGACGAGATCGGCTGCTTCGACCTCTCCGAGGACGGCATCGTCGAGGTGCCCGATCCGACCGGGCTCTTCGTCTCGCGCCACAGCGAGCCGGTCTCGGGGACATGCGTCACCGTCACGATGGAGGGACGCCGTCCCCTCCTCGCCGAGGTCCAGGCGCTGGTCGCCGAGACGGCCACCGGTCCGCCCCGGCGGGCCACCAGCGGCCTCGACGCCGCCAGGGTCGCGATGATCATCGCGGTGCTGACCCGGCGCTGTGATGTCGGAGTCCATGGCTTCGACGTCTACGCCGCGACCGTCGGTGGTGCTCGCCTGGTCGACCCCGCAGCCGATCTCGCCACCGCAATCTCGATCGCATCGGCCCATGCCGGTCACGTCGTCTCCACCGATCTGGTCGCGCTCGGTGAGGTGGGGCTGGCAGGAGAGGTGCGCCGCATCGGCGGGCTGGGCCCGCGGCTGCGTGAGGCTGCACGACTCGGCTTCCGGCATGCGATCGTACCTGCCGATGCTGGGCCAGCCCCTGCTGGCAGCAACGCCGTCGATGGGCTGGACGTGATACCGGTGCACGACGTCCACAGCGCCCTGGTGGTCCTCGGGCTCGCGCAGGGCAAGGCGTGCGGGCTGGTGATCCGACCCAACTTCGGTCGCCCCCGCGACACGCCGATGGGTCACGCCGTACCGTCCTGGCTGTGAGTGCGCCGAGATTGGCCCGTGGCGCCGGCGATCTCGCCTAGGATGGCCGCGACGTACATCCCCCGGGAGCATCGTGGCGAGCAGCGACAGGATCAGCAAGACCTCCAGTGAGGTCAAGCTGCGGAACACTCTGGCGAGCGTCGCTCCAGGCACGCCGCTGCGCGAAGGCCTCGAACGGATCCTCCGCGGACGCACCGGCGCCCTCATCGTCTTCGGTCAGGACCGCGAGATCGAGGCGATGGCGACCGGCGGCTTCATCTTGGACGTGCCCTTCTCCGCGACGGCGCTGCGTGAGCTGGCCAAGATGGACGGCGCGATCGTCCTCGACCGTGAGGCGACCCAGATACTGCGCGCCGGCGTGCACCTGATGCCCGATCCGTCGATCTTCACCCAGGAGACCGGCACCCGGCACCGCACCGCAGATCGCGTGGCCCGCCAGACGTCGGTCCCGGTGATCTCGGTGTCGGCATCGATGCACATCGTCGCGCTCTACGTCGGCGGCACCCGCCGCGTGCTCGAGGAGGCCAGCGCGATCCTCGGCCGTGCCAACCAGGCGCTCGCCACGCTCGAGCGCTACAAGCTCCGTCTCGACGAGGTCTCCGGCGCCCTGACGGCCTTGGAGATCGAGGACCTCGTGACCGTCCGCGACGTCGCCGTCGTCGCCCAACGGCTGGAGATGGTGACCCGGATCGCCTCCGAGATCGAGGACTACGTCCTGGAGCTCGGCACGGACGGCAGGCTGTTGTCCTTGCAGCTCGAAGAGCTGGTGACCGGGGTCGAGATGGAGCGTGAGCTGATGGTTCGCGACTACATGCCCGGCGGTAGGCGTACCAAGTCTGTCTCGGCGCTCCTGGACGACCTGGCCGACGTGAGCGCCAGTGACCTGGTGGACGTGGCGGCCGTCGCCAAGGCGATCAGCCTGGGCACGGCCGAGCACCTGGACTCGGCGGTCTCACCGCGCGGATACCGGTTGCTGGCCAAGATCCCCCGGCTGCCCGGGGCGGTCATCGAGCGGCTGGTCGACCACTTCGGCACGCTGCAGAAGCTGCTCGCGGCCGGCGTCGAGGACCTGCAGACCGTCGAAGGGGTCGGTGACCTGCGTGCCCGCACCGTCCGCGAGGGACTGTCCCGCCTCGCCGAGTCCAGCATTCTCGAGCGCTACGTCTGACCCCAACTCCGCTGAGACTTACCCACGTCGGTTCACAAGGCGGCGTGTCGCGGCGTTTCGGTAAGTCCCAGCGCAGATCACGTAAGGCTTACCGGGGGTTGTCTGCGGGGGTTGTCTGCGGGGGGTCGTCAGCGGCGGGGGGTCTTCTTGTCGTCGGGGGGTTCGCGCACCGGGCGTACGGCCAAGGTGAACTCCGACTCGGCCGCGGCGCCACCGAGCATCGCGGCCTTGATCGTGTAGTCACCGGCTCGCACCGGCCGCGCGTCCGCTGCGCAGCGCGCGCCCGACGCCGCGCCGGACCAGGTCATCGGCACCGTCGTGGCCCAGGTCGGGTCCAGCTGCAGGACCTGGGTCGGCAGCGCCGCTGGGCACGTCCCGCTCTCCCACACCGTCTCAGAATCGTCCCCGTCACCGGCGACCACCGCCACCAGGAGGCGCGCCTCGGCCAGGTCGAGCGTGCATGCCAGCTTTTCGCTGGTGCTCATCGCCAACGCCAGGGGCACCGAACCTCCGGCGTAGGTGTCCGCGGGGACCGCGGGGCGGACCATCACCTCATCGCTGTCGCACGGGCCGTAGGACTGGCCGAGCGAGACCGTGACGGCCTTGCGCTCGTCGGTGCGCTGCGCGGCACGCGCGCGTCTGCCGTCGTCCTTGCCCTCGGCCGGCGCAGAGTTCGCATCACTGTCGGTGCTCGACGGCGGCGGTAGTGAGACGGCCGGACCGGGCTCGCGTCCGGTGAGCAACCTCGTAGCGCCCCAGGCGAGCAGCAGCACGACGCCGAGCAGCACGAACCTGCGCCGCCAGAAGACCCACCGCGGCTGCCCGCCACCCGGACGGACATCTGCGCTCATGGCCGCAACGCTAACCTGCGGCGATGACGTGCGAGGATCGACTCGCCATGGACGACGCACGACCAACGGTCTCCCGCACCCCGGTCGACGCCGGTCGCCTGCACGACATCTGCCTGGCCTGGTACGAGGCGAATGCGCGGATCCTGCCATGGCGCGAAGTGACGGCCACGGCGTGGCACGTGCTGGTCTCGGAGCTGATGTTGCAGCAGACGCCGGTCAGCCGGGTCCTGCCCGTCTACGCGGCCTGGGTCGAGCGGTGGCCATCGCCCGCGGACCTCGCGCGGGTTCCGGCTGGTGAGGCCGTACGAGCGTGGGGCCGGCTCGGCTACCCGCGCCGGGCGCTGAGGCTGCACGCCTGCGCACGTATCCTCACCGAACGCCACGATGGTCGGGTCCCGGACGACGTGGCCCAGCTACGGGCGCTGCCCGGCGTCGGCGACTACACGGCCGCCGCAGTGGCCTCCTTCGCATACGGTCAGCGGCACGCCGTGCTGGACACCAATGTCCGCCGCGTCCTCAGCCGAGTCGTCGCGGGCCGTGCCGTGCCCTCCCCCACCGTGTCGGTTGCCGAGCGACGGCTCGCCGAGAGCCTGCTTCCCGATCGAGACCGGGCGGCCCGGTGGTCGGTGGCGGTCATGGAGCTAGGCGCACTGGTCTGCACCGCCCGCACACCGCACTGCACGACCTGCCCCGTGCGATCGCAGTGCCGCTGGCGAGCCGCGGGCTACCCGGCCGCCGAGGGCGCTGCCCGGCGCTCCCAGTCGTACGCCGGCACGGACCGGCAGTGCCGAGGAAGGTTGCTGGCGGTGTTGCGCGACTCATCAGGGCCAGTGGACAAGCACCGGCTCGACCAGGCGTGGGATGACGACGTCCAGCGGGAGCGCTCGCTGGACAGTCTCCTGGTCGATGGTCTCGTTGAACCGCTGGCCGGCGCGCTGTACACCCTCGCGACGTAGACAGACGCGCCCCGTACGACTCGAGGAGCCGTACGGGGCGCGTGTCTGCTCGTGCGCAGCGCCAGTCTCACCCGGCGTCCGCGGCCTCCACGGGAGGCTGGTCGGGCACCTCGCCCTTGGGCTCGCCCTTGAACGTGAACGTCGCCGTGGGTCCCTCGCCCTCGATGTCGACGAGCACGATCTGGCCAGGACGAACCTCACCGAACAGCAGCTTCTCTGCGAGCGTGTCCTCGATCTCGCGCTGCACCGTACGACGCAGCGGTCGCGCGCCCAGGACCGGGTCGAACCCCCGCCGCGCCAGCAGCTCCTTGGCGGCCGACGTCAGCTCCAGGGCCATGTCCTTGTCCTTGAGCCGTCCCTCGACCGAGCCCAGCATCATGTCGACCATCTGGATGATCTCGTCCTGTGTCAGCGGCGGGAACACCACGATCTCGTCGACGCGGTTGAGGAACTCCGGCCGGAAGTGCTGCTTGAGCTCGTCGGTGACCTTGGCCTTCATCTTGTCGTAGGAGCCAGCGACGTCCCCGACCTGGCTGAAGCCGAGGTTGACGCCCTTGGCGATGTCTTTTGTGCCGAGGTTGGTCGTCATGATGATGACAGTGTTCTTGAAGTCGATGACCCGGCCCTGTGAGTCGGTCAGGCGACCTTCCTCCAGGATCTGCAGCAGCGAGTTGAAGATGTCGGGGTGGGCCTTCTCGACCTCGTCGAACAAGACCACCGAGAACGGCTTGCGGCGGACCTTCTCGGTCAGCTGTCCGCCCTCTTCGTAGCCGACGTAGCCCGGGGGCGAACCGAACAACCGCGAGACGGTGTGCTTCTCGGAGAACTCACTCATGTCGAGCTGGATCAGCGCGTCGTCGTCGCCGAACAGGAAGTTGGCAAGCGCCTTGGAGAGCCACGTCTTGCCGACGCCCGAGGGCCCGGCGAAGATGAACGACCCACCGGGACGGCGCGGGTCCTTCAGGCCGGCCCGCGTACGACGGATCGCCCGCGACATCGCCTGGATGGCCTCCTCCTGGCCGATGACACGCTTGTGCAGCTCCTGCTCCATGTTGAGCAGGCGGGTGGACTCCTCCTCGCTCAGCTTGACGATCGGGATGCCGGTCGCGATCGCGAGGACCTCGGCGATGAGCTCTTCGTCGACCTCGGCGACGATGTCCATGTCGCCGGCCTTCCACTGCTTCTCACGCTCGCCCTTGGCCGCGATAAGCTTCTTCTCCTCATCGCGCAGCGAGGCAGCGGCCTCGAAGTCCTGTGCGTCGATGGCACCTTCCTTGCGGCGGCGTACGTCGGCGATCTTGTCGTCGAACTCGCGCAGGTCCGGCGGAGCGGTCATCCGGCGGATCCGGAGCCGCGAACCGGCCTCGTCGACGAGGTCGATCGCCTTGTCGGGCAAGAACCGGTCGGAGATGTAGCGATCGGCGAGCGTCGCCGCCGAGACCAGCGCCTCGTCGGTGATCGTCACGCGGTGGTGGGCTTCGTACCGGTCCCGCAGGCCCTTGAGCATCTCGATCGTGTGGGCGATCGACGGCTCGGCGACCTGGATCGGCTGGAAGCGGCGCTCGAGCGCCGCGTCCTTCTCGAAGTGCTTGCGGTACTCATCGAGGGTGGTCGCCCCGATCGTCTGGAGCTCTCCGCGGGCGAGCATCGGCTTGAGGATGCTGGCAGCATCGATCGCTCCCTCGGCGGCCCCAGCCCCGACGAGGGTGTGGATCTCGTCGATGAACAGGACGATGTCGCCGCGGGTGCGGATCTCCTTGAGCACTTTCTTGAGGCGCTCCTCGAAGTCCCCGCGGTAGCGGGACCCCGCGACGAGGGCGCCGAGGTCGAGGGTGTAGATCTGCTTGTCCTTGAGCGTCTCGGGTACGTCACCGCGGACGATGTCCTGGGCGAGCCCCTCGACGACGGTCGTCTTGCCGACGCCGGGCTCCCCGATCAGCACCGGGTTGTTCTTGGTGCGGCGCGACAAGATCTGCATGACGCGCTCGATCTCCTTCTCGCGGCCGATGACCGGGTCGAGCTTGCCTTCGCGAGCGGCCTGTGTCAGGTTGCGACCGAACTGGTCCAGGACGAGCGAGCTGCTCGGCACGCCCTCGGTGGGAGCGCCGGCGGCTGCGGTCTCCTTGCCCTGGTAGCCGCTCAGCAGCTGGATGACCTGCTGGCGTACGCGGTTGAGGTCGGCTCCGAGCTTGACGAGGACCTGCGCGGCGACGCCCTCACCCTCGCGGATCAGTCCGAGCAGGATGTGCTCGGTGCCGATGTAGTTGTGCCCGAGCTGCAACGCTTCACGCAGGCTGAGCTCCAGCACCTTCTTGGCTCGCGGCGTGAACGGGATATGTCCGCTGGGCGCCTGCTGGCCCTGGCCGATGATCTCCTCGACCTGACCGCGTACGGCATCGAGGGAGATGCCGAGGCTCTCCAGAGCCTTGGCCGCCACGCCTTCCCCCTCGTGGATCAGACCCAGGAGGATGTGCTCGGTGCCGATGTAGTTGTGGCTGAGCATGCGGGCTTCTTCTTGAGCGAGCACGACGACCCGTCGCGCGCGATCAGTAAACCTCTCGAACATTGTCTCCCCTTGGCTCGCCTTGACGGGTGCTCTTCGGCCATGCTAGTCGCCGTGGCAAAGGCCGATCCAATGAGTCCACGACGCGATGACTGTTCCAACGCGAGCGAACACGGCCTTGTTCCACCTGGGTGGTTCGCGCAGAGCGAACAACCGGCGGGACAATCCAGGAGGAGACGTCTACGTCAGTGCGCGGCCGCGTAGGCCTCGCGCACCTCGGCCGAGACCCGGCCGCGTGCGGGAACGTTGAAGCCGTTGTTACGCGCCCACTCCCGGATCTGTGCGGGCGAGTCACCGCTCGTCGTCGTCGACGACGACCTGCGGCCACTCGCGCTGCGGCGGTTACCGACCTTGCGTCCTTCGGCAACGTAGCGGGCAAACGTGTCGCGCAGCGCTTGGGCGTTCTTGCGCGAGAGGTCGATCTCGTAGCTGGTTCCGTCGAGACCGAACCGGACGGTCTCGTCGGCCTCGCCGCCGTCGACGTCGTCAACGAGAATGATCTGAACTTTTTGTGCCATCGGGTTTCGCCTTCCAGGCTGCAGAGATCTTCGAGGCGAATATCTAGGCGATCGTCACAGCGCGTGTGCATCACCGAAGTATCCGCGGGACAATTAAAGCGCGAACCCCGGTGATCCGTCAAAGGGGCGAAAAATCAGCTGATTGTAGGCGGGGTCGGTTTCATCCCGGCCGGTGCAGCGGGAAGAGGATGGTCTCGCGTATTCCCACGCCCTTCAGGAGGCGTAACAACCGGTCTATTCCCATTCCCATTCCCCCGGTGGGTGGCATGCCGTACTCGAGGGCGCGCAGGAAGTCCTCGTCGAGCTGCATCGCCTCGGCGTCACCGCCGGCGGCAAGCGCGGACTGCGCGACGAGCCGCTCCCGCTGCACGACAGGGTCGGCCATCTCGGAGTAGCCGGTGCCCAGCTCGAAACCGGCCACGATGAGGTCCCAGGCCTCGCACAGCCCACGGGTCTCGCGGTGCGGGCGCGCCAGTGGGCGGGTCGACTCGGGGTAGTCGATGACGAATGTTGGTGCGGTGAGGGTGTGCTCGACCAGCTTGTCGAACAGCTCGACGACCAGCTCGCCGGCCCCCCACGCCGGCTGCACCTCGATGCCGCGCTTCTCCGCGTACCCGACAAGCACCTGGCGCGAGGTCGTCACGTTGACCTGCTCACCGAGTGCCTCAGAGACCAGCTCGTGGATCGGCACATGTCGCCATGGTCCGGAGAGGTCGGTCTCGCCGCCGCTCCCGTTGGGAACTATCGTCGACCCGAGTGCGTCGGCGGCATTTACGATGAGCCGCTGGGTGAGATCGGCAGCGGTGCGCCAGTCGCCATAGGCCTGGTACGACTCGAGCATCGTGAACTCCGGTGCGTGCGTCGAGTCGATGCCCTCGTTACGGAAATTGCGGTTGATCTCGTAAACGCGTTCGATACCACCGACCACGGCGCGCTTGAGGAACAGCTCCAGCGCAATTCGCAGCGTCATCTCGGTGTCGAAGACGTTGAGGTGCGTGCGAAAGGGGCGCGCGGTAGCGCCGCCGTGAACGAACTGCAGGATCGGCGTCTCGATCTCCACGAAGCCGTCGTCGTCGAGCGTCGCTCGAAGCGACCGCAGGGTCGACGCGCGATCACGCACCATCTCGCGCGCCTCGCCACGCACGATGAGATCGACGTAGCGCAGGCGAGTACGCGCCTCGTCGCTCAGTGGCTTGTGCTCGTTGGGCAGCGGTCGCAACGTCTTGGACGCGATGCGCCACGAGCGCGACTGCACGGACAGCTCGCCCCGACGACTCGTGACCACCTCGCCGGTCACCGCGAGGTGGTCACCGATGTCGACCAGCGCCTTGTAGTCCGCGAGCGCGTCCGCTCCGATGTCGGCCAGCGAGAGCATCGCCTGAATCTCGGTCCCGTTGCCCTCGCGCAGGCGGACGAAGCACAGCTTGCCGGTGTTGCGTTGGAAGATGACCCGGCCGGCGATGGTGACCTCGTCGCCGGTGTGGGCATCGGGCCCGAGCAGCGAAGGGTCGTACCCCGTGACGACGTCGCTGATCGTGTGGGTGCGGTCCACTCTGACCGGGTACGGGTCGACGCCGCGGTCGATGAGCGCCTGGCGCTTCGCGCGTCGCACCCTGATCTGCTCGGGGAGGTCGTCGTCGTCGCGCGGGCCGCTCATGGGCGTCAAGACTAGGTCAGGGGCAGTTCTTCTCGTGCACCAGGCGCAAGCCCGTCAAGGTAAGCCACCGGAGGTGGTGTCCGACCGTACGACACTCATCGACCACGACGTCGGCAAGCGGCCCGGTGGCGATGACCGGCACCTGTCCGGGGATGCAGCCGAGCGCCTCGACCATGCGAGCGACGATTCCGTCGACCTGTCCGGCGAAGCCGTACACCATGCCAGACTGCAACGCCTCGACGGTGTTCTTCGCGATCACCCCCCGCGGTGCGGCGAGCTCCACGACCCGAAGCTGTGCACCGTGCTGGCCGAGTGCCTGTAGCGAGATGGCGATGCCTGGCGCTATCGAGCCACCGACGTAGCGGCCCTCCGCATCGACGACGTCGAACGTCGTCGCTGTGCCGAAGTCCACCACGATGCTCGGCCCGCCGAACAACGCATTCGCGGCGACGGCGTTGACTATGCGGTCCGTGCCGACCTCGCGTGGGTTGTCGGTGAGGATCGGGATCCCGGTCTTGACTCCGGGGCCGACGATCGTCACCGGGCAGTCGGCGAAGTACCTGGCGGTGAGCTCACGCATCTCGTGCAGGATCACCGGTACGGTGCAACACATGCTGATCGCCCGCACCGGCGCGAGGTCGGCACTGCGTACGAGACCGTCGAGCAACAGGAACCACTCGTCGGCGGTTTGACGCTCATCGGAGGCCACCCGCCAGTGCCCGAGGAGATGCTCGCCCTCGAAGACCCCCAACACCGTGTCGGTGTTGGCGACGTTGAGGCACAGCAGCGTCATGGGCCAACGACCTCTCCCGAGCTGGCGCCGGCAGGCAGGCCGAGTCGCAGTGACGTGTTGTCGATCAGGCGTACCGTGCTGACGCGCGCGGCGACCAGCAACCGGGCCTCCTGGCCGAGCCTTGGCTCACCGAGGTACGGGTCGGTGAGTGCCACGTAGTCGACGGCTCCCGCCGCGGACGCAAGTACGTCCCGGGCAGCAGCCAGCACGGCATCGACTCCGCGAGGTGCGGCGTCGATGCCTGCGGTCAGCGCGCGCGACAACATCAGCGCGTGTCGGCGGTCCTCGTCGTCGAGGAAGCTGTTGCGTGAGGACAGCGCAAGCCCGTCTGCCTGACGCACGATGGGGACGCCCAACACCTCGACGTCGAACTGCAGGCTGTTGACCATCTGCCGGACCAGTACCAGCTGCTGGTAGTCCTTCTCACCGAAGGCCGCGACGTCGGGGGCGACCAGGTGGAGGAGCTTGGCGACCACCGTCAGGACGCCACGAAAGTGGGTAGGGCGGGTGACGCCCTCGAACACGCCGCCGAGCGGCCCCGGCTCGACGCTCACCCCGCCGGCACCGTCGGGGTACATCGTGGCGACGTCCGGGGCGAAGACGAGATCAACGCCTTCGGCGGCACACCGATCAAGGTCGGCCTGGAACGAACGGGGGTACACGCCGAAGTCCTCATCGGCACCGAACTGCGTCGGGTTGACGAAGATCGACACGACACTGACGTCGGACATCGTGCGAGTGCGACCGATCAGCGCGTCGTGGCCCGCGTGCAGCGCTCCCATCGTGGGTACGAGCCCGATCCGCCGGCAGGCTTCTCGCGCCGGGTCGAGCGCGGCTTGCAGCTCGGGGCGGGTGCGCGCCACGAGCAGCCCCACGTCACCGCCTCGCGGAGCTGTCGACGTCGTTGCTGCGCAGGTGGCTCTGGGCGGTCCCGCCGAGAAGATCGCGCAGCTCGTCGGCCCGCTCGTGGCTGAGCCGGCCGTCGGCGACGGCATGGTCGGCGGTCGCCGCGGCCATCGCGAGGTACGAGCCGAGCGTCGAGGCCGGAGCGTCGGCGAGGGCGGCCAGGTGTGCCTCGACGGTGGTGACGTCACCACGCACGACTGGACCAGTCAGTGCAGCGTCACCGTAGGCGAGGGCGTTGTCGAGTGCAGCCTGCAGCAGCGGCTGCAGCACCGCCGCCGGGTCCTCGGCACCGGCGCGGCGCAACAAAGCCATCGCCTGGGAGACGAGGGTGACGAGGTGGTTGGAGCCGTGCGCGAGGCTGGCGTGGTAGAGCGCGCGCTGGTCCTCCGCGACCCACATCGCGCTGCCGCCGAGCGCGGCGACGAGGGACTCGGCAACGTCCCGTTCCGCGCTGTCAGCGGTGAGGCCGAAGACGCAGCCGTCGAGCCGGTCGACATCGACATCGGCCCCGGTGAAGGTCATGGCGGGGTGCATGGCGATGACCCGCGCACCCACGCGGCGTGCCGCGCGCAGCGCGTTGGTCCCGTGGCGTCCACTGGTGTGGACGACCAGCTGCCCGGGCCGGAGGTGACCGTCGGCGGCGAGCCGGGAGACGACCTCGACGAGCACGTCGTCAGGCACGGCCAGCACCAGCACGTCGGAGCGATCGGCTACCGATGCGGGTGCGAGCACATCCACCCCGGGAAGCATCGTCTCGATCCGGGTGCGGGAAGCATCTGAGCTGCCGCTGACGGCAACGATGTCGTGCCCTGACGCGCGCAGCTTGGCGGCGATCACGGAGCCGACGCGACCGGCGCCGGTCACACCGACGCGCAGGCGAGAGTGATCGACCACGAGGCTGCCTTTCGTTCCAGTCCCGCGGACGGGTACCAGACAATTGGACGCTGCCATCGTATGCCGGGTCCGAGGCACCCGGCCGCCGTGGTGGCGCACGTCACACAGGCCCTCCCGGCGGGTCGGAGTGCTTGGCTGCGCGTTCGCCGGCGCGCGCGACCAGCGCATCCACGGCGTCGGCGAAGCGCTGCTGCGCCGGCACGCGTCGATCGCCGAGCAGGTAGGTACGCATGTGTTGGCGGGCGTCGACGTACGTGTCCGCGGCGACCCGAGACGCGACGGCGATCACCTCGTCGAGCCGCTCGCCGTCGGGACCGATGACGATGCCGGCGGCGGCGGCAGGGACGTTCTCGATGAACTGCTTCTCGGTGTTCGTCGTCGTGTTGCACACGGCGTACGGCTTGTCTGTCACCTGGAAGTCGCTCAGCACGCTGGAGATGTCGGTGACGAGAAAGTCCGCTGCACCGAAGTAGGCGAACAGGTCCGGTCCGGGCCCCTCGGCAACCAGGTGCGCCTGCGGATCCAGGCTGGCGAGGTACGCCTTCTGTGCCGCCACGGTCCGGGTCTGCGCCTCGATCGCCGAGAGCTGGTAGCCCGGCTCCCCGCTGTGGCGGGTGCGCTGCGCGGCGTCGGCGAACGCGTGCAGCGCGTCGATGTCGGGAGGTTCGTACGTCGGCCGGTTGGTGAGACCGCGGGCGTGGTTGTCGGCGTCGATGAGCGCGATGATCTGCTGGTGGACGTCCCGCACCCGCGGGTCGCGTCGGCCGGTGAGCGGGTGGGGCTTGTAGATGAGCCGGACCGGGACCGGGCTGTCGAGCACCGCGCGCACCAGAGCAAGACCCTGGAACGCCACCGACCCGTACTCCTGGGTGAGGTTCCAGCCCTCCCACGTGGGCGCATAGAGGAGCGTTGGGATCGGGCCGCCGTCGGCGTCGTGCATCGCGAGGTGGTGCAGCTGCGGTCGCCCGACCTCGACGATGTCGGCGTCGTCGATGCCGACGTCGGCGAGCCTCCACCGGTCGCGTCCGGCGGGGCCAGCGGTCCACAGCTCGTCGTAGACCTTGGCATAGGGGTTGACTGAGGCGTTCTTGTCGCTGTCCCCGTGGCCGATGAAGGCCGACTTCAGGTGTGGCAGCCTCAGCAGGTGCAGGTTGGGACCGTTGTTGCCGACGTAGAGGGCGGCGCGCGCCGCGGCGAAGTCCAGGGAGATCAGGTTGACGGTGGACGGCACACACAGCACCGGCAGCGAGGTGGCGCCGATCTTGACCAGTGCCCGGCGACTGCGCATGACGATCATGGCGCGGCGCTCGAGCCGCTCGATCGTGGACAGCCACATGTTGACCTGGTAGATCGACGGCGAGCTGTCGGCGAAGTACAGCAGCACCTCCGGCTCGTGCTCGGCGAGGAAGTCCCGTACGACGTCCAGGACCGCATCGTTGTCCAGCAACCCGGCGGTACGCCGGTCGGCGAGGAGGGCGAGGGTCAGCGGAAGGCACGCCAGCACGAAAGCGATGGCACCGCCGGTGACGGTGGGCCAGATGGTGTCCGAGGCGATGCAGGCCGGGACGAGAACGAGCAGCATGGGGACGAAGAAGTTCTCGTTGATCTTGCCGCGAATCAGCCGTGAGGGCGGGTCGGGTATCAGCAGGGATGACGTGTCGATGTTTCGCGTCTCCACCGGCAGGTTGCGGCGGTATCTCACCCGGTGCATCGCGATGCCGGTCACCGCGGCCATCAGCGCGAACAGGACGTAGCCGATGAGGACCAGTGAGGCCAGCGTGCTCGCGTCGCCCTGGTTCAGCACGAGCGCCATCACCGCACTGAACCGCAGCGCCACCCGGACCGACGAGCCGAGCTGGCCGACGCGCAAAAGGCGCTCGACGATGTCACCACGCCTAGGCATGAACGGCTCACCGACGACGGAGACGACGAGGAACACCGCGCACGAGACGCCCCAGCCGGCGAGCCCGCTGACCACGGCGCCGGCGGTGCCGAGGATGACCGCGGCCTCACCCACGCGATCGCGGATGGTCGCCAAGGCGTCTACGGGCACCGCCATCGAGGACCTTCCGTTCTGTTGCGTCCACCTACGCCACCGCGGGTCGATCGGCGCCTCACGATATCGGCCCGCTGCCGAGTGGTCCAAGTCGCGCACGGCCGACCGGTGCACCCGACGGCAGGCGGGCCGGCGGTCCGGACCGATACCCTGGCCGGATGCGATCGGCGCGTCCGTGGCGGGAGGCGTGGCACGACGCGCTGTACGGCCACGACGGCTTCTTCCTGCGAGAGGAGCCCGCGGCGCATTTTCGTACCTCGGTGCATGCCTCGACGTTCTTCGCCGAGGCCCTGGTACGTCTTGCCCGCGACCGCGGACTGCGCACGGTTGTCGATCTCGGGTCAGGTGGCGGCGAGCTGCTGACCGCGATGCGAGAACACAGCGAGCCCGGTGAGCTCGAGCTCGTCGGTGTCGACATCGCGCGGCGCCCGCTGGGCCTTGCAGCCGACATCGAGTGGCTGAGGGACGTGCCGGCGACGTTCGATGGACTCCTGGTTGCCAACGAGTGGTTGGACAACGTCGTCTGCGACGTCGTGCAGCTCGATTCCGACGCGGTGGTGCGCTTCGTCCTCGTCGACCCCGAGACCGGCGACGAACAGCTGGGCGAGCCATGCAGCGACCCGTGGCTGTCGCGGTGGTGGCCGCTCGACGGTGCCGGCGTGGCCGTACCCGGGCTTCGCGCAGAGGTCGGAAGCGCCCGGGACGACGCCTGGTCCGCGGCGGTCGACCATCTCGGTCACGGCGTCGCCGTCGCCGTCGACTACGGGCACCTGCTCCAGACGCGTCCGCCGCTCGGCTCGCTGCGGTCCTATCGCGACGGGCACGAGGTGTCGGTGCGGCCCGACGGATCCCGGGACGTGACGGCGCACGTGGCGGTCGATGCGGTGGCCGCGCGGGTGGGTGGTCGGTTGCAGTCCCAGCGTGAGGCCCTCGCCGGTCTCGGGGTGGCCGCCACCTGGCCGGACGCAGCGCTCGCGGCTCGCGACCCGCTGGCGTACGTCGAGGCGCTGTCGCGCGCGGGCGAGGCGGTCGAGCTCACCGCGTGCGGCGGCCTCGGTGAGCTCTGGTGGATCACCGCCGAGCGGTGACGGGGCGACGAGCTCGGGCACATGACGCAACTAGGATGCACCCATGTCACCGCAGGACGGCCCGCGTCAGGTCGTGGTCGGCCTTGGCGCCGGTGCCTCGGGCTTCTCCGCTGACGGCCGCGGGTACGAGCGCGGCGGAGGCGGGCCGGGTAGCGACCTGGCCACGACCGACATGGTGCTCAACGTCGGCCCGCAGCACCCGGCGACCCACGGCGTCCTGCGGCTGAGGATGACGCTGGACGGCGAACGGATCGTGCACTGCGAGCCGGTCGTGGGCTACATGCACCGCGGGGTGGAGAAGCTGTTCGAGGTACGCGACTACCGACAGATCATCGTCCTGGCCAACCGGCACGACTGGTTGAGCGCGTTCTCCTCCGAGCTCGGCGTGGTACTTGCCGTCGAACGCATGCTCGGCATGCAGGTGCCCGAGCGCGCCACCTGGACCCGGATGCTTCTCGCCGAGCTGAACCGGGTGCTCAACCACCTGATGTTCCTCGGCTCCTACCCGCTCGAGGTGGGTGCTATCACGCCGATCTTCTACGCATTCCGCGAGCGCGAGACGATCCAGGAGGTGATGGAGGAGGTCTCCGGTGGTCGGATGCACTACATGTTCAACCGCGTCGGCGGCCTCAAGGAGGATGTCCCCGCCGGGTGGACCGGACGGGTTTGCGACGCGGTGGCCGCCGTACGCCGGCGTCTGCCGCAGATCGAGGACCTGATCTTCGGCAACGAGATCTTCCAGGCGCGCACCCGTGGCGTCGGTGTGCTTCCGGTCGACGTCGCGCACGCGTTCGGCGTGTCCGGGCCGATCGCCCGCGCGAGTGGTGTCGACCTCGACCTGCGACGCGACGAGCCGTACCTCGCCTACGAGGAGCTCCTCGCCGACGGCGTGCTGCAGGTCGTCACCCGCACCGAGGGAGACTGCTACGCCCGGTTCGCCTGTCTGCTCGCGCAGGTCAAGGTCTCGCTCGACCTTGCCGACGCGTGCCTCGAACGCCTCACCGAGATGGCCCAGGGGCCGATCAACGTTCGACTGCCCAAGATCGTCAAGGCTCCGGAGGGGTCGACGTACGCCTGGACCGAGAACCCGCTGGGTATCAACGGGTACTGGCTCGTCTCGCGTGGGGAGAAGACCCCGTGGCGCCTCAAGCTGCGCTCGGCGTCGTTCAACAACATCGCCGCGCTCCCGCACGTGCTCGAGGGCTGCGTCGTCGCCGACATGGTCGCGATCTTGGGGTCCATGTTCTTCGTCGTCGGCGACATCGACAAGTAACCCCCCGGCCGGCTGCCGCGCCCAGGCTCAGATCAGGCCCTGCTCCTCCAAGAAAGCCGCGGCGACGTCCTCGGGCTTCTCCCGGTCCTGGTCGACCTTGAGGTTGAGCGCGGCGAGATCCTCGGTCGTGAGCGCGCCGGACAGCTCGTCCAACGTCTCCTCGACGTCCGGGTGGTCACCGAGCCAGTCCGAGTTGACCGCAGGGGTGAGGTTCTGGGCCGGCTGGATGCCCTTGTCGTCCTCCAGAAGCACCAGGCCCTTGGCGTCGAGCGTGCCGTCGGTCGTGCCGGTCTGTCCGAGCTCGGCCTCCCCGTCGGTGACGGCCTGGAACGTCGGCGCCAGCCCGAACCCGAGCGGCAGCACCTCCTCGATGCTGATCCCGTAGACCGATTCCAGGCCCAGAGCACAGTCCTCACGGTCGGGGCAGTCCTTCGCAGCGGCGAGCGTGATCGGCTCCCCGAGGGCGCCGAGGTCGGACAACGTGGTGAGCTCGTTCTCCGAGGCATAGTCCTGCGTGACGAAGAACCCGTTCTGGTCGGTTGCCTCCGCCGGGGTCAGCAGCGTGACGCCGACCTCCTCGGCCAGCGGCTGGACCGCGGTGAGGGACTCCTCGGCGCTGTTGCTGGTGATCGGCTTGGCGTCCGGCCCGTTGGCCTCGGTGTTGAGATAGTCACCGATCCCGGCGAGGTAGTCCGGGACGACCTGGACGTTGCCCTTCTGAAGCTGGGGGAAGTAGATGTCCCGTGTGTCGACGAGCTTCTGGGTCACGTCGTAGCCGTCGCTCTCGAGGAGCTCTTGATAGATCGCCGCCATGATCTGGCTCTCGGTGAAGTTCTGGCCCCCGATCGTGACCGACCCCTTCTCCCCTGAGCTCGAGCTGTCGCTCTCCTCCAAGGGGTCGCCGCCACACGCAGCAGTGGCGAGAAGGACTCCGGTCGCAAGAGCGGCGACAAAGGTTCGACGTACGTTCATAGGTTCCTACCTTCTGTGTCCCGTGCCAGTGCACGCGTGTCCGGTTCGGGCGCCGGAGAGCGCCCAGTCCAAGCATCACACAATCGGCTCCACCGTGGGGACGGACGGTGTGCGCTGCGAGTGGCGGTTCGCGCGCCGACTGGCCCGCATGGGGTCCACCAGGCGCTCGGCGGCGAACGCCGCCCCCTCCAGCAGCAGCGCGACGACGGCGACGAGGATCGCTCCTGCGGTGACCTGGTCGATGCGGCTGTTGGCGAAGCCGTTGGTGATGGTGTTGCCGAGTCCGGGGCCCGCGACCAGGGCGGCGATGGTCGCAGTCGCCCACACCTGCACCAGCGCCAGCCGAAGCCCGGTGAGGACCAGCGGCAGCGCGAGGGGCCACTCCACGCGGGTGAAGATGCGCCGCTCGGCCATACCCATCCCGCGTGCGGCCTCGACGATCTCGGGGTCGACGCCGCGTACGCCGACATAGGCGTTGGTGATGATCGGCGGCAGCGCGAACAGGACCAGCGAGATCAGCGTCGCGGCTCCTGCCCGCCCGAACGGGCCGAGCACATCGGTACCGACCGGTCCCACCGACAGCAGCACGAGAACCGCGAAGACGGGGATCGCGCGCCCGATGTTGGAGATGTTGATGGCGATGGCCCCCCCTTTGCCGATGTGGCCGAGCCACAACGCGACCGGGAGCGAGAGGACGGTCGCGACGGCCAGGCTCACCACCGTCAGAAGAACCTGTTGCACGAGCTGTTGGCCGAGCCCGTTGCTCCCGGACCAGCTGTCGCCGTCCAGGAGGTACGCGAATGCCTCACCCATCTACTTCCTCCCCCGGGTCCATGGGGTCAGCACGCGCTGGGTGCCCATCAGCAGCGCGTCGAAGACGACGGCGAGAGCGACGCAGAGCACGCTGGCGGTGAGTATCTGCGCCTTGAAGTCGGTACGGATCCCGTTCGAGAGCAGGTCACCGAGGCCGCCGTAGGCGACGAGTGTGCCCACGGTGGTCAGCGCGACAGTCGAGACGGTCGCCACCCGGAGCCCCGCCATGATCACCGGCAGCGCCAGCGGCAGCTCGACCCGCAACAGCAGCCGACCAGGGCCGTACCCGAGCCCGACGGCGGACTCCTTGACGTCCGCGGGTACATCACGCAGGCCGGCGAGCATGTTGCGGACAAGGATCGTGAGCGTGTAGAGCGCCAGGCCGATGATCACCGTCCACGGCGACAGCGCCGTGATGTTGACGAGCAGCGCGAACAACGCCAGCGACGGGACCGTGTAGATGATCGTGGTGGCCGCCACGATGGCGCTCTCGACCGCGGTGTAGCGGCGTGCCACCAGCGCCAGCGGCAGCGCCAGCACGAACCCGAGTGCGACGGCGGCGAGGGTGATCAGGACGTGCTCCAAGAGTGCGTCGGCGATCTCGGTACGCCGGTCCGAGACGTACGCCGGACAGATCCAGTCGTTGACGAGTGCGGAGTAGCAGGGCGGGCCGCTTGCTGAGAATGTCGAGCCACCAGCGGCTAAGGTCACGGCATGGACGGTACCGAAGATCCGATGATCTCGCTCGAAGGTTTGGGCAAGACCTTCGACGACGGCACGGTCGCCGTCGAGGCGTTGGACATGCACGTGCCCCGTAACTCCCTGGTCACCCTTGTCGGGCCGTCCGGTTGCGGCAAGTCCACGACGCTGAAGATGGTCAACCGTCTGATCGAGCCGACGACCGGCCGCATCGTCCTGGACGGCGAGGACGTCACCGGGGTCGACCCGGTCCAGCTGCGTCGTCGGATCGGCTACGTCATCCAGCAGGTCGGGTTGTTCCCGCACCAGACGATCCGGGCCAATGTCGGTACGGTGCCCGACCTGTTGGGGTGGGACCGCAGACAAGTCATCGCCCGCTCCAACGAGCTGCTCGAGCTGGTGGGTCTCGACCCGTCGGTGTACGGCGACCGCTACCCGCACCAGCTGTCCGGCGGACAGCGTCAACGCATCGGCGTCGCCCGGGCGCTGGCAGCCGACCCGCCGGTGCTGCTGATGGACGAGCCGTTCGGCGCCGTCGACCCCGTGGTCCGCGCCCGCCTGCAGGATGAGTTCCTGCGGCTGCAGTCCGAGCTGGCCAAGACGGTGATGCTCGTCACCCATGACATCGAGGAGGCGGTCAAGCTCGGCGACCGGGTGGCGGTGTTCGCCCAAGGTGGCCGCCTCGCCCAGTACGACACACCTGCCACCGTGCTGGGGGCGCCCGCGGACGGCTTCGTCTCGGAGTTCGTCGGCTCCGACCGTGGCCTCCGGCGTCTGGCCGTCACCGAGATCGAGGAATGTGACCTGGTCCGCGCGCCGATGGTGCGTACTGAGTCGACGCTGGCTGAGGCCCGCGCGGTGCTCGAGCGGGACGAGGCGCTCTGGGCGGTGGTGCTCGACGCCGACGACCACCTGAGGGGATGGATCTCGATCACCGAGTGCGAGGGCCCTGGTGTGGTCGCGGACCGGGCCCGGCGCATGGGGGCGTACGTCGAGCGCTCCGCGCAGCTCAAGGACGCGCTGTCGACGATGCTGCGCCATGACGCCGGATGGGTCGCGGTGCTCGCAGGCTCCCGCCTGTGCGGCGTGCTGACTCCGGAGTCGTTGCACGCGGCGCTACGTCGCTCGGTACGCGCGGCCGACGCCGGCATCGAGTCAGCGGACGTCGAGCTGGACACCGCCGGACCGCTGCACTGAGCCGGCACGGTGCGGGCTCAGGCCGGTTTGCGCTGCCCGGTCGAGTCAACGGCGGGCGCGGCAACGGCCTGCTCCCAGTTGAGCAGGTCGACGATCGTGGGCACGTCGGCACCGTCCCAGCCGGTGCCGCCTTCGGCAGCGATCTCCTCGGCCTCCGCGCGCAGGTCGGACAGGTCGGCCTGCAGCTCCGCGCTGCGGTAGGTCTCGGTCCGAAGGCGCGCGACGAGCTCGGCCAGGCGGCACTCCAGCAGCCGTCGCTCGCCATGCAGCTCGGTGATGGTCCGCGCCTGCCTGGTGACCTCGTCGGTGATCGAGGCGGCGTACACGGCCTGCTCGCGCATGCGAGCTGCCATGACACCCTGGTACGACCGGGCTTGCTCGGCCCGGTCCTTGGCCCATTCGCGACGCGTCTGGGCGAGCTCGCCGACGAGGACCCGCGCTGCGACGATGCCCGCGAGGAGCGCGACGACAGCGGCGGCGGTCAGCGCCGCGAGGGTCTCGACGACGAGGGCGACGGCCACCACGAGGAAGGCCACGGCCAGCACGGAGCAGGCGGCAACGATGCGCCTGCTGCGGGTGCGACGACGTTGGCTGGACATGCGCAAAGGGTAGGCGCGCCTCCCCGCGCGGTAGGTGCGCCACGCCGCGTGGCGCTCCGGCCGTTATGCGACGCTTCCGTTCTTCGGAGGGCTGCCCTCGGTGTCGTCGTCATCATCGGTGGGCACCTCGCACGCCCGCTCCAGCAACACGGCGGCGGCGGCGACGCACGCCGACGCGACGAACGCGACGGCCGAGCGAAGGACGCGCTCGCGCGGCAGGGCCGCTTCCATGTCGCCGACGAAGCTGAGCGCGTAGCCGAGGTAGAGACCGGCGATGAACACGCCACCGAGCGCGCACGCCTTGGCGAGGGCGAGAAGTCGTACCCCGTCGACCGGCTCGATGCCGAGGCGGTCGCGGTGGACCGCACGGAACGTCGCCCACGCTCGTTCGCCAAGTACGACGGCGAGGAAGAAGAGCACGATCGGCGACGCCCAAGGCACAGACGGAGCGATCGCGCCGGCCCCTTCCACGACAAGACGGACGGAGCGTCCCAGCACCAGACCAACCGCGGCGACGATTGCCAGCACGACGGGCGAGCTGCGGCGAAGTCGCGGTTTCACAGCCGACCTCCCATCGCCCCTGCGCTCGTCCAGGGCACGCTCACAACAGGATCTTGAAGTCCTCGCGACGGGTGATCCCGCTGGTGTCGAGGTCACCGATGAGGTCGGCGATGAAGCCCTTGCCCGGGATCTCGCCCTCGATGTCGAGCTCCATCCACGGCGCGAGCACGAAGGCGCGCGAGTGGGCACGGGGGTGGGGCAGCACCATCGTCTCGTCGGAGACGACGCGGTCGCCGACGACGATGAGGTCGACGTCGAGCGTGCGCGGGTCGTTGCGCTCGCCGCGCACCCGCCCATAGGCATCCTCTATCGCCAGACAACGGTCGAGGAGTGTGTGAACCGTCAGCGTCGTGTCGATGAGGACGACAGCGTTGAGGAAGTCATGGGAGCCGGCGGGAGCACCGACCGGCACGGTCTCATAGACGCTGGACACCGCGACGACGGTGACGTCCGGAGTGTCGGACAGGGCCGAGACGGCGCCTTGGAGGTTGTCGAAGCGGTCTCCGAGGTTGGAGCCGATCGCCAGGACCGCCTGGCGGATCGGGCGCATCCCGCCTGTCATGGTGTCCGCGTCGAGGATGTACGGGTTGGGTGTCTCGGTCACGTACGACTCCGCTCTATCGTGACGGCGACATCTGTGAATGTCACCGCGATGGGCGCTGCGGGCTTGTGGACCGTGACCTGGGTCCAGCCCACGGCGGCGAACTCCAGGCACACCCCGGCGATGCGTTCGGCAAGGGTCTCGATGAGATCCACCGGATCGGACGTGATCGCGTCGTGGACCCCTCGCGCTAACGTACCGTAGTCCAGGGTTCGCGATAAATCACCGCTCCCGGCGGCTGGTCGTAGGTCCAGGGCGACCACGACGTCGACCACGAACCGCTGACCTTCGCGGCGTTCGTGCTCGAGCACGCCGTGGTACCCGATCGCCGAGATCCCCCGCACCGCGATCTGGTCGAGCCCCTGCGGTGCGCTCATCGGTCGTCGTCCTCAGATGTCCCCACCGGCGAGGAGTGGTGGGTCCAGAACCTCCAGCCGCCGGCCGTGCGCACCAGGACGCTGGAGGCGACCGCACGCCCGCCGATGAAGCTGTCGGCGGCCGGCGACGCCTCGGACAAGACGTTCTCGGTGCACGAGACCACCGCGGTGCCGCCACCGTCCGCAGAGCGCGAGACGGCCACGTCGGTGAGGATGAACTGGATGTACCCGGTGTTGGCCATGATGACCGCCCAGGCCCGCAGCACCGCCGCCGTGCCGCGGACGGGCTCGCCGCCGAACGGTACGCACACCGTGGCCTCACCGGGCAACCACAGCGACCGCATCAGGTCCAGGTCACCGGCCTCGATCGCGTCGTACAGCCCCTGATGGGCGGCCAGGACCGTCGCCTCAGCCGCCACACCGTCAGCCATCGGCCCACCGAGCGGCGACACGTACGGCGTCCAGGCTGGGACCTACGTCGTGGACGCGCACACACCAGACGCCGGCGGCGGCGGCGAGCGCGCTGATCGCGACGGTGGCGGGCTCGCGCTCCTGCGTGGTGCGCAGCTCGCCCCCCTCGTCCGCGAGCAGCTCGCCCAGGAATCGTTTGCGGCTCGCGGCGACCAGCACCGGATGGCCCAGGGCGCCGAGCGCGTCCAGACCGCTCAGGAGGGTCCAGTTCTGAGCCCCGGTCTTGGAGAATCCGAGGCCGGGGTCGAGGATCAGCTGGTCCGCGGCGATGCCGGCGTCGCCCGCGGCGGCGATCTGCTGCTCCATCTCGGCGACGACGTCGGCCACCACGTCGGCGTACACCGCGTCGTCCTGCATGGTCGCCGAGTGCGTTCGCCAGTGCATGAGGACGAACGGCACCTGCGCCTGCGCGGCGACCCGCATGATCTCGGGCTCGGCCCGCCCACCCGAGACGTCGTTGACGAGACGCGCGCCGGCCTCGACCGCGCGCCCGGCCACCTCGGCGCGCATCGTGTCGACCGAGACCACCACACCGGCGGCTGCGAGTGCCTCGACGACCGGCAGGACGCGCTTCAGCTCCTCGCCGGCGTCGACGCGGGCGGCGCCGGGGCGCGTGGACTCACCGCCGACGTCGACCAGGTCGGCGCCCTCGGCGTGGAGCCGGAGGCCGTGGGTTATCGCGTCGTCGGGCTCGAGCCAACGACCACCGTCGGAGAAGGAGTCGGGGGTGACGTTGAGGACGCCCATCACCAGGCAGCGGCCCGGGTCGGGGAGGCCGGGTACTGACGCCACGGTCAGCGACCTTTGATGAGGACCATGGCCTCGGCCCGGGTCGCGGCGTTGCGTAGCTGCCCGCGTACCGCACTCGTCACCGTCTTGGCGCCGGGCTTGCGGATACCGCGCATCGTCATGCACAGGTGCTCGGCCTCGACGACCACGATCACGCCCTGGGGCTCGAGCAGGTCGCTGATCGCGTCAGCCACCTGCGTGGTCAAGCGTTCCTGTACCTGTGGTCGACGCGCGTATACGTCGACGAGCCGACCCAGCTTGGACAACCCGGTGACCCTTCCGTCGAGGCCGGGGATGTAACCGATGTGCGCCACCCCGGTGAACGGCAACAGATGGTGCTCGCACAGCGACCACAGCTCGAGGTCCTTGACCAGTACCAGCTCGTCGCGGTAGCCGACACCGAAACGCTTCTCGAGCACGTCGGCGGGGTCCTGACCGAGTCCGGCGAGCATCTCGGCGTACGCTCGCGCGACGCGTGCCGGTGTGTCCCGGAGCCCCTCGCGGTCGGGATCCTCGCCCACGGCGAACAGCAGCTCACGGACCGCAGCCTCGGCGCGGGCATGGTCGAAGGCGGGCACCGACGCCACCCTCTCCCCCGACACGCTCAGGCTCCGGGCAACGGTGGTGCGGGCGCGTCGCCTGGCCTCAAGTCACCTGTGCCGTGCATGTCACCGGCACCGCCGGGAGCGAGAACTATCGACCCCTCCTCCTCGGCCGGGTCGTGACCAGCCGGCGTGGTGCCGTTGAGCTGCTTGGGTGTCATCACCGGCGGCAGCGTCGACGGCCGACGCGACTCCGAGCCCGTCCACGCCGGGCGCACCGGCGTGCGGCGCAGGGCCTCGAAGACCTCGGCCACCTGTGCCTTGTCGAGGGTCTCCTTCTCCAACAGCTCCAGCACGAGGGCGTCGAGCACGTCACGGTTCTCGACCAGGATGTCGTACGCCTCCTGGTGCGCCGAGCCGATCAGCTTGTTGATCTCGCGGTCGACGAGGGCGGCGATCTCCTCGGAGTAGTTGCGGGCGTGCCCGATGTCGCGACCGAGGAACGGCTGGGAGTTCTCCTCGCCGAGCTTGACCGCGCCGATGCGTTCGGTCATGCCGTACTGCGTGACCATCGCGCGGGCCAGACCGGTCGCCTTCTCGATGTCGTTGCCGGCGCCCGTCGTCGGGTTGTGGAACACCAGCTCCTCGGCGGCGCGGCCTCCGAGCATGTACGCCAGCTTGTCGAGCAGCTCGCTGCGGGTCTGGGAGTACTTGTCCTCATCGGGCAGCACCATCGTGTAGCCGAGAGCACGCCCGCGCGGCAGGATGGTGATCTTGTGCACGGGGTCGCTTCCGGGCAGTGCCGCGGCGACAAGTGCGTGCCCACCTTCGTGGTAGGCCGTCACGAGCTTCTCGTGCTCGCTCATCAGGCGGCTGCGCTTCTGGGGACCGGCGATGACGCGGTCGATCGCCTCGTCCAAGGAGAAGTTGTCGATCATCAGCTTGTTGCTGCGCGCGGTCAGCAGCGCCGCCTCGTTGAGGACGTTGGCGAGGTCGGCGCCGCTGAAGCCGGGGGTGCGCTTGGCGACCGATCCGAGGTCGACGCCCTCGGCGATCGGCTTGCCGCGCGAGTGCACCGTGAGGATCTGGGTGCGGCCGGCCAGGTCCGGCGCCTCGACACTGATCTGCCGGTCGAAGCGACCGGGGCGTAGCAGCGCCGGGTCGAGCACGTCGGGACGGTTGGTCGCAGCGATCAGGATCACCCCGCCGCGGATGTCGAAGCCGTCCATCTCCACGAGCAGCTGGTTGAGGGTCTGCTCCCGCTCGTCGTGGCCGCCGCCCATGCCGGTGCCGCGGTGGCGCCCGACGGCGTCGATCTCGTCGATGAAGACGATGGCTGGGGCGTTCTCCTTGGCCTGCTGGAACAGGTCACGTACCCGGCTCGCGCCGACACCGACGAACATCTCGACGAAGTCCGAGCCGGAGATGGAGTAGAAGGGTACGCCCGCCTCGCCGGCGACCGCACGGGCGAGCAGCGTCTTGCCGGTGCCCGGTTGGCCGTACAGCAGCACACCCTTGGGAATCTTGGCCCCGACGGCCTGGAACTTCGCCGGCTCCTGCAGGAACTCCTTGATCTCGCCGAGCTCCTCGACTGCCTCGTCACAGCCGGCGACGTCACCGAACGTGGTCTTGGGGGTGTCCTTGGTGATCAGCTTGGCCTTGGACTTGGCGAACTGCATGACCCGGCCACCGCCGCCTTGCATGCTGTTGAGGAAGAACAGCAGGATCAGCACGATCAGGACGATCGGGAGCAGCGTCACCAAGATCGAGCCGAGGACGCTGGGTTTGGGCACCTCGACGTCGAAGGAGGAGATCTGCTTGTTGGCGACGCCGCCCTCGGCCTTCTGCACGAGCCGCTCACCCTGGCGGCTGCCGAGCCAGTGGGCGTAGACCTCGCGACCGTCGTCGAGCGTCGCTCGGATCTCCTGCTCACCGTCAACGAAGGTGACCTCGTCGATCTGGTCGTCGTCGAAGTAGCCGACCATGGTCGCGGTCTTGACCTCGGTGCCCGTGCCGTTGGAGGAGACGAGCTGCAGGGTGACGAAGACGGCGATGACGGCGACGACGATCCACAACCAGGGACCTCTGAGAATGCGCTTGGCGTCCATGATGGGGGCTGGTGCCCCGCTCCTCCTACGTACTGGCTCTGTCAAACGGTACACGGCGGCGCGCGGCGCCAACGATCACGTCCGCGGCGGGGCACGTACCTCCGACGTGACCAACGAGCGGGGGCCGCGAAGCGTTCCACCAGCGCGCGCACTCGGTCAGGAGTAGACGTGCGGCGAAAGGGTGCCGATGCAGCGCAGGTTGCGGTAGCGCTCGTCGAAGTCCAGCCCGTACCCGACGACGAACGCGTCGGGGATGTCGAACCCCACGTACTTCGGCTCGACCCTCATCTGCAGGGCGTCGGGCTTGCGCAGCAGCGTGGCGATCTCGACCGAGGCGGGCCCGCGCGAACGCAGGTTGGAGATCAGCCACGACAGCGTGAGCCCGGTGTCGATGATGTCCTCGACGACGATCACGTGTCTGCCCGTGAGGTCGGTGTCGAGGTCCTTGAGGATCCGGACCACCCCCGAGGAGGTGGTGCCCGAGCCGTACGACGAGATCGCCATCCAGTCCATCTCGACGTGGCGGTCGAGCGAGCGGGCCAGGTCGGCCATCACCATGACGGCACCCTTGAGGACACCGACGAGAAGGATGTCGCGTCCTGCGTAGTCGATCTCGATCTGCGCGGCCAGCTCGCGGAGGCGGCCTTGGATCTGCTGCTCGGTCAACAGCGTCTCGGTGAGGTCACCGGGGACATCGGTGTGTTCCACGGACGTCAGCCTGCCACACCGCCGGTCATCGCTCCGGGACGGCTGGCGGCCGCGGGGACGGTCCTGCGCGCACGAAGGAGAGGGTGCCGCCGGTGCGGGTGACACCGACGCCGCCGGGGAGGTCGAGGCGCTCCTGGCCGTGCCAGCTGGTGACCAGGCGGTCGACGGCGAAGACGTGCACGGCCGCGAGATCGGAGGCCGGACAGCCGGCAGCGAGCGCAGCGCGTCTGATGACGCGGGTACGAAGGGCCGG
Source organism: Nocardioidaceae bacterium (assembly GCA_013695785.1). Classification (GTDB taxonomy): domain Bacteria; phylum Actinomycetota; class Actinomycetes; order Propionibacteriales; family Nocardioidaceae; genus JACCZT01. The sequence goes on along the minus strand of JACCZT010000038.1, from coordinate 10,243 downwards.
TGGCAGCGCGGCAAGCCGAAGGACGTCGAGCCCGCCATCGGCGACGCTAGCTGCCGCGTGGGCGTCCGCGGCCAGCGCGTCGAGCGCGTCGGCGTCGGCCCGCATGAGGTCAGCGGTACGCGCGAGGGCCTCGCTCACACCCGGTCCGAGCGCCGTCTCGAGCGCCGGCAGCGCACCATGGCGTACGCGCACCCGGGTGAAGGCGGGGTCGGAGTTCTGCGGGTCGTCCCACGGCACCAACCCGCTGGCGTCACACACCCGCCTCGTCTCGGTGCGGCCGATCGCGAGCAGCGGCCGGCGCAACACGCCGTCGACCGGCGCCATGGCGGCGACCGCCCGCGGCCCGGAGCCGCGGCCGAGCCCGAGCAGCACGGTCTCGGCCTGGTCGTCGAGCGTGTGGGCGAGGAGCACGGAGGTAGCTCCGTGCCGCCGTGCTGCATCGTGCAGCGCCTCGTACCTCGCGGTGCGCGCCGCGCCCTCGGGCCCGCCGACGGTACCGACGCTAACCTTCAGCACCTCGACGGGAGCGAGCCCGAGGACACGCGCCTGCTCAGCGGCGGCCCTCGCCACGGCCCCGGACCCGGGCTGCAGACCGTGGTCGATCACGACCGCCCCAGCGCGTACGCCGGAGCGGGGCGCCTCGAACGCTGTCGCAGCAGCCAGCGCGAGCGAGTCCGCCCCACCGGACAGAGCCACGAGCACAGTGGAGCCGGGACCGACGTCGGCCAGCGACTGGCGTACGGCGAGGCGCACCGACGCGACGGCGGGATCCAGGCGGCCGCCCATTCTCAGCGGTGGACGCGTGCGACCCAGGCGTCCGGGTCGGTGATCTCGGACGAGGTGGGGAGCTCCTGCGGCGACGACCAGACCGCGTTGAAGCCGTCGTGGCCCACCTTGTCGGTCACAGTGCGGACGAACGCCGCGCCGTCGCGGTACTGCTTCATCTTCGCGTCGAGCCCCAACAACCTGCGCAGCAACAGGTCCAGACCTCCGGCGCCCTTGCGACGCTCGTTGAATCGGCTCCGGATCTTCTTGACCGACGGGATCACGCCAGGTCCCACACCGTCCATGACGACATCGGCATGGCCCTCGAGCAAAGACATCACGCCGGTGAGCTTGTCGACGACGGCACGCTGGGCCGGGTTCTGCAAGACGTCCATGATCGAGCCGTTGGGGTCGCCGCGCAAGATCCTGCCGAGCTCGCGGGTGCTGTCGCCGAGCAGCTTGCGTACCTCGTCGGGGTTGATCTCGGTCGCGTCGACGAACTCGCCGATCAGCGAGTGCATGTGGTCCCGCATCCACGGGACGGCGGTGAACTGCACCCGGTGAGTCTCCTCGTGCAGGCAGACCCACAGCCGGAAGTCCGTCGGGTTGACGCCGAGCTCTTGTTCGATCTGCACGATGTTGGGAGCCACCAGCAGCATCCGACCGACCTCGGGCGACGACGGATCGATGTGCTGACCGATCGAGCCACCCCAGAACGGGTCGAACTGGCCGAGCACCTTGCCGGACAGGTACGCGAGCAGCGCACCCACCTCGGCGCCGGAGACCTTGGCGCCGACGGCCCGCCCAAACCCGCTCGGCAGCCGCGACTGCTTGCCGATCTTGTCCACAAGCGGCTGAGTGACGGCCTCGAAGCCCTCGATGTTGGCCTGCACCCAGCCGATCCGGTCCACGACGAGCACGGGGGCGGTCGCGGACCGGGCGTGCAGCCCGGTGAAGTCACGGACCGGCTGCTCCGAGCGAGCCGCACCCTCGCGCAGCTCCGCGACAGCCTCGGCGGCGCGTACCCGGGAGATCTGGGGTCCGGGGCGTACGAGCTTGCCGGCCGTCTGCAGCGCGAACCCCCAGTCCACCATTGCGCCTTGCGGATCCGCAGTCATGAACGCAACGGTACGGGTAGTGCCCGGTTGCGGTCACCTGGAGCAGGCGCAGGTGGTCAGCGCCGCCGCGATCTCATCGAGCACCGCGCGTGCGTCGAGGGTTTGTGCGAGCTTGACCTCGTCGGCGACGGCGACGAACGCCAACGTGGTGCCTTCGGCGTCGACGGTGACGCCAGCCAGCGCGTGCACGCCGGTGAGGGTGCCGGTCTTAGCCCGCACCAGACCCAGGCCGCCGGCCGTGCCGGGTGTGACGAACCGGACGGCAAGACTGCCGTTGAACCCGGCCACCGGCAGACCCGTCACGATCGGCCGCAGCCGTACCGGCGCTCGTCCGCCGCCCTCGGCATCGCCGGCACCGATCGTCAGCACGCTCAGCAACGCCTCGGTCGTGACGACGTTGTCGCGCGCGAGCCCGCTGCCGTCGTGGATCTCGACGCGCTCGAGCGGCACCCCCAGCTCGGCCAGCACGGCGAGCACGGCGCGAGAACCGCCGCCGAAGGTCGCTGGCTTGCCTTCGGCGATCGCCAGGTGGCGAAGCACCACCTCGGCGGACTCGTTGTCGCTGGTCTCCAGCATCAGCTGCACGATCTGCGTGAGCGTCGGGCTCGAGACCGACGCGATGGCTGCTCCGTCATCGCTGCCGTTCGTCCGTTGCACGGCGCCCCGCACGGTGACCCCCGCTCGTTCGAGCGCCACCGCGAAGGCCGTCGCCGCCGCTCGCGCCGGCGTACGCGTACGTGCCGTCGGCGCCGTGCTCGTGATGCCCTCGTCGACCCACAGCGCGCTCACCGGTGTCGCGACGTTGTCGGCGATGTAGTCGTCCTCCCAGTGCGGGCTGACCGCGGGCCCAAAGAACAGGGAGTCGTCGAACCCGAGCCGGACCCACGGCCGGGCACCGTCGGCGCGCAGGGCCTTGGCGGTCCGCGTCGCGAGCGCGGTCAAGGTGGCTGGTTCGGGGTAGCTCGCCGCCGCCGGCTTCCTCGTCGCCAAGAGCGGGTCACCTCCACCGATCAGCACGAGCCGCCGGCCGCCTGGGCCGGGCTGGCTCGTGACGATGGTGCGGAAGCGTCGATCGGGCTCGATCGCCTCGAGTGCCGCGAGGCTCGTGAACAGCTTCAGCGTCGATGCGGGGATGACCAGCCCCGACCCGTAGGAGAGAAGGTCGCGATCGTGCGGAAGGTCACGTACCGCGAAACCGACGTGCCTGCCGAGAGCCCGATCGCGCAGCAGCGGAAGGACCGCCGCGCGGATCTTCCCGGCTGCTGCCGGTCGGCCGTCAGGTGGGTCGAGCACCGGCTCGGCGCGTCGGGCGGTGGGGAGGTTCAGCTCTGGCGGCGGTGGTATGTCGGCCGACGGGCACCGGGTCGACGTGCCGTCGATGTCGCAGAGCAACCGGTCGAGGTAGCCCTGGCTGTAGGCGCCGAGCCCGGCACCCGCGACGAGGACGACGACCACCAGCATCCAGAGCGCTCGCGAGCGTCCCACGTCGCCGCGATCGCACCACCTGGACCTGAGCGGGTGGGGGCGGTCCATGTGCGAGACAATAGCGGGCAGCGACTCGTGCCGAGCCGGTGCGCGCGACGCGGCCAGATGAGGGAGGACTCGTGCAGTTCGACGTGACGGTCGAGATCCCCAAGGGCAACCGCAACAAGTACGAGGTCGACCACGCCTCCCACCGGATCCGGCTGGACCGCACGCTGTTCACCGCGACGCAGTACCCGGCGGACTACGGGTTCATCGAGGACACGCTCGGCCAGGACACCGACCCACTTGACGCCTTGGTCCTGCTTCCCGAGCCGACCTTTCCCGGTTGCCTGATCCGCTGCCGCGCGATCGGGATGTTCCGGATGACCGACGAGGCCGGGGGCGATGACAAGGTGCTGTGCGTCCCAGCCGCCGACCCGCGGCAGGAGCACCTGCAGGACATCCGGCACGTGCCGGAGTTCGACCGACTCGAGATCCAGCATTTTTTCGAGGTCTACAAGGACCTCGAACCCGGTAAGTCCGTCGAGGGTGCCCTCTGGGTCGGCCGCCGCGAGGCGGAGGTCGAGGTGGAGGCGAGCTTCCAGCGCTTCCGCGACAACGGCGGTTACTGAACCCGCGCCAGTGCCTTCGTCCTCGACCGTTCGCACCATCTGTCCCGGCCGTACCAGGTTATCCTGGTACGGCGTCACTGCACCGAGGTTGCAACCCTAGTGAGGCGACGGTCAAGCCGGTGAAGTCAATGCTCGACTGCACTGACCATCATCCACGTACGGGCGCACCATCATCCACGTACGGGCGGGCTCAGGGGCGGCCGGCGAGATCGGGAGCGGTCCAGGAGTAGATGGAGACGTACTCCACCGTTCGGCCGGGCCGCGGCGCGTCGATCATCATGCCGCCACCGGCGTAGATCCCCACGTGGTAGATCGAGCTTGCGCTGCCCCGGCTCCAGAACAGTAGATCCCCAGGTCGGATAGCGCTGAGACTGACCGGCCGCGTCGCGGAGTACTGCGCGGCGCTGTAGTGCGGCAAGGACACACCCGCCGACGCCCAGGCCTGCATCGTCAGACCGGAACAGTCCCACGAGCTGGGTCCGGCGGCGCCCCACACGTACGGCTCACCGATCTGTGCACGGGCGAATGCGATCGCCTGGGCAGCACTGCCGGCCGGTGCGGTTCCACCACCACCACCGCCGCCGGAGCCACCAGAACCGCCGCCGTCGCCGCCGCCGTCAGAACCATCAGAACCGCCGCCGCCGCCGCCGCCAGAACCATCAGAACCGCCACCAGAACCGCCGCCAGAACCATCAGAACCGCCGCCACCACCACCGCCAGAACCATCAGAACCGCCGCCGCCAGAACCACCGTCGGAGCCACCACCTCCGCCGCCGGGAGCACCACCGGCACTGCCACCCGAGCCACCTCCACCGCCAGCACCGCCGGTGCTGCCGCCCGAACCGCCACCGGTGGTGGCGGGTGAGCCGCCACCAGAGCTGCCATCCACGCCACCGCCATCGTCATCGTCATCCTGCGATGTCGCGGTCGCGTCCGTTGCCGCCAATTCAGCCGCGCGCGCATCCGCGGCCGCCGCTTCGGCTGCGGCCTGCGCGGTCGCACGATCTCGTGCGCGCGCCTCGAGGGCGTCCTGACGCCGGCTGGCGAGCTCGACCGAAATGCCCTGCGCCGTCGCGAGCTGACTGACGAGCGCGTGTTTGCGCTCGGCGATGGACGCAGCAGCCTGCTCGCTGGCGGTGACCGCTGCGTCCGCGGCGACCTTTGCGTCCTCGGCGGCCGCGGCGAGCCTGCGCTGCTTGCGTTCGGCCTGGTCGGCCTGTCGCGACAGCAGGGCCGAGACCGACTTCTGGGACTCAAAGCCGTCGAGCTGGGCCTGCAGCGCCTCATTCGTACTGTCGTACGCGCTGTCCTGCTCGAGCAGCTCGGTCGGGCCGGCGCTGTCGAGCAGCGCACCCATCCGGTTCAGGTCGGTGCTCTGCTGCACCGACTCGACGGTCATCGCAGCCACGTCACCGTGCTGAACGGTGACCTCGGCCGCTGCCCTGTCGGCCCGGGCCATCGCTCGAGCGGCGTCCTTCTCGGCCACCGACAGGCGGTAGAGCGTCCCGTTGTACGTCTCCGCCGCCGCTGCGGCGGCGAAGCTCAGGTCGTCCACGCGTTGGACAGCCGCCACCAAGCGGGCCTTGATGACACCGACGTCGTGGGCCCTTTGGGCGACGGCATCGGCCGCGGCATGCACCTGTTGCCTGCTCGGGCCGTCCTCGTCGGCTTGTGCCGTGCTGCTCAGCACACCGATCAGGAGGGCGCCACTTGCGATCAGTGCCGTGGTGGCAATGACGTACCGCGGGGTGGCCTGAGAACGCATGAATCGACCTTCGTGTCGAGCCGCAGGACCGCTTCCGTGGGTTCCCGGTGCTGCTGTGCGGGGCTCAATCTAGTCCTCATCAGCCCCATTGGAAACACCAATCCCAAAATTAACACGCGCCACACGGCGTGTCGCCTTGCTAACGACAGTGGTGTCATTTATCGGGGAGGCTTCGCCATCACCTGAAGGAGGACGTCGCCAGCACCGAGTCGACCAGCTTCTGACGCTTGGCCAGCAGGAAGTCGAGGTCTAGCTGGAAGGAGATCGTCACGGTCACCCAGTACGCCGGTTTGCCCCGTCAGCGCTAACCCGTGTTGTGCATGCGCGGTCGGTCGCACCGGCGCACACTTGGGCACACGTGAACTCCAGCAAGCAGCTTGCGCCCAATGGTGACGGCCACGCTCGCGGTCGCCCTCATCGGTCCCGCCGGCGCCGTCGCCACCTCGTCCGACCTGGCCGGTCCGACCGCGAGGAGCGCCGCCGGCAGCCTCGCGGTGCGCACCGTCCTCTCCGGTGCGGGCCAGCCGTGGGACCTTGCCTTCATCGCCGATCGGCAGTTCCTGTTCACCGAACGCGACAGCACGAACGTCCGGTGGGCGAATCTCGCCGGCAAGGAGCGCAACCTAGGCTCGGCCAAGGGATTGTGAAGCGCCGGCGAGACGGTCTGATGGCGATCGAGACGGCGCGCAACTTCGGCCAGAGTCGGATCTTCTTCACCTGCCACGGCTACAAGGCAGGGGACACACAGGACGTACGAGTCGCCCGCTGGCACGTCAACGCAGCGGCCACGTCGGTGAGCCTGCGCAAGAACATCGTCACCGGGCTCCCGTCGACGACGGGCCGGCACGGCGGGTGCGCCCTGGAGCGCGGGCGCGGGGGCGCCCTGTTCATCGGCACCGGCGACGCCGCGACCGGCGTCAACCCGCAGCGGCTCGCCTCCGGCGGCGGCAAGGTCCTGAGGGTGGACCCGCGGACGGGCCGGGGGCTGCCGGGCAACCGGTTCGCCGGCTCCGACCGGGCCATGAAGCGCAGGGTCTACACCTACGGGCACCGCAACGTCCAGGGTCTCGCCCGCCGCGTCGGCGGCGGCATGTGGTCGGTGGAGCAGGGGTCGTACCGCGACGACGAGGTCAACCTGCTGCACCGCGGTGGCAACTACGGCTGGAACCCGGTCCCGGACTACAACGAGTCCGTACCGATGACGGACAAGAGCCTGCCCGGCAAGCAGTACGGCGCCCGCTGGAGCTCCGGCCCGTCAACGCTCGCCGCCTCGTCGGCGGACTGGTTGTCGGGACAGCGGTGGGGCAAGCGTGCCGGCAAGGTGCTGGCGGTCTCCACGCTCAAGGACGAGTCGCTGCGCTTCTTGTTCTTCGACAAGCAGAACCGGTTGGCAAGGCAGACGTCACCGCAGGCGCTCGACGGCACCTACGGTCGTCTCCGCGGCGTCGAGATGGGGCCGGACCACGCGCTGTATCTCACGACGTCCAACGACAACGGCACCAACAAGATCCTCAGGGTGACACCGAGGTAGGTGCCGAATCAGGGCCCGAGCGCTTTGTCCACCACCTCGCGGGCGGCGTTCTGCACCGCTTCGAGGTGCTCGGGTCCCCGGAACGACTCGGCATAGATCTTGTAGATGTCCTCGGTGCCCGACGGGCGAGCCGCGAACCATGCCGACTCCGTGGAGACCTTGATACCGCCGATCGCGGCACCGTTGCCGGGTGCGGTCGTGATCGTGGCGGTGATCGGCTCCCCCGCGAGCTCCGACGTCGCGACCGCGGAGGCGTCGAGCCTGGCCAGGCGGGCCTTCTGCTCGCGGGTGGCCGGCGCGTCCACGCGGGCGTACGCGGGATCGCCGTGCTCGGCGACGAGGCGTGCGTAGTGCTCGCTCGGGCTCTGGCCGGTGACGGCATGGATCTCCGCGGCGAGCAGCGCGAGGATGATCCCGTCCTTGTCGGTGGTCCACACGCTGCCGTCCTTGCGCAGGAACGACGCGCCCGCGCTCTCCTCGCCGGCGAAGGCGACCGAGCCGTCGCCCAGGCCAGGGACGAACCACTTGAAGCCGACCGGCACCTCGAGCAGGCCGCGGCCCAGACCGGCGACGACCCGGTCGATCATCGACGACGAGACCAGAGTCTTGCCGACCACCACGTTGCTCCCCCACTCGCGGTGGCGCAGGAGGTAGTCGATGGCGACGGCGAGGAAGTGGTTGGGGTTCATCAGACCCGCGTCCGGTGTGACGATGCCGTGCCGGTCGGCGTCGGCGTCGTTGCCGGTGGCGATGTCGTAATCCGTGCGCGACGCGACAAGTGAGGCCATCGCGTGCGGGGACGAACAGTCCATCCGGATCTTGCCGTCGTGGTCGAGTGTCATGAACGCCCACTGCGGGTCGACCTCGGGATTGACGACAGTGAGGTCGAGGCCATGGCGCGCACCGATCTCGCCCCAGTACCCAACGCTGGCGCCGCCCATCGGGTCCGCGCCGATACGTACGCCCGCATCGGCGACGGCGGCGAGATCGAGCACGTCGCCGAGGCCCTCCACGTAGTGGCGCAGGAAGTCGTAGCCCTGGCATGCCGCTCGTGCCCTGTCGATGGGCACCCGGCGGACGTCGGTGAGCCCGCTGTCGCGCAGCAGATCGTTGGCGCGGTCCTGGATCCAGGTGGTGGCCTCGGCTCCGGCTGGGCCACCGTGCGGCGGGTTGTACTTGAAGCCACCGTCGCGTGGCGGGTTGTGCGACGGGGTCACGACGATCCCGTCGACGGTTCCGTGCCTGCCGTCGGCGTTGAGCCGGACGATGGCGTGCGACACCGCCGGGGTCGGCGTGTAGCCGTCAGCGGCGTCCACGAGCACGGTGACGTCGTTGGCGACGAGCACCTCCAGAGCGCTCTGCCAGGCTGGCAACGACAAGGCGTGGGGGTCGCGGCCGATCACCAAGGGGCCGGTGATGGCCTCGGCGGCGCGGTAGTCGCAGATCGCCTGCGTCGTGGCCCAGATGTGGCGCGCGTTGAAGGCACCGTCCAGGCTCGATCCACGGTGGCCCGAGGTGCCGAAAGAGACCTGCTGGTCGGGGTCATCGGGGTCTGGGGTGATGTCTGAGTACGCGTCGAGCAGGGCGCGGAGGTCGACGAGGTCGTCCGAATGGGCGGGCTGACCGGCGCGTTCATGCATGCTTCCCAACGTAGCGGCGTACGCTCGCCCGCGCGGATCGGGAGCGCTGGCCGCCTACCCTGGTTTGATGACCAACCGTCCACGAGACCGAGACGCCGACGGGCGGGCGCACCAGTCACGACCGCGCGATGCACTCGGGCGGCCGCTGCCCTACGGCAGCACCGGCGTCGAGCCCATCTCCGAGGACCCGCTCCCGCCGCTGCAGACCGTCGACGTCGCCTGCGGCCTGCTCGCCGCCGATCGGCCGTTCTCGGCCCACGAGGTGTTCGAAGCCCGGTGGAAGGCCGGTCCTGCGGCCGAACGCGACCTGTGGCAGGGGTTGGCCCAGATCTGCGTGGCGTTGACGCACGCGGCACGTGGCAACGAGGCCGGCGCGCAGCGGCTCCTCGATAGGGGCGTGGGCCGGCTCGCGACGTACGCATCGCGCGGCGGCCCCGCCTACGGGCTCGATCTCGTTCGTGTCATCGACCGGGCAGAAGACGCAGTACGCGATCCTCAGTGCGGCGGTAACCCGATCAGCTGACGCATCGTCGCCGCGAAGACGCTGACGTCGATCGTCGGGTCGAGCGAACGCTGCGCACCGAGCCCGATGCCCAGGCTCAGCAGCACCGTGGCCGCCTGCTCGGACGTCATGGAGATCTGCACGCCGGCGTCCTCGACCACGACGTCGATCAGTGCCGCGATCGCGCCACGCACCTGCGTGTGCCGCTTGGCCAGCTCCGAGGCGACGTATGGGCTCTGCCGCGCGACCGAGCCGAACTCGACCTCCAGGGCGGTCCAGCGCGGCCGACCCAGGCGCTCGCGGGCCCACGCACTGAATGCCTCCAGCCGCTCGTCGAGGGTCTCGTGGTCGCGGAACGCCGCCACCACCTCTTCGATCTGGCGCTCGTGGATGCTGTCGAGCACCGCAAGGCACAGCTCTTCCTTGTTCTTGAAGTTGGAGTACACAGCCCCTTTGGAGAAGCCGGCCTCGAGGGCGACCCGGTCCAGGGACGTCGCGGCGTACCCATCGGCCAGGAACAGCCGCCGAGCCACCTTGATCAAGGTTCCGCGGGTCTGCGCCTGCCGCTCGGCGCGGGTGACGGCGCGCTCAGGGATGGCGGTCATGTCCGGCTCGCCTCCTCGTTCGTTCTCAGCACTCTTGCAACTATTCCAGATACCGTTAGTATCTGGAAGGTGATTTCCAAAGACGTCGTTATCATCGGCACCGGATTCTCCGGTCTCGGGATGGCCGTCAAGCTGCTCGAGAGCGGTCGTGACGACTTCGTCGTCCTGGAGAAGGCCGACGACGTCGGCGGTACGTGGCGAGACAACACCTACCCCGGGTG
>JACCZT010000029.1 GCA_013695785.1 Nocardioidaceae bacterium | reverse complement strand
CTACACCCTCACGGGAGTCAAGTCAGGCGTCGTGCGCGGTGCGGCAGCGGAGCTCTTCATCGTGGCCGCGGCAGTCGACGGGGCCGCCCCGGCATTGTTCGTCGTCGAGTCGTCCACCCCGGGCGTGCGGATCGAGGCGGAGCCGAACTCCAGCAAGTACGACCTCGCCGAGCATGCGTACCCCACGGAGCTCGACCTGCTCGCCGCCCTCGTCGACGGACTCGGTGACAGTGGTCAGAGCCAGGGTGCGGGAGCCGCGGGCGTACGGCGTACGGACGCCGTCGCTGACGCCGGCGTGCGCAACGGCACCAACATGTCCTCGGTCCTGTCGATCATGGAGATGTGTTGGGGCGACGTCGGGCTGCTGCTCTCGATGCCACGTCAAGGACTCGGCAACGCAGCGATCGCCTCGGTCGCCAGCGCCGAGCAGCTCGAGCGGTTCGCCGGCACCTGGGCATCGATGGCCATCACCGAGCCCGCCTGCGGATCGGACTCGGCCGCGATCAGCACCACCGCGGCCCTGGACGGTGACCACTACGTGCTCAACGGCGAGAAGATCTACCTCACCTCCGGTGCCGCAGTGACGCGGTGGTCGTCTGGGCGACACTCGACAAGTCCTAGGGCCGCGCCGCCATCAAGTCGTTCGTCGTTCCCAAGGATCTCCCGGGCATCCGCGTGGATCGCGTCGAGCACAAGCTCGGCATCCGTTCCTCGGGCACCGCGACGATCATCTTGGACAACTGCCGTGTCCCGAAGGAGAACCTGCTCGGCAACCCGGACATAGACGCGGGTTTCGCCGGGGCGATGCAGACCTTCGACAACACCCGGCCGCTGGTCGCGGCCATGGCCGTCGGTTGCGCACGGGCGGCACTTGAGCTCACTCGCGAGATGTTGACCGGCGCCGGCGTCAGCATCGACTACGACCGACCCGCACAGCTGCAGGTCGCGGCGGCCGCGACCTTCCTCGCGATGGAGGCGGACTGGGAGGCGGCGTACCTGATGACCCTCCAGGCGGCCTGGCTCGCCGACAACTCCCGGCCGAACTCCGTCCAGGCATCGATGGCCAAGGCGAAGGCCGGTCGTGTCGGCAACGAGATCACCCTGAGGTGCGTCGAGCTGACCGAACCTTGGGCTACGGCGAGAACGAGATGTTGGAGAAGTGGGCACGCGACTCCAAGATCCTCGACATCTTCGAGGGCACGCAACAGATCCAGCAGCTCATCATCGCCCGCCGGGTGCTCAGGCTCTCCTCCAGTGAGCTCAAGTAGGCTGCAACGCCATGACCGAGCAGCTACCGCCGTCGCGCGACGTCGAGTACGAGGTGACCCGCCTCCTGAGGCGATCGCGCCAACGGGGCATGCAGGTCATCGGTGCGGTGCATCCTGAGCTCGACTTCGCGACCTACCTGCTGCTGGTGGCCATCTATGAGTCCGCTGACCCCGAGCGCGTGGGTGTGCGCGGGAGTGAGCTCGCCGAGATATCTGGCGTCCACAAGTCGACGGTCAGCAGGGGTCTGACCACGCTGGAGGAGCTCGGGCTCGTCCAGCGTGTGACGGACCCCACGGACGGTCGTGCACGACTGGTCGCAGTGACCCCCGAGGCCGCCGAGCGGATCGAACGCGTACGGGCGCAGCGGCACGCGAGGCTGGCCGGCGTCCTCGCCGACTGGGAGGCCGACGACCTCTCCCGGCTCGCGCACCTGCTGGAGCGTCTCAACACCGCTCTCGACGGCTGAGCCCGCTCCGCGGCGAGACCCAGGCACGCACCGGGAATGCGCCCCGGTGTCGCGAGTGTTGGCATGAGGAGTGCAGCCACCGCTGCGTGACGTCGAAGCCAAGGAGCCACCCCGTGCCCCAGATCCCCACCATCACACTGAACAACGGAGTCGACATTCCCCAGCTCGGCTTCGGGGTCTGGCAGGTCGAGCCCGACGAGGTCGTCGGTGTGGTGAGCGCCGCCTTCGAGGCGGGCTACCGCCACATCGACACGGCCGCGGGGTACGAGAACGAGGAGGGCGTCGGCGAGGCGATCGCAAGCTCTGGGATTGATCGTGACGACATCTTCGTGACCACCAAGCTCGACAACGACGCCCACGGGTACGACGCGACGCTCGCGGCGTTCGACGGGAACCTGGAGCGGCTTAGCCTGGACCGGGTCGACCTGTACCTCATCCACTGGCCGCTTCCGGCGCGTGACCTGTACATCGACTCCTGGAGAGCCTTCGAGAAGACCTACGCCGACGGCCGTGCGCGCTCGATCGGTGTCTCGAACTTCCAGCCCACCCACCTTCGCCGGCTCATCAGCGAGACGACCGTCGTGCCGGCGGTCAACCAGATTGAGGTCCACCCGAGCCTGACCCAGACCGACGTCCGCGCCGTAAATGCCGAGCTCGGCATCGCCACCGAGGCGTGGACACCACTCGGCAACGGCGACTTCGAGGCAACGACGGTCACGGCGATCGCCGATCGTGTCGGCAAGAGTCCCGCCCAGGTGGTGCTGCGCTGGCACCTGCAGCTGGGCAACATCGTCTTCCCGAAGTCGGTGACGCCGGCGCGGATCAAGGAGAACGCCGACCTTTTCGACTTCGAGCTCACCGACGCCGACATGGCCTCGATCGGTGCGCTCGACGCGGGCAACCGAACCGGCCCGGACCCGGACAGGTTCTCTGGCGCCTAGGCGCGTCTGAGAGGCTGACCCCATGAGCACTGAGCTGACCAAGCCCGAGATCGACTTCCCCGGTGGCGACGAGCCGACAGAGCTGGTAATGACCGACGTCGTCGTCGGCGAGGGAGCAGAAGCCGCGCCGGGGGACCGCGTCGAGGTGCACTACGTGGGGGTCGAGTTCGACTCCGGCGCGGAGTTCGACTCGTCGTGGAGCCGCGGGGAGTCCATCACCTTTCCGCTCCAGGGACTGATCCAGGGTTGGCAGGACGGCATCCCCGGCATGCGCGCCGGTGGCCGACGCCAGCTGGTGATCCCGCCGCACCTCGCCTACGGCGCGGCGGGTGCGGGTCACCAGCTGTCGGGCAAGACGCTGATCTTCGTGATCGACCTGCTCGCCGTCCGCTGAGGTACGGTCGTCCACGTGCGCAGAGCCTTGACCGCCTTCGGGCGCCTCGGCGCCCCGGCCGCCGTGCTGATGGCGCTGACGGCGTGCAGCGAGGGAAGCAGTGATCCCGAACCACGTGCGTCGCCGTCGGCTGTCACCTCGTTGTCGAGCGTCAAGGAGATCCCCGGCATCGTCATGATCGACAAGACCTGGGACTCCTACAGCACAGCGAAGATCACCGAGGTCGGTGCGGCCGCCTCGGGGCAGGGCATCGACGTCAACTATCTCGCCGGCCCGGAGGCGTGCAGCGGTTTCGCCGGTTACGCGACGCAGAAGTCCGGATCGACGATCCAGGTCACCATCGTCGAGGGCACCGACAAGGGCTGCAAGGGCGAACCGACCAACCGGGCGACCGTGTTGCCGGTGCAGGACGGCGTCGGCGACAGCACCGTCGAGATCTCCGCCTACTCTGCTGCTGCCGTCGCCATCACATGAGCGGCCGTGCCACCAGATCCGCCACCGCGTCCAGACGCCGGGCGACGCGCTTGGATGAGACGGGGTACGCGGTGCGCAGCCGTTGGGCGAAGAGACTGACCCGCAGCTCCTCCAGACCCCAGCGGGCAGCGGTCACCGCTGGGGCGTGCCGAGCGTGGGCGGGCAGCTGCTCGCCGAGGTCGTAGTACCGGCCCTCGAGATCTTGGACCACGGCTGCGTTGAGGGTGTCCGCCACGACATCGACCGGCTCGGTGATCCGGCTCCGGGCGGCTCGCAGGTATCTCGGGAGCTCGGCGAGCGGTGCGGCGCCGACCTCGCTGACGAAGCCAGGGAAGACGAGCCAGGAGATCTGCACGCCGATGTCGTCGATGATCGCCGCGTACGCCGGTGCGGCGACGTCAATGGCGTGCTGCAGGTCGCCCAGCTGGTCGAGCACTTCGCCCGCTTGCAGCAGCACACGTCCGGTGGCGTCGTGGATCTCCGTGCGGACGACCTGGACGAGGCGGGCGAAGTCGTCGGCGTCCCACACCGGCCCACCGGCGTCGTCGACGAGCTGGTCGACCGCTGCCGCGACGCAGTCCTCGGCGAGGTCGAGCAGCGTCGGGTAGGGCGCGGTTGCGAGCACCAGCTTCGTCCGGTTGGACAGGCTACGGAGCAGCCGCGGTACCGGGCTGGGGACCGTCAGCATCAGCAACCTGCGCAGGCCAGTGCGCATCGAAGCGAGCTGGTGCGTCCGTGACTCCACGACCCCGACGTCCACCGCGTCCGGCCGGGCGACCAGCGTCGGGTAGGCCACGACCTGGTGACCCTTGCTCGAGGTCTCGATCTGCCGGGGCAACGCCCCGAACGACCACGACGTCAGGCCGGTGCGCTCGATGCCGGAGGCGGCCTCGGCGAGTGCGGTGCGGACCTGAGGACGGAGGTCTCGCTTGAGCAGGTCGAGGTCCTTGCCGCGGCCGACCTCGCGCCCGTCGTCGACGATCCGGAAGGCCACCAGCAGGTGGTCGGGGACGGCTGAGGGGTCGAACGCATCGGCGGGCACGACGACGCCGGTCAGGCGGCGGAGCTGATCGGTGACCGACGCCACCAGGGGTCCCTGTTGCTCCGGTTCGGCCGCGAGCACCCGCTCGGCGAAGCTGCGGGCGGGAGCGAACTGCTTGCGCCAACCCTTCGGCAGGGTCTTGATCAATGCGGTCACCAGCTCGGTGCGATGACCCGGCACCTGCCACAAGAACTCCGCCGGGTCGAGCTGGGGCAGCGCGCTGAGCGGGACGTCGACGGTGATGCCGTCCTCGTCGGCGCCCGGCTCGAATGCGTAGGTCAGCGGCAGGTCGAACGAGCCTGAGGACCACCGGGAGGGGTACGCCTCCTGCGAGACGTGCCCGTCGGTGTCGCCGCGTACGAGGTCGGCTGGGTCGAGGTCGAGAAGGTCGGGCTGCTCGCGACGAGTCCGCTTCCACCAGGTGTCGAAGTGTCTGCCGGAGACGACGTCGGCGCCGATGCGCGAGTCGTAGAACTTGACGAGATCCTCGTCGTCGACGCGGATGTCACGTCGGCGGGCGCGCCGCTCGAGGTCCTCTACATCGTCCAGAAGTGATCGGTTGCGAGCGAAGAACGGGTGCTGGGTGCTCCACTCGCCCTCGACGAGCGCGTGCCTGATGAAGAGCTCGCGCGACAACTCGGGGTCGATCGCCCCGTACGAGACCGGTCGGTCGACGACGATCGGGACGCCGTAGAGGGTGACGCGCTCGCGGGCGACGACCGAGGCGCGCCTCTTGGACCAGTGCGGCTCGCTGTAGTCGCGGCGGACCAGGTGGCCGGCGAGGTCCTCGATCCAGGCCGGGTCGATCTTGGCGACCGTACGCGCCCACAGCCTGCTGGTCTCCACCAGCTCGCCCGCCATCACCCAGCGGGGCGGCTTCTTGGCCAACCCCGAGCCAGGAAAGATGGCGAAGCGCGCCTGCCGGGCACCGATGTACTCCCGGCCGGTCATCTCGGCGAGCCCGATGTGGGAGAGCAGGCCGGCCAGCAGCGACTGGTGGATGACGTCCGACGCGGCGGGTGTGGAGCTGGTCGACAGCTTAAGCTCGGCGGCGCTCTGGCGCAGCAGGGCGTGCACGTCCTGCCACTCGCGCACCCGCAGGTAGTGCAGGTACTCGTCGCGGCACATGCGCCGAAAGGCACTACTCGAGAGCGCCTTGCGTTGCTCGCTTAGGTAGTCCCACAGGTTCAGGTATGCCGCGAAGTCCGAGTCGGGGTCGAGGAAGCGGCGATGCACCGTGTCTGCCGCCTGTTGGTGCTCGGCGGGACGTTCGCGCGGGTCCTGGATCGACATCCCCGAGACGATCACCAACACCTCGCGCAAGCACCCGTTGCGTGCAGCCTCGACCAGCATCCTGCCCATCCGCGGGTCCAGCGGCAGCTGGGCGAGGGTTCGTCCGACGGCGGTCAGCCGGGTCTTACCGCCCTGCGGGTCGTGCTCGATCGCGCCGAGCTCGGTGAGCAGGTCGACGCCGTCGCGCACGGACCGGGCGTCGGGTGGGTCGAGGAACGGGAAGTCCTGCATGGCGCCGAGGTCGAGTGAGGTCATGTGCAAGATGACCGATGCGAGGTTGGTGCGCAGGATCTCCGGATCGGTGAACTCCGAACGCCCCTCGAAGTCCTCCTCGCTGTAGAGGCGGATGCAGATGCCGTCGGAGGTGCGTCCGCACCGTCCGGCACGCTGGCGGGCGCTGGCCTGCGAGATCGGCTCGATCGGCAGACGCTGCACCTTGAGCCGGGCGCTGTAGCGCGAGATACGCGCGGTGCCGGCGTCGATGACGTAGGAGATACCGGGCACGGTCAACGAGGTCTCGGCGACGTTGGTTGCGAGGATGACCCGACGGCTGGTGTGACGTTCGAACACCTTGTGCTGCTCGGCCACCGACAGCCGCCCGTACAGCGGGAGCACCTCGGTCCCGCGGAGCGGCTTGCGGTTGTTGACGTGCTGGCGCAGGTGGTCGGCGGCATCGCGGATCTCCCGCTCGCCGGACAAGAACACCAGGACGTCGCCGGGGCCATCGGCGGCAAGCTCGTCGAGCGCGTCGGCGATCGCCTGCAGCGGATCGCCGTCCTCGCGCTCGCCGATGGGGTGGTAGCGGACCTCGACCGGGTAGGTCCGCCCGCTGACCTCGATGATCGGCGCGTCGTCGAAGAGCTCGGCGAAGCGCGCCGGGTCAATGGTCGCCGAGGTGATGACCACCTTGAGGTCCCGGCGGCGGGGGAGGAGCCGCTTGAGGTAGCCGAGTAGGAAGTCGATCGACAGCGAGCGTTCGTGCGCCTCGTCGATGATCAGCGTGTCGTACTGGCGCAGGAACGGGTCGCTGCGGATCTCGGCGAGCAGGATGCCGTCCGTCATGACCTTGACCAGGGTCTCGTCGCTGGTGCGGTCGTCGAAGCGGACGGCGTACCCGACGGCTCCGCCGACCTCGGTGCCGCACTCCTCGGCGATGCGGGCAGCGACCGACCGGGCGGCGATGCGTCTGGGCTGGGTGTGCCCGATGGCGCCTCGGATGCCGCGCCCCAGCTCGAGCGCGATCTTGGGCAGCTGCGTGGTCTTGCCCGATCCGGTCTCTCCGGCGACGATGACGACTTGGTGCTGCTCGAGGGCGGCGGCGATGTCGTGGCGCCTCGCGCTGACCGGCAGCTCGGCCGGGAACGCCAGCTCAGGGCGTACCCCCTCCCGCCGTGCGATGCGGTGCTCCGCGCCGGCCAACGATGCCTCCAGCTCGGTGACCAGGCTGGCGCGTTCGTCCGGCGCGCGGCGTGAGCGTGCCTTGTCGAGGCGGCGCAGGAGCCGACGTTCGTCCCGCAGGCCCACGGCGCCGATGCGACGGCGCAGGGCGGAAAGGTCGTGCGTGCGGGAGGCGGACATACGTACCTCAAGTGTGCCAGCCTCAGGGCAGCCCGAGGGCATCGGCGAAGAGTGCGTAGCCGACGAAGGCGACGACGTCGAGGACGGTGTGCGCGATGACGAGCGGGGCGATGCGACCGGTCCGCTGGTAGACGTACCCGAAGACCAGGCCCATCACGAAGTTGCCCACACCCGGGCCGATGCCCTGGTAGAGGTGGTACGCCCCCCGCAGCGCGGCGCTGCAGACGATGGCGGCGACCGGCGACCAGCTCAGCTGCCGCAGGCGGGTCATCAGGTAACCGACGGCGACGACCTCCTCGAGCACGGCGTTCTCGACCGCGGCAAGCACCAGGACCGGGACCGCCCACCAGTAGGCGTCCAGGCCGCTCGGCACCACGGTTGCCGTGATGCCGATCTCTCGGCCCACCAGGTAGAGCCCGATTCCGGGTAACCCGATCAGGGCCGCCAGCGCGGCGCCGACCCCGAGGTCGAAGCCAGGCCGGGCGGGGGAGAGACCCAGAACCGTACGCGGCCGGTCACCGGAGCTCGCTAGCAGGAAGCAGGCGAGGACGACGGGCACGAGCGCGAAGGCGATGCCGAGCAGCTGGTAGGTCAGGTCGAGGTACTCGCGGGGGCTGGCCGAGGCGTTGAGAGTCGCGGTCTGGTCCCGCAGTGGGCCGGCGGTGAGCTTGGCGAGCAGGCTCACGAATGCATAGACCGCCGACTGGCCGAGGCTGAGCGCGAGGACGATCCAGATCTCGACCCGCACCCACCTGGGCTGCTGCGCCAGCGACACTCAGAGCTGCTCTGCGTCGAGGGTGTTGCAGGAGTTCATGGTGCCGCCGTCGTAGCCGGCCAGGAACCAGCGTTGACGCTGCTCGCTCGAGCCGTGGGTCCACGACTCGGGGTTGACCCGCTGGCCGGCGCTGGACTGGATGCGGTCGTCGCCGATCGCCGACGCCGCCGACAGCGCGGAGTCGATGTCGTCCTGGGTGAGGGGTTCGAGCAACGCCTGTCCGCTCTCGTCCTCGGTGGATGAGGCGTTGTTGGCCCATACACCGGCCAGGCAGTCTGCCATCAGCTCGATACGTACCGACCCGCTGTCGGCACCCTCGCGGTCCTGCTGCGCCGCACCGAGCACGCCGAGCAGCTGCTGCACGTGGTGCCCGTACTCATGGGCGACGACATACATCTGGGCGAAGGTGCCGCCGTCGGCGCCGAAGGTGGTGGTGAGCTCATCGAAGAACGCCGCGTCGATGTAGATCATCTCCTCCGGAGGGCAGTAGAACGGCCCGGTGGCAGCCGAGGCGGTGCCACAGCCGGACTCGGTGCTGCCGGAGTAGATGACCGTCTTGGCCTCGCGGTACTGTCGGTCGGCGTCGGCGGGAAGTGCCTCGCTCCAGTAGTCCTGCACGCTGTTGACCGCGCCGATGACCCGGCAGGTGTCGTTGGCGTTGGCGTCGGCCCCGGTCTGGCACTGAGAGAAGTCCATGCCTGACAGGCCACCGCCGGCGCCGCCCTCGATGATGTCGGTCGGGTCGAAGACCAGCCCGCCCGAGCCGTCGGGCCCGCCGAGGACGTTGCCGCCGAAGATGAGGCCGAGGATCAGGAGCACGACGCCACCGGCGCCACCGCCGATGACCGCGCCTCCGCGTCGCCCGCCTCTGCCGCCCCCGGTGACCTGGCTGGTGTCCAGACGCGCTTTCCCGCGGAAGCTCATGGCGAGAGTGTAGGTGCCTTGCCCGGCCACCGCTCTGGCCGTACGCCGCGCTCCGGCTGCGGCTAGGGTTCGGGGCGTGAACGACGTCGCCCCTACCCCGGCACTGCTGGCACCCCTGGTTCCTGGGAGCGGCAGCGAAGCCGACGAGCGCCGCCGCCAGGGGTTGCGCCGGATGAAGGCCGTAGCCCTTTCACTGCTGTTGCTCTCGGCGGTGGTGTACGTCGTCACACTGCGCGGCGACGGTGTGGTGATTGGGTACGTCAACGCCGGGGCCGGCGCCGCGATGGTTGGTGCCATCGCCGACTGGTTCGCCGTCACGGCCTTGTTCCGTCGGCCACTCGGGCTGCCGATCCCGCACACCGCTTTGATACCCAACCGCAAGGCGGCGCTGGGGTTGAGCCTGCAGGAATTCGTGACGGACAACTTCCTGTCCGAGCAGATCGTCCGCGACCGGATGCGCTCCGCGCAGGTCAGCATGCGGATCGGCAGGTGGCTCGCCGACCCCCTGCACAGCGAACGTGTGGTGACCGAGGGGTCGAAGATCGTGCGTGAAGCCCTGGTCCGGGTCAAGGACGAGGACGTCGCTGCCCTGGTCGTCGAGGCCATCATTCCCCGGCTGCTGGAGGAGTCGCTCAGCCCGGTTGCTGGGCAGCTCTTGGGCGAGGTCGTACGCGATGGCGCGCACCACGGCCTCGTCGACCTCGGCCTGGCCGAGCTGCACCGTTGGCTGGTGGAGAACGAGTCGTCGATCGGCGAGATGATCGCCGAACGAGCTCCCTGGTGGACGCCGGTGTGGCTGGACGAACGGGTGGGGGACCGGTTGCAGCGCGAGGCGGTCTCGTTCGTCAAGGACGTACGTGGCGACCCCGACCACCGGGCGCGCCAAGCGTTGGACAACTTCCTGCTCGAGCTCTCCGAGGACCTCCAGCACGACCCTGACACGATCGCGCGGGCTGAGCGGCTCAAGCGGCGCGTCCTGGCTCAGCCGCAGGTCGCCACCACCACCGTCTCGTTGTGGAACGCTCTGCGCCGGGCACTGGTGGAGTCCCTCGGCGATGCCGACGGCCCGCTGCGACGCCGCAGTGTCGCCGAGGTGACGGCGTTCGCCCGGCGCCTGACCGACGAGCCGGCGCTTCGCGACCGGCTGGACGGCTTCCTCGCCGACGCCGCGGCGTACCTGATCAGCAACTACGGCGACGAGATCGCGACGATCATCTCCGACACGGTCGACCGATGGGACGGCAAGGAGGCGGCGCGCCGGATCGAGCTGCACGTCGGCCGAGACCTGCAGTTCATCCGCATCAACGGCACCGTCGTCGGCGGCCTCGCCGGCGTCGTCATCCACGCCTTGGCGTCGCTGGCCTGACGACTCGCCGTCGCGGGCGCGACGCGAGTGCCTCATGGTCACGCCGAGTGTGCATAAAGTGCCCACTCGCAGCCGCTCTGGTGGGCACTTCGTGCGTCCATGAAGCGAAAGGAGATGGCTCTCCTGGGCACCGCACGGCTCACGGTCAACCCTGACGCGCCCGCCATGGTGAAGACGCAGGTGAAGCAGAAGCTCGGCGGCCAGGACCCCGAGCGCGCTCAGACCGGGGTGATCCTCACCCACTTCGACAAGGAGTGGGAGACCGGCCGCATCGGGCAGTGGATCCGCGCGTACCGTCCAGACCTCCTGCCCTGAGAGCGGCAACCACCCCGGAACGGCGCGGTGAGACCCGAAGGCGCGCCGCGGTCATAATGAGAACATGGAGAAGCTCACCAGCAAACAGATCCTCGACGCCCATCTCGACGACTGGCGCAAGCTCGCCCAGGCCCTGCACGCGCGGTTCATCACCGGCGACTTTGTCACGGGCCTCACGTTCGTCACCGCCGTCACCGAGGCCGCCGAGCAAGCCAACCACCATCCAGATGTGACGTTGACGTACCCGCTTGTGGACGTGAAGCTGATCAGCCACGACGTGTCCCAGGTCACGCAGCGCGACATCGACCTCGCCCGGCGGATAAGCGAGATCGCCCGCGAGCAGGGGATCGGCGCGGAGCCGAACGCCTGTACCGAACTCGAACTCGCGCTGGACACCGCCGACCTCGCCGCCGTCGGACCCTTCTGGGCCGCGTTGCTCACCGGGAGTCCCGCCTCAGTCAGGGGGGACGACGTTGCCGATCCCAGTGGGCGGGTGCCGTTGCTCTGGTTCCAACACACCGACGAACACGAGACGCCGCGCCAGCGCTTCCACATTGACCTGTGGGTGCCGCACGACGTCGCCGAGCAGCGCATCGCGGCCGCGGTCGCCGCGGGTGGGCGAGTTCTCGACGACGAGAATGCCCCATCGTTCGTCGTCCTGATCGACCCTGACGGCAACAAGGCCTGCGTCTGCACGTGCCTCGACCGTTGAGACCCGGAGAGGCAGCCGCGTAACCCCGGGGGGACTTGAACCGGCTGCTTTCGCCACCGAACACCCGCGAGTCAACGTGGGATTTGGGCTTTCACCCAGACCGCGGACCGGCCCCGTCCTTCGGGTTTCACCCGGCCCGTTACGGGCGTCGCCGCCATCCTGGAGCGGGTGGCCCGCTGGACTGTCGAGGGTTGGAAGACCTGGGTTGCCGCGACTATCGAACACGAACTCTTACGGTATTCCCGCTGAGCCGATCGGAGCGGGCGCTCTGCCGAGATCTCCGCGCTCGGACCGTAGGGGTCTCCCCCCACGGCATGGGGCATCTCAAGTTTGAGCCGACGACAGGCAGGTCCGGGCGATCGCTTCGACGTGCCGGACATCCGTGCCGCAGCAGCCGCCGAGGATCGTGAGGTTGGGCAGCTTGTCGCGTATTGCTGCGTATTCGGCGGCCAGCTCGATCGGGTCACCTGCGTCTAGGTGCTCGGCGTTGTCCAGCTCGGCGTGGCTCATCCGCGACGCGTTCGCCCGGAGGCTGCGTAGTCTTTGCGTCCACTGCTGGTTGCTGTCGAGGAGGTGCGCGAAGTGCGTGGGGTGTGCGCAGTTGACACCGTAGTAGGTCACCCCGGCGTTGGTCGCGTCGTCGACGGTGCTGACGGCGTCCTCCAGCGTCGATCCGTCGGGGAGGTGTCCGTCGGTCTCCACCGTGAAAGAAATGGCCACTGGGACATCCGCGGCGCCGGCAGCGCAGGCTACCCCGATCGCTTCGTTTGCGTACGTCATTGTCATTGCGTGCACCAGGTCGACGTCGGTGTCTGCGAAGGTCTGTACCTGGACGGCGTGGTACTCCTGAGCCTCTGTCGCCGACATCCTGGAGGCTGGTTGGTAGCCGTCGTCCCGCGGCCCGAGAACGCCGCTGATCACAACCGCTACGTCGGGATTTGCCTCGCGTACCTCGACTAGCAGCTGGACAGCCCGACGGTTGATGTCCGCGAGCGCGGCATCGTCGTACCCGAGCTGTGTCGCCCAGTCGTGGTTGGCCCGCCAGGTGGCGGTCTCCAGCACGATTCCCGCGCCGTGCTCGCGCGCAACCTTGACGTGCGCATCGAAGTACCGGCGGAGCGCGGTACTGCCAGCCTCATCGTCTAGTAGGACGAAGGAGGCGAACTCCGGCAGTTCCAGCCCGTGGTTGAAGATGAGGTCAGTCTCCAAACCGCTATCCGTCAGAAAAACAGAGCCCTGCAGCTGCGGTAGCTCTGTCCGGTAACGAGACATCGGACCTCCTTTCGGTGGCTCGGCCGCGACTATATCGTCAGGAGCAGTCATAAGGCGCCCTTCGCGATGGCGCGCCGGGTACAGAGGTGCTAGCCGTGACGCTCGGGTCGGCCTTCTCCTGGCAGGGCTTCGCCATCGCCGAGGAGGGGCAGTCCCGGCTGGGAGTGGTGTGTGCCAGCAGCTGCTTCTGAACAGCCAGGCAGAGGTCAGGCTACTCACCGAGTCCGAGGTCGACTCCATGCCGCGGGGCAGCGGACCCAAGAATCGAACGCTCGTTAGCAGTCCGTTAGCAAACGGCCGCGAAACGATGAACCGCAGGCCGTCTGGCCCGCGCCTTCCTTGATGTCCGAGGGGGGACTTGAACACCGGCATTCGCGGTACCGACTAATGCAGTCCTGTCCGGCTAAGCGGCCTTGACCTGCGGTTTCACGGTATCCGGTGATGTTCTCGTACCCGCCAGTGCAGTCCCGTGCTAACGCATCCGTTAGCAATCCGTTAGCAGATTGGGCCGACTCGTGAGGGGCCGCGTTGGCGATTAATCGCGTTGCACCCGACCCCTTCGGACAGCTCGCCGCTGCGGGATACTGCGGCATCGTGCGGGTTCGCTGTCGAGTTGTGCCGAGTCTGCCGGCGACCGCAACCGCAGCCATCGGGCTCAGGCTCGAAGATTGCTGTGGCCGGTCGCGGTCGCGGTCTTCCTCTTCACGGTCTCCTATCCCGCCAACGACTTCGCCCCGCCACCGTCCCCTCCGGACACCGGTGTTGGCCTGCTCCTCGTGTATGCCGGCATCGCCGCGGTCACCGTCGGTGTTGTCTTCGCGCTGGTGCTGCCGTGGGCACTTCGTCGGGAAGGCTCCGGTGGATTGGCCCTGGCACTCGCGATCCTGGGCACGCTGTTGGCGCCGGGCTTCTGGACCGGGTTCCCTCCCGGACTCGCCGCCGGCGGTTGCGTTGCTCGGCTGGGCCGGTTCTACGCGACGAAGGGCCGCAGACTCTCACAAGCCACCTTCGTAATCGGAGTGCTCGGTGTGTTGTTCAACGTCGTCTCCTATGCGGATGTGTTCCTCTGACACGGTTGATCCGCATTACCGGGTAGCGCGTTTTACGGGGCGGGGGCCAGCGCCGCGGCCTTGTTGACAAACCGCCTACTTCTCAGACAGGAGAGGTGGGCGGATTCACAAAACTCGTCAAGCTGCAGATAGACGACCTCGAGCGGATCGAGGACGGGCTTGTGAAGACTGACGGCGCGGGAGGATGATCACGGTGCAGAGGGCAGATTGCTCTCCTGCCACTCGATTGGAGTACGCCATGCGGATGATGCTGAAGGCTCAGATGGACACGGCAGCCGCGACCAAGGCCATCCAGGAAGGCCGCATGCCCACGATCATGCAGACGATGATGGAGAAGTTGCAGCCGGAGGCCGCATACTTCGGCCCGGACGGCGGGCAGCGCACAGCATTCATCATTTTCCAGATGGATGACCCCTCCCAGCTGCCAGCAATCAGCGAACCGTTGTTCTCGCAGTTCAACGCACGCGTTGAAATTTTCCCGGTCATGGACAGAGACGACCTTGAACGCGGCTTGTCAGCACTGCAAGACAACCAGTAGGTGCGCCAGAGCACGCCGCGTCAGGAGATAGACGGCTCGCGCTACACCGTGTGCAGCCAGGAAAAACCCCCGCGACGAGCTGGTTGAGCCGTGCCACGTTCACGCCGAGGATGCGGGCCCGCTTGTGTGGCGCCGATCCAGTACGACGTGTTGCAACGCGGACGTCTCGGCGTCGGCACGGGAGACCCGGCGCTTTGACGTGCTTGTCGGCGGCTTGGGAGTCGCCATGATGATTTTCGTCGCCCCCGGCCACCACTGACATTGAGGAGGGACGCGGCCACCGTTACGGTGCTGCGGGGGACCATCGTAAACGGCAGGCCGCGGAACGTTTGCAGATGGGCGCAGGGTGGATCGACCGCGGACCTGTGTTCTGTCACGTCGACGGTGGTTGGTGCACCGGGAGAGATTCACCCGGTCGTTCGGAGATCGGGTGCGTCAACTCGAACTCCCGAGAATTCGGCTGCCGACCTGCGCCACGGCTGGGCGACGATGGCACTGGCTGCTGGCGTGCACCCGAAGGTGGTCCAAGAGCGGCTCGGACACGCGAATATCGGCATCACACTCGACACGTACTCGCATGTCACAGAGGCGCTCCACGACGACGCAGCCGAACGGGTAGCCGACTCGTCTTCAAGGCGTGAAGTCGGCACCAACGGGCGTGCGCAATCGGAAGGCGCCCCCTAATATACAGGGGAACCCCACTCTTTCCCGGAGGCAACGACATGGCTTCAAGCGGTTGGTCCGCGCTCGGCAATACGGGACAGCACGTGCATGCGATCGCGTTCACGAGGCGGGACGGGAATGCGGTGTCCTTGTGCAGCTATGAGTTGCCAGTGCGCGAGACCACGGAGGAGTTGCCAGCCTGCCCCGAGTGCAGTATGAAACTCCGAGCACTGATCGATGCACTGCCCGGTAACTCTCCCGTTTGACCCTAAATGGCGTCACCGTTCGTTCGTTAGCGATCCGTTAGCAAACGGGCCGGGTATGACGAACCGCAGACCGTCTGGCCCGCGGGTTCGTGGTGTCCGAGGGGGGACTTGAACCCCCACGCCCTATTACGGGCACTAGCACCTCAAGCTAGCGCGTCTACCTATTCCGCCACCCGGACAGGGTCGCTGCGAGGTTGCAGCAGCCGGGCAACTGTAGCAAGGACGGCGGCGCAATCTCACAGCAGGAGGTGCAGGATGGGCCCATGGACCAGGAGCCTTCGGAGCAGCGATACGACCCAGCAGCGGAGGTCGTCGGCATCTGTCAGGACCTGATCGGGATCGACACCTCCAACTACGGCGACTCCTCAGGGCCGGGGGAGCGCAAGGCAGCGGAGTACGTCGCCGCACAGCTCGCGGAGGTCGGCATCGAGGCGGACATGATCGAAGCCGCACCGGGACGGGCCAACGTCGTCGCACGCTGGGGGGACCACAGTGGCGGCCAGCCTCCGCTGCTCGTCCACGGCCACCTCGACGTCGTACCCGCGCGGGCCGACGACTGGACCCTCCCGCCGTTCGCGGCCGAGATCTCCGACGACTACCTCTACGGGCGCGGTGCCGTCGACATGAAGGACTTCGACGCCATGGTCCTGTCGACCGTGCGAGCCCGTCAGCGCGCCGGCGTCCCACCCAAGCGCCCCGTCGTCCTGGTGTTCACCGCCGACGAAGAGGCCGGCAGCGGGTACGGCGGCCACTACCTCGTCGACCATCACGCCGACCTGCTGGCGGACTGCACGGAGGCGATCGGCGAGGTCGGAGGGTTCTCCGCAGACATTGCCGGGCAGCGTCTCTACGTCATCGAGTCGGGCGAGAAGGGCCTCGCGTGGATGCGGCTCACCGCCGAGGGTGCCGCCGGGCACGGCTCGATGCGCCATCCCGACAACGCCGTGACGGCGATCGCCGCGGCGGTCGCTGCCATCGGGGCGTACGAGTGGCCGGTCGAGCCCGGACCGTCGATGCGGCAGCTGCTCGCCAAGGTCAGCGAGCTCACCGGGATCGACGGCGAGCGTACCGACGACCTGCTGGCGGCGTTCGGTCCCGCGGCACGGATGATCGGAGCCGGCCTGTGCAACACCACCAACCCGACGATGCTGTCCGCGGGTTACAAGGTCAACGTGGTGCCGGGTTCGGCCGAGGCCCACGTCGACGGGCGCTACCTGCCAGGCGATGCAGACACGTTCGTGGACCAGGTGCGTGCCATCGCCGGCGACCACATCACCGTGGAGGCGCAGAGCTTCCAGCCTGCCCTCGAGATCGGCTTCGAGGGTGACCTCGTCGACGCCATGACCGCCGCTCTGCACGCGGAGGATCCGGACGCCCACATCGCGCCGTTCCTCATGTCGGGGGGCACCGACGCCAAGGCGTGGGCGCGACTCGGCATCCGCTCCTACGGGTTCACGCCGCTGCGGCTGCCTGCCGACCTGGACTTCACCGCGCTCTTTCATGGCGTGGACGAGCGCGTACCGCTGGACGCACTGGCGTTCGGCGCCCGCGTCTTCGACCGCCTCGTCGACCTCGCCTAGTCAGCCGCCCGCCCGGGTCGCCGCCACCACACGCGTACCAGGTTCTCCTGGGTTGCAAACCCGGAGAAGCGATGCCATACCTGGATAGCCTGGTACAGCGTCAGATGGTACGCCGCACTCGGATGATCCGGCGACGCAAGGTGACCTTGCGGCGGCCGTCGGGGAACAGCCGCAGGCGGTCCAGCTCCCACCCGTCGTACTCGGCGGCGTCGGTGAGCAACCGTCGCACCGCCGAGCGCGAATGCGTCCGTGCGAGCCAGAATCGCTGGAACTCGTACTCCATCACCCGGCCCCTTTCCACCCTGCCTCGTGCGTGTGCTCAGACCGACTCGGAGACGTCGGTCAGTGCACCCATGATCTCGCGCGGGATCTCGACCTGCTCGACCGACAACGAACCCTTCAGCTGGGCGGCGGTACGCGCGCCGACGATCGCCGCGCTGACGCCCGGTTGGTCCCGTACCCAGGCCAGCGCGACCTCCACCGGGGAGACCGACAGCCCCTCCCCGGCGCGGGCAACTGCCTCGACGACTCGTCGCTGAGCGGCGCCGAGGTACGGCTCGACGAACCGCTCGAAGTGCGGCGAGGCTGCACGCGAGTCAGCCGGCGTGCCCGAGCGGTACTTGCCGGACAGGACGCCACGTCCCAGTGGCGACCACGCAAGCACCCCCATCCCCAGCGCGTCGGCGGCCGGCAGCACCTCGTGCTCGATCCCGCGGTTGAGCAGCGAGTACTCCACCTGCGTCGACGCAATGGGTGCGCGCCCGTGCGCGGACTGCAAGGTGTGCGCGTGCGCCGTCTGCCAGCCGTTGTAGTTGCTCACCCCGATGTAGCGAGCGCGCCCCGAGCCGACCGCGTGGTCCAAAGCCCCCAGGGTCTCCTCGATCGGCACCTTGTCGCTCCACACGTGCACCTGCCAGAGGTCGACGTGGTCCATTCCGAGGCGCAGCAGCGATGCGTCGAGCTGGTCGAGCAACGCGCCCCTCGAGACGTCGGCGGCGCCTGCACCTCGCCGCCCGCCGAGGCCCGCCTTGGTGGCGACCACCAGCTCCTCGCGCGAGCCCAGCTCGCCGATCAGGTCCCCGACCATCTTCTCGCTCGCCCCGGCACAGTACGACGGCGCGGTGTCGACCAGGGTGCCACCGGAGTCGAGGAACGCCCGGAGCTGGTCGCGCGCCTCGTGCTCGTCGGTGTCCTGGCCCCACGTCATCGTCCCGAGGCCGAGCCGCGAGACCTGCAACCCGGTACGCCCGACCAGTCGTTGCTGCATGACGCGAGGCTAGCGAAGCCATCCACGTCCCGGGCGCTAGGCTCGCCCAAGCGCTGGCGCGATCCGGACGCCGCGCAACCAACGATGGAGTCGACCCGATGCGTCTGGGAGTCAATGTCGGATACGTGGCAGGCCCTGACGTCGCCGAGCGGGTCGAGACAGCGGTCTACGCCGAGACGCTCGGGTACGAGGTGGTCTGGGCCGCCGAGGCGTACGGCTCGGACGCCCCGACCATGCTCTCCTGGATCGGCTCCAAGACCAACACGATCGGTCTCGGCAGCGCCATCATGCAGATCCCGGCTCGCACACCGGCGATGACCGCGATGACGGCGGCCACCCTCGACTCGCTGTCCGGCGGCCGCTTCCGGCTGGGCCTCGGAGTCTCCGGTCCGCAGGTCTCCGAGGGCTGGCACGGAGTGCGGTTCGACAAGCCGCTCGGACGCACCCGCGAGTACGTCGACATCGTCCGTACCGCGTTGCGCCGCGAGACCGTCGCCTACGACGGCGAGCACTTCACGTTGCCGCTCCCTGACGGTCCCGGTAAGGCGCTCAAGATCATGCTGCACCCGTACCGTCCGGACGTCCCCGTCTACCTCGCCTCGGTCGGCCCGAAGAACCTCGAGCTGACCGGTGAGATCGCCGACGGTTGGCTCGCCATCTTCTTCGCCCCCGAGCACGCCGCCGTCTCGACCGACCCGATCCGCGCGGGGCTGGAGCGCGCCGGGCGCGACGCCGCATCCTTCGACATCGTGCCGACGGTCCCCGTCATCGTCGGCGACGACCTCCAAGAGTGCGCGGCGCCGCTCCGCGCGTACACCGCCTTGTACGTCGGCGGGATGGGCAGCCGCAAGCAGAACTTCTACAACGCACTCGCCAGGCGGATGGGGTTCGAGGCCGCGGCGGAGGAGATCCAGAACCTCTACCTCGACAAGCGCCAGCGAGATGCGGCGGAGGCAGTACCGTTCGAGCTCGTCGACCAGACGGCGCTGATCGGTCCCAAGGAGCGGATCGCCGAACGCCTGCACGCGTACGCCGAGGCAGGAGTCACGACGCTGAGCGTCGCCTCGTACGGCGAGACCCATGAACAGCGTGCCAGCGTGCTGCGGACGATGGCCGACGCGCTCGACGCCTCCGGGCTCGGAGACTGACGGCGTGGATCTGCTCTCCGCCATCGTCCTCGGGGTCGTCGAAGGACTGACCGAGTTCCTGCCGGTCTCCAGCACCGGGCACCTGACCATCTTCGAGAAGATCCTCGGCCTGCCGATCGACGCGCGCGAGATCACCGCGTTCACAGCCGTCATCCAGATCGGCGCCATCGTCGCGGTGATCGTCTACTTCCGCGTCGACATCTGGCGGATCGCCAAGGCTTGGGTCGCCGGGCTCGGCAGCGCCGAGGCGCGCCAGGAGTTCGACTACCGCTTCGGGTGGTACGTCATCGCGGGCTCGGTGCCGATCGTCATCGCCGCGCTGCTCGGCCAGGACCTCGTGACCGGAGTCCTGCGCAACCTGTGGTGGGTCGCGGGCGCGCTCGTGCTGTGGAGCGTCGTCATGGTCGCCGCCGAACGCGCGGCGACGCAGGACCGTGGGGAGCGCGACATCACGCTGCGCGACTCGATCATCATCGGTGTGCTCCAGTGCGTGGCGCTGGTCCCAGGCGTCTCCCGCTCGGGCGCGACCATTTCTGCCGGCCTGTTCCTCGGGCTGGACCGGGTGACGTCGACGCGGATGTCGTTCTTCTTGTCCATCCCCGCACTCGTCGGCGCCGGTATCTACGAGCTGCCCTCGGCGTTGTCCGGCGGCATCGGCATCGCCGAGACGCTGGTGGCCACGGTCGTCAGCTTCGTCGTGGCGTACGCCGCCGTCGCGTGGCTGCTGAAGTTCGTCGCCGGGCACAGCATCACGGTGTTCGTCTGGTACCGCGTCGCACTCGGCGTCGTGCTCGCGGCGCTCCTGGCGACCGGCACCGTCTCACCGACCTGAGCGACCGCCTACAGCCAGCCGGACCTCTTGAAGCTACGCCACAGCACCGCCACCACGACGACCATGACCGCGAGGCACACCGGGTAGCCGTACTGCCACCCCAGCTCGGGCATGTGGTCGAAATTCATCCCGTAGACGCCGGCGATCAGGGTCGGCGCGGCGAACATCGCGGCGTACGCGGCCAGCTTGCGCATGTCCTCGTTCTGCCGGGCACCGAGCCGGCCGAGATGCGCGGCGAGGGCGTTGTCGAGAAGCTTGTCGATCGAGTCCAGGTTGTCGACGACGCGGGTGAGGTGCTCGGCCACGTCCCGAAAGAACGGCCGCGCCGTCTCGGGCACGACTCCGTACCCGCCTTGGACGACCTTGTTCATCGGCTCGCGCAGCGGAATCACCGCTCGACGTGCCTCCAGCGTTTCGCGCTTGAGCCGGTTGATCCGCCTGGGGTCCCACGGGAGGTCGTCCTCGGAGAAGACCGACGCCTCCACCTCCTCGACGTCCTCGCGCAGCTCGGCGGCGACCTCCTCGTACGCATCGACGACGGCGTCCAGGACCTCGTAGAGGGCCGCGAACGGACCACGCGTCGCCAAGTCGGGGTGCAGCCGGAGCAGCTCCTGGCCCGGCGCGAACGCCTGTTCGTCATCGCGGACGGTCACGAAGTAGTGGTCGCCGAGGAGGACGTCGATCTCTCCGGTCTCGACCGCGTCGCCCTGTTCCTGGTACGTCAGGCTCTTGAGCACGACGAAGATGTGATCGGCGTAGTGGTCGATCCGGGGACGCTGGTGCGGCTCGAGCACGTGCTCGATCGTGAGCCGGTGCACATGGAGCATCTCATCGACAGCGTCGAGCTCGGTCTCGGTCGGCTCCACCAGGTCGATCCACACGAAGTCGGCAGAACCGTCGAGGCTCGGGTACGCCTGCTGCAGGTCCGACAGGGAGCAGCCGCGTGCCTCGCAGGTCCCGTCGCGGTAGACCGCTGCGTCGATTATCACGGTCCCATTGTGCCGCCGACGGTCCCGGCCGGTGAAGAGGTGTCGATACGCTGGCCTGGTGCCCACCTTGATCCTCGTCCGGCATGGGCGGACGAAGGCCAACGCCGATGGTGTCCTCGCCGGGCGCAGCCCGGGTGTCCGGCTCGACCAGGTGGGGCGCAAGCAGGCCGCGGAGGTGGCGGCGCGGCTCGCCCCCGTACCTCTGGCGACGCTCGTCACCAGCCCCCTCGCGCGTACGGTCGCCACCGCGCAGGCGATCATCGACGCACAGCAGCAGCCACCGCCGCTGTTGCGCGCCAAGGGCATCATCGAGTGCGGCTACGGCGACTGGACCGGCCAGAGCATCAAGGCCCTCGCAAAGCAGCCGATGTGGAAGACGGTCCAAAACCAGCCCAGCGCGGCGGTCTTCCCCGGTGGCGAGTCGCTCCTGGACATGCAACATCGTGCCGTGAGCACGGTCCGCGCCATCGACGCCGAGGTCGAAGGTGAGCATGGAGAGGCTTGCTGGGTGGCCGTCAGCCACGGCGACGTGATCAAGGCGATCCTCGCCGACGCCCTCGGCATGCACCTCGACGCCTTCCAACGACTGGTCGTGCATCCGGCGTCGGTCAGCGTCGTGCGATACACCGCGACCCGGCCGATGGTCCTGTACGTCAACGACGGTGGGTCGGACCTGTCGGCGCTGCGTGCTTCGCCCAAGCGCCGGCGGCGCGGCAAACCCTCCGGGGACGCCGTCGTCGGCGGCGGCGACGGAAGTCTGTGAGACCTTCCCTGGCCCGACCCACGGCGCGTGTCTAGGCTTTGGTCATGCTCGAGCACCGGTACGACACCCCGACCCGATTCGTCGCCGGGACGGTCGGTGCACCCGGAGAGCGCACGTTCTTCCTGCAGGCCCGCGAGGGCAACCGGCTGACGTCGGTGTCGCTGGAGAAGGAGCAGGTCGCGGTGCTCGCCGAACGCGTCGAGTCACTGGTCGAGCAGGCACTGGACAAGCCCGCCAGCGAGCTGGACTCGTCCCAGGACAGCGCGCCGTTGGACCAGCCGATCGAGGAGGAGTTCAAGGTCGGCACCCTGACCCTCGTCTGGGAGGAGGCCATCGCCTCGGTGGTCATCGAGGCGTTCGCCCTGACCGAGGACGAGGACGACGAGGCCGACGAGGTTCTGATCGTGCAGCTGAGCGCCGGCGCCGCGCTTGGCTTCGCGCTCCGCGCCCGTACCGTCGTCTCGGCCGGGCGGGAGCAGTGCCCGTTCTGCGGCGGACCCATCGAGCCGACAGGGCACCTCTGCCCGCGCGCCAACGGATTCCGTCGCGTGGTCCGTGGCTGACGACGCCCTCACCGCGGCCCTCATGCGCGGCACCATCGAGCTCACCGGTCGGCTCGTACGCGCCTCCAACGCGGCGTTCCTCGGCACCGTCGAGCTCGACGGAACCACGGTGCGGTGCATCTACAAGCCGGTCCGAGGCGAGCGGCCGTTGTGGGACTTCCCGACCGGTACGCTCGCGGGCCGCGAGGTCGCTGCGTACACCGTCTCTGAGCTCAGCGAGTGGGAGCTGGTGCCGCCGACCGTGGTAGGCAACGGACCGTTCGGTCCCGGCATGGTGCAGCAGTGGATCGAGACCGCCGACGAGCTGCCCGTCGACCTCGTGCCAGAGGGGCAGGTGCCCGAGGGCTGGTTGCACGTGCTGGACGCCACCGACCAGCACGACGACCCGGTCTCGTTGATCCACCTCGCCGACGAGCAGATGCGCAGGTTCGCGATCTTCGACGCCGTCATCAACAATGCCGACCGCAAGGCCAGCCACTTCCTGCCCGACGCCTCCGGCCACGTCTGGGGTTGTGACCACGGCGTCTGCTTCAACGTCGAGCCCAAGCTGCGCACCGTCCTGTGGGGGTGGGCCGACGAGCCGCTGCACGACGACGAGCTAGAGGCGCTGGTCGCACTGCGTGCCCGGCTCGAGGGCCAGCCCGGTCGGGACGCACTCGCGGACTGCATCTCGATGGCGGAGTACCTGCAGCTGCTCGAGCGCATCGACGACCTCATACGGCTCGGTCGGCTGCCCGACCCCGGCGACCACTGGCCCTCGATCCCGTGGCCGGTCTTCTCCTGACCCCCCGATAAGGTCGTGGACATGCGTGCCTGGCCGTTTCCTCAGGTCCCCTCCTTGGCCGACCACGGGCTCGGCGCGGGGGAGCCGGTCAGGGTCCACGACACCGCGTCGGGACGGCTCGTCGAGGTCGACCCGCCCGTGCGTGCCAGGCTGTACGTCTGCGGCATCACGCCGTACGACGCGACCCACCTCGGGCACGCAGCGACGTACCTCGCCTTCGACCTGCTGCAGCGGGTGTGGCGCGACCGGGGCCGTCCGGTGCTCTACGTCCAGAACGTCACCGACGTCGACGACCCGCTGCTCGAGCGTGCCGCGGCGACCGGGATGGACTGGGCGGAGCTGGCCGAACGCGAAACCGCGTTGTTCCGGGAGGACATGACGGCGCTAGCGATGATCCCGCCCGACCACTACATGGGCGCGGTCGAGACCATCAGCCTCGCCGTCGAGCTGGCGCAGCGGCTGCAGGACGCTGGCGCCGCGTACACCGTCGACGGTGACCTCTACTTCTCGGTGCACGCCGACCCGCGGTTCGGGGCGGTCTCGGGCATCGACGCCGCCACGATGCTCTCGGTGTTCGGCGAACGCGGCGGAGACCCCGACCGCCCAGGCAAGCGTGATCCGCTGGACTGTCTGCTGTGGCAGGCCGAACGACCTGGCGAGCCGGCCTGGGACAGCCCGCTCGGACGCGGCCGCCCCGGATGGCACATCGAGTGTGCGTCGATGGTGCTGCACTACCTCGGCGAGAACATCGACGTCCAGGGCGGGGGCTCGGATCTCGCCTTCCCGCACCACGAGATGTCCGCGTCCGAAGCACAGGTGGCGACCGCTGGTGCGCCGTTCGCGCGGACGTACGTCCACGCCGGCATGGTTGGGCTCGAGGGCGAGAAGATGTCCAAGTCCAAGGGCAACCTGGTCCTGGTGTCGGCCCTGCGACGTGACGGCCACGACCCGATGGCGATCCGGCTGGCGCTCCTCGCGCACCACTACCGCAACGACTGGGAGTGGGCAGGTGGCACCGACGGTGACCTCGAACGTGGCGTGTCCCGGCTGGCGCGCTGGCGCGCGGCGTTGGCGCAGGCCGCCGGTGCGCCGAGCAGCGCCGTCGTCGCCGACATCCGTGCGGCGCTGGCCGCCGACCTCGACGCGCCGCGTGCCCTTGCCGCCGTCGACGACTGGGCTGAGGCGACGCTGACAGGCGACGCCACCGACGCTGACGCACCGGCCACGGTCGGCCTGGCGCTGCACGCCCTCCTCGGCATCCACTAACCCGTCATCCGCAGGTTGTGGCCCCTCGATCCGCCGGTTGTGGCCCCTCGATCCGCAGGTTGTGGCCCTCCCATCCGCAGGTCTTGGCGACTTCATCTGACCATTCTGTGGATGGCGAGCCTGCCCTGTGCATAACTCTCGGACCGCCTACTTGTCGGACACCCTTGATAGATGACCAACCTCCTCAACGCTGGATACCCGTTCGTCGCCCGTGAACCCGGTGCCGTCGGACTCACACGCAAACAGTTCCGGCAGTGCGTCGCGACCAAGCAGGCGCGGGACGTCTTGCTGGGCGTGTACGTCGACGGTCGCGTCCCGGATACACGCGAGCTCCGCGCGCGGGCACTCGGACTCGTGAAGCCACCTCACGCTGTCTTCTATGGCAGCACGGTTGCGTGGTTGATGGGCGTCGACACGTACCGACCGCGAGATCGGTTCGACTTCGTACCCCAATGCGTCGTCCCGCACGGCACTGGGCGTTGTACGAGCGCCCTCGTCAGGTGCAAGGAGGGCTACCTTCCGGCGGCCGACATCATCGAGATCGATGGTTTGGCGGTGACGACGCCAGTGCGTACGACCGCTGATCTACTCAGGACGATGTACCGGCCGCACGCGTTGGCAGCCGCCGATTCAATGGCCCACGCTGGACTCGTTTCGGCCGCCGAGGTACAGGACTACCTCGTGCGTCTGAGGGGTTATCCCGGGATCGTCCAAGGCCGAACCCTTGCCGACATGATCGAGCCAATGACCCAGTCACCCGGAGAGTCGTGGCAGCGGCTCCGACTCATTGATGCGGGCTTTCCGCGACCGCACATCCAGATCGTCGTCACCGACCGCATGGGCGAAACTCTGGCGATCCTGGACATGGGATATCCGGAACGATTGATCGCCGCGGAGTACGACGGGGCGGTCGACCACACGAGCGAGAGCGATCGAAAACGTGACTACGTGCGGCGCGCCCAGCTGGACGAGAGGTTCGGCTGGCGGATTGCTGTCGCACGGCAGAATGACATCTGGGGGGAGGACCAGAGCTTCGAGTTGACGGTCGGTAGCTGGCTGGGGCTCATGCCACTTCCACGCATGTGGTGAGGGGCCAGAACCTGCGGATCGAGGAGCCAGGACCTGCGGATCAAGGGGCCAGAACCTGCGGATCAAGGGGCCAGAACCTGCGGATCAAGGGGCCAAAACCTGCGGATGACGGGTCAGGTGTCGGAGTCGCGGGAACGGCGCTTGAGGTAGCGCTCGAACTCGCGAGCGATCGCATCGCCGGTCGCCTCGGGCAGCTCACTGGTGTCACGTGCCTGCTCGAGGGCCTCGACGTACTCCGCGATCTCGCTGTCCTCGCTTGCGAGCTCCTCGACACCACGCTCCCACGCCTTGGACGCCTCCACGAGGTCCCCCAGCGGGACGCTGACCTCGAGCACGTCCTCGAGCTGTCCGAGCAGCGCGAGGGTCGCTTTCGGGCACGGCGGCTGGCCGACGTAGTGCGGTACGGCGGCCCACAGCGAGGCGCTGGGAATCTCCGAGCTCACGCAGGTGTCGGCGAAGACCCCGTTGATCCCGGTCGGTCCTTCATAGGTGGACTCCTCCAGGTGCAGGCTCGTGGAGAGCAACGGGTCGGACGTCGTGCCTGACACCGGGATGGGTCGGGTGTGGGGTGTGTCGGCAAGCAGGGCACCCAGGGTCACGACCATCTGGACGCCGGTGAGGTCGGCGACCCCGATCAGCTCCTCGACGAACTGCCGCCAGCGCATGTTGGGCTCGATCCCGCGGACC
This sequence comes from Nocardioidaceae bacterium, assembly GCA_013695785.1. GTDB lineage: Bacteria > Actinomycetota > Actinomycetes > Propionibacteriales > Nocardioidaceae > JACCZT01. Next base: position 831 of record JACCZT010000029.1, on the reverse strand, counting down.
AGGAGGATATCGCGGTCGGCGCCCGCCGGGCGCGCCACGTAGAAGCGGGTCGTCGGCCAGGTGATGATGCGATCGCCGTGCGCGTCGGGACCGACATGCGGTCGGTTGACCTGGAAGTCGTAGTAGTCCTCCGGATCGAGCTCACCGATCAACTCAGCATCCCACCACTCGATCAGGTGGTCGATGACACCGGTCGCCGCGTCAGCCGCGTCGTTCCACCCCTCGAACGCCACCAGCATCCACGGGTCGTCCAGCTCGGGCAGCTCCTGGCGCTCCATCACCCCCCAAGCCTAGATCCATGCCCCAGCACGGCCCGACCGCCCTGGTCTTGGGTCGCGAGACGTCGACCGCTGGCACCGGACCGGTCTCGTAAACTGTCCAGGCTCCACTCCGACGTAATCCCCAGGAATCCGATGCCGCCCTCGCCCGAGTCGCTTCGCCGGGCACTGTCCGACCGCGTCGTGGTGTCCGACGGGGCGATGGGCACGATGCTCCAGGCGTACGACCTCGGGCTGGAGGACTTCCAGGGCCACGAAGGCTGCAACGAGATCCTCAACATCACCTGTCCGGACATCGTACGAGAAGTGCACGAGGCCTACCTCGACGTCGGTGTCGACTGTGTGACCTCCAACACCTTCGGGGCCAATGTCGCCAACCTCGGGGAGTACGGCATCGCCGAGCGCATCTACGAGCTCGCGCGTGCCGGTGCGGCGATAGCCCGTGAGGCGGCCGATGCCTGGGCGAGCGTCGACATGCGAGGTAACGAGCTCTTGAAGCGAGGGAGCAGCAATGCGAGGTAACGAGCTGCGGCGCCCGGCCGCGGTGTTGTGG
>JACCZT010000014.1 GCA_013695785.1 Nocardioidaceae bacterium | reverse complement strand
GCGTGGAACGGCGCCAGCTGATGGCTCTGCTCGTACGGAAGCGTCGCCGCGACCCGTACCCGGAAGCCTTCCTCGCGTGCGATGTGGATGCCCGCGACGGCCTTGTCCCAGGAGCCGGCTCCTCGGTGCTCGTCGTGCTGCTCGGCGGTAGCGGAGTCGAGGCTGATCTGCAACGCCAACCGGTTGCGGTCCATCCTGCGGAGTGCCTCCAGCCGGCGGCCGCGGAACAGCATCCCATTGGTCAGCAGCGTGGTCGGCAGGACCGCGGTGCAAGCGGCGACGAGCTCATCGATGTCCGGGAGCAGGAACGGTTCGCCTCCGGTGAGGATGAGCTCGGAGACCCCGGCGTCCACGGCTTCGGTTGCCAGCTGGCGCACACGGTCGGCACCGAGCGCCCTGCGCGCAGTCTGGGGCGAGGAGCGCACGCAGCAGTAGTCGCAGGCGAGGTTGCAGTCGAAGTTGGTGTACATCCACAGCCGGGTCCCCGGCACCATGTCGGCCGGCAGCTCGGCGATCGGATCAGGACTCCGACCCTTGCGGACGGTGGCGACGCCTCCCTCGACCTCGACGAGCTCGTTGCCCGTACGAGCGCACCACGCTTCTACCGTCGCTCCCAGCTCTTCGGGGTCGCCCATGCCGAGCGGGACGGAGACGGTGCCGTGCCGTGCCACGGCACCGACACGCTCGACCAGGTCCAGTACCAGTCCGTGGTTCACCATCGGGCAGGAATCCTTTGCTCCTTTACCGCTTCGAAGAGGGAGGCGTACCCATCGAGCTGCGGCGAGACCCATTGCCGCAGCCCTTCCAACTCCAGGATCGGACGGTGGTCGGGGTTGTCCCAGTCCATGGCGAGCAGGTGCTCGAGCCATGGCCCCGTACGCTCCTCCGGCACCTGGGGAAGTGCGGAGAAGTTGCAGTGGCTGTAGGTCGGTGACTCCCAGAAGGCTTCGAACGCCCCCGGCATCAGCTCCTCACGGCCGATCGACTCCCAGGTGTTGATGCCGATCGCGGCGGCATCGGCGGTCTCGTCCAGCACGGCACGCAGGGCGTCGAGCTCGCTTCGGCCGGTGTCGCCGTGCTTGCCCACGTCGCTGTTGATCCGCACCAGCTCGACCGACTCAGCGCCTGGTCCCTCGTGATCGAGGAAGTACACCGGCAGGATGGCCGCTTGGGCGGAGTCCTGGGAGCCCAGCGCCAACCGTCTGCCCTCGAGGCTGTCGAGTCCATCGAGCCCGCCGCCCGACCGGGTGACGAAGACAGTCTTGAAGACTGTGTCGGTGTCCCGCATGGCGAGCGCACGACACTGCCCGTCCGTCTGGGCGACGGTGCGTACCCAGGCGAGGTTGGTGTTCCAGGCCACGTCGATGGTGCCAGCCAGCAGTGCGTCGACCTGGCGGCCGTAGTTGGAGAACAGCACGAAGTCCATCTCCGACCCGGTGTCTGCGAAGTAGTCGCGCATGCCTTCCCAGATCGGTACGACGTTGGGGGTGTATGCCACGGCCCCGACCATCAATGGCTCGCTCACTAGGGTCTTCCTCTCATCCGAACACGGGTTGACCGGTGATTGCCTTGCCGTAGAAGTCGTAGAGCGCGTCGGCGGTCGGTGCCATCACCGAACCGGCTCGGGCATCGCGAAAGTACCTGTCGACCTGGAGGTGCTTGGAGAAGGCTGCGCCGCCGCAGACGCGCATCGCGGCATCGGTGATGCGCAGGGCAGCGTCGTTGGCGGCCGCCTTGACGCTGAGGACGTGCAGCACCGTGTCGTCAGCGGGTTGCGCCAAGCGACCGGCGGACTGCTCGACGTAGGACCTCGTACACGCCAGGTCGATGGACATCTTCGACAGCTGCGCCCGGATGGTCGGCAGGGCCGACAGGCTCTGGTCGAGATGCTCCAGGCGGGCGGCGCTGGTGTGCCTGATGGCCGCGTCCACAGCCGCCTGGGACAGTCCGATCGAGACCGAGGCGTTCCCGAGGTTGAACCACGGCATCACGGTCTGCAGCATCAGGTCGAACCCGCCACCGGCTGGGCCGATGCGGTGACTCTCGGGCACCTCGACCGCGAAGTGCATGGGGTTGGAGGCGTTTCCGCGGAACCCCATCCCGCGCCAGTCACCAGAGACGCTCACTCCCGTCGTGTCTGCGGGGACGGCGAAGATGTCGACCGTGTCGGCGTCGGCGTTGAGCGTCGACACCACGTAGACGTCGGCGTGACCGGCCGAGGTGACCCAGCTCTTGCCGGCATCGAGAATCACGCCGGCACCGTTGTGCCGCGACTTGGAGATCGGTGCCCAGAAGTGTGAACGAGAACCCGCCTCGGAGAAGGCCAGGGAGGCCAACATGTCGCCGGTCGCAAGAGCGGGCAACAGGTCCGGCAACCCTGGCGGCGGCGCGGCTGCGACGGTCATCGCGGCGCTCACGTGCATCAGGTAGATCATCGCGGTCGACCCACAGGCACCGGCGAGGGAGCTGGTCACCTCGAAGAGGTCCTGCGGACCTGCGCCCAAGCCGCCGACCTCCTCCGAGAGGCACAGCCCGAGCAGGCCCGAGCTACGCAGGGCCGCCACGGCGTCGGCGGGGAAGCTCGCTTCGGTGTCCACCTGGTGGGCCGACTCCCGAGCGACGGCAAGCACTGGTTCTAGACGATCGGAAAGGTCCACGTCGCATCCGTTCTCTCGTCGTGCAGATCTCGAGCGCGTCCGCGCCGCCCCGCCGCGGTCATTGTGGCATACCAGGACAAACATGGGACGGCGTCGACGTCGGTGCTGCCGCAAGCAGGCGCTGGGTCGGCTACACCGAACGCGGCTCACGCTTGAGGACGCAGAACTCGTTGCCCTCGGGGTCCGCCAACACGACGAGCGCGTCGTCGTCGCTCTGTCCGACATCGACGTGCCTGGCACCGAGTGCGACCAGCCGTTCGACCTCCGCGTCGACGTCGCCGTCGCTCGGGCGCAGGTCGGGGTGGTCACGGTTCTTCTCGCGCTTGGGCCCGGCTGTGGCCTGCAGCCACACGGTGGGTACGTCGGGCGCGGCGTCCTGTGGCGGGTAGAGCTTGGCGTTGCCGTCCGCGCCGGTGTCCACGCTGTAGCCGAGCGCTTCGGACCAGAAGCGGGCCATCAGCTCGACGTCTTGCACGTCCATCGTCCACTGCACGAATCGAACCACCATCTGCTCTCCGCCGTTCCGGTCGAGATCCTCCGCCGATACATCATGGCAACATCGGTGAAGGACGGCTCACGATGCGCGTGATGGTCTCGGACGGTACCCGCGTGGTTCGAGGTCTTGGTAAGCCCTGACGACGACACCGGGTTGTCTCAGGTGTGCCATCCAGCCGGAGGGTCTTCACCGACCCGGCCGTCCACTGCCTCGCGGAGCAGGTCGGCATGCCCAGTGTGTCGGCCGTACTCCTCGAGGAGGTCACACAGGAGCCGGCGCAGGTTGGCATGGCGACCGTCGGGACCGGAGACGTGGATGAGCTGGTCCATCCCGCCGTCGGCCAAGGCAGCGTCGAGCCTCGCGCGGGACCGTTCGACGGCGCCGTGCCAGAGCGCGTAGAGCTGTTCGGGGGTGTCGTCGGCGGCGGAGGCGATCTCCCAGTCGTTGTCGCCGTCCCAGTCGGCGGCGTCCCACGGCGGGCCGAGCGGCTCCCCCGTCAACTTGGTGGTGAACGCATATCCTCCTGGGCAGCGAGATGCTTGAGCAGGCCGCCGAAGGTCAGCGAGGAGGCGCCGATGCGGGTCTACAGCCCGGCCGCGTCGAGGTCGTCGGTCTTCCAGCGGAAGGTGGCGCGCAGGCGGCCGAGCGCACCGGCGACGTGCTCGGCCTCGGTGCCGGCGAAGGGGGGTTCCCAGGGGTAGCCGCTGTCGGTCATGGCGCCACCGTAGACCTCGTTGCGGACGTCTCACAGTGCCAGGAGTCGATCGAAGACGGACTTGCCACGCCTGGCCGGGCTCGCCGACCGCGGAGGGTACGTCTATACCTGTGGGTTAGAGTCATCTGACCTTGGAGTCGATCCAGAGGTGTGAATCACGGGTGGGGGGACCAGCAGTGAACGACGTGTCGAACCGTGCTAGGAACCCTTGGCCCACCTGGGTGCGGTGGCTGGTCCTGGCGGTGGGACTGACCGCCAGCGCGGCGGTTGGCTATGTGACGGCTCTGGCCGTGACGATCACAGCCGTCATATTCCACGCGGCGCCGTTGCTCGCCGGCGACAGCACTCAGCAGCAGCCCTGGGTCACGCCGGTGGCCGTCGGCGCGGGCCTGTTCGTGTTTGGTCTCGGCGTCCGACTCAGCGTGGCGGTGTTCCGTCGCCGCCGGAAGCCTGCTGCTCGCGCTCCAGCCGCTCCTTGGCCAACGACCTCCGCCACTCGTACGCGACAATCCTCCCTGTCAAAGCCAGTGGGCCCCGTGGGACTCGAACCCACAACCCGCGGATTAAAAGTCAGGCCAAGCCGGTGTCGGACGGTGACGAGCAGTGACGGTCGTGGCCTGGCAGTGCTGCAATCACGGCGATCTGGTGCCAGTTGGTGTCGCTCATGACCCCCGGTTGCTGGGACGTCCGTTCCCACAATGTTCCCACTGCACCGCGGCATGGATGACCTATGACGTCAACTCATCCGTGGCCGAATCATGTTCGAGAGCCGTCACTGCGGCCGTTGTTGTCGTCGCCAACCTGCAGCGTAAAGGTGGCATCGCATCGGCCCCGTCGCAGGTCGGCAACGACGCTGCACGCCGTGAGTCGAATTGCCGGCTCAACGTCGAAGATCAGCAGGTGCTGCAGCCATGAGAATTGTTTGCGAGGGCGAGGACGACATGGTGTCGGCAGCGCTCGAGCTCGCCGCATCAGGAATGCCCGTCTTCCCTTGCCGACCCGACGCCAAGTCGCCTTTGACCGTGCGTGGCTTCCATGAAGCTACGACGGACCACCAGCAGATCAGGTCGTGGTGGGCGCGCTACCCGAACGCCAACATCGGCGCACCGACAGGGGCGCTCTCAGACTGCCTGGTGACGTTCGACGTGCTGGATGTTGACGTCAAGGGCGGCACGTCGGGCTATCGGAGCCTCGAGCGGCTAGAGGAAGACGGACTGCTAAGGGGGCTGTTGCGCGAGTGGGAACACCCTCAGGCGGACTGCACGTTTACTTCGCCGGATCGAATCAGCCGACGCGCCACCGTCCAGACCTGGGCCTGGACTTCCAGAGCACCGGTGCCTACGTCCTGATGCCGCCGTCCGTCATCGATGGCGTCTGCTACCGAGTCCTCGACCGGTTCAGGTCAACACCGGGAGGGCTTGAGTGGCACGAGGTGGAGTCCCGCTTCCCCCGACGGCCATACGCCCGCGACATTGGCCAGGATCGCTTGAGGGGGCTTAGAGGCGCTTTGCTGGCCAACGCGCAGAACCCTTCGATGGCATCACTCGTCCGGCACGTTCTTCGCCTCCGGGAGGGCGAACGCAACACCTGGTTCTTCTGGGCCGTCTGCCGCGCGACCGAGGAGGGCAACGAGGAGTTGGAACCGCTGATCCAAGCCGGACTGACGATCGGACTGACAAGGCTGGAGATGGAGAAGTCAATCAGCTCGGCTATCCGGACGGTGGGCAGCAACCGTGCCCGATGAAGGCCTCGAGGCTCTGATCGACGATCGGTTGCTGGACATGTACGTGAACGAGGAGGCCAGGAGGAGGTACAAGCAGATCTCCTCCCCGAACTCAGTAGGCCTGGAGATCGACTGCGGAACTCTGCGAGAGATCGGTGAGCGCTCTGAGGGGTCGACCTGGCGCGTCGCCCAGCTCATCCCTTCTGATTCCAGCGCGGTGGTGGTGGCGCAGAGGAAGGTGGGCAAAACGACATTCGTCCTCAATC
>JACCZT010000163.1 GCA_013695785.1 Nocardioidaceae bacterium | reverse complement strand
GTGTTCGCCCAGACCGATCCGACCCGTGCGGCCAGCGGTGGCGCCGCGACACTGCGCGCGGCCGGTGTCGACGTCGAGGCCGGACTTCTCGCTGACGAGGCGCGAGTGCTCAACGAGCACTGGACCTTCGCGGTCGAGCGGGGACGCCCGTTCGTGACGTGGAAGTATGCCGCGACCCTCGACGGGCGCAGCGCCGCAGCAGACGGCGGCAGTCAGTGGATCACCGGCCCCGAGGCGCGCCACGACGTGCACGCGCGCCGCGCCGAGGCCGACGCCATCGTGGTCGGTACCGGGACTGTGATCGGGGACGACCCACGGCTCACACTGCGTGACGACGACGGCGTACCGCTGCCGTACGACCGGCAACCGTTGCGCGTCGTGGTCGGTGAGCGACCGATCCCGGCGGACGCGAGGGTGCTCGACGACGCCGCACCGACGCTGCAGGTGAGCGAGCGTGACCCTGATGCGGTGCTCGCCACGCTCGCTGCCCGCGAGGTCTCCCACGTCTGGCTCGAGGGCGGGCCCGTCGTCGCCGGCGCGTTTCTGCGCGCCCGCCTCGTCGACGAGGTCGTCGGGTACGTCGCCCCCACCCTGCTCGGTGCGGGTGCGCCGGCGTTGCACGAGCCCACCGTCACCACCTTGGCGCAGGCCTACCAGCTCGACCTGCTCGACCTGAGCCGGCTCGGAGCAGACATCCGGCTCGTCGCCCGTCCCCGACAAGGAGCGCGCTGATGTTCACCGGAATCGTCGAGGAGCTCGGCGCCGTCGCCGGGGTCGAGGAGCAGGCCGACGCCGTCCGCCTGACCGTTCGTGGCCCGCTGGTGGTCGTCGATGCCCGCCGCGGCGACTCGATCGCTGTCAACGGGTGCTGCTTGACCGTGACGGACCACACCGCCGAGACCTTCACCGCCGACGTGATGAAGGAGTCACTCGACCGCACGTCGCTTGGTCGCCTGACTGTCGGCGACCCGGTCAACCTCGAGCGGGCGATGCGCGCGGACGGAAGGTTCGGCGGACACCTCGTCCAGGGTCATGTCGACGGCACCGGCGTCGTCGTGTCCCGGACACCGAGTGCCCACTGGGACGTCGTACGCATCACGTGCCCCGTCGGCCTGGCACGGTACGTCGCGGAGAAGGGTTCGATCGCCGTCGACGGCACCTCCTTGACCGTCGTCGAGATCACCGACGGCGACACACCGACGTTCACGGTGTCCTTGATCCCCACCACCTTGGAAGCCACCACGCTCGGCAGCAGGCGGCCCGACGACCTGGTCAACCTCGAGGTCGACGTGCTCGCCAAACATCTCGAAAGGTTGATGTCATGAACGTCCTGAGCTGGTTGCTCGAGGGAACGGTGTCGGTGGGGGGCGGGCACCTGCTCGTGCGCGAGATCGTCGGCAACGGGTTCGGCCTGGCCAGCGCGGTGTTCGGCATGCGCCGGCTGGTGCTCGCCTGGCCGATCGGCATCGTCGGCAACGTGCTGCTGTTCACGGTGTTCGTCGGCGGGGTGCTGAGCAAGCCCCAGATGCACGACCTGTGGGGCCAGGCGGGTCGGCAGGTCTTCTTCGTGGCCGTCAGTGTGTACGGGTGGCAGCAGTGGCGCCGCCGCCGGGCCAGCGGGGAGGCAGCAGACGGCCGGGCGGTCCAGCCGACCTGGGCAGGTCGGCGTGGGCTGATCGAGCTTGCGGTGCTCGCAGTGGTCGGCATGGCGGTCTTCTACCCCGTACTCAAGGCGTTGGGGTCATGGGGACCGCTGCCGGACGCCTGGATCCTGACCGGCAGCATTCTCGCCACCTGGGGCATGGCCCGCGGGTGGGTGGAGTTCTGGCTGATCTGGATCGCCGTCGACGCCGTCGGCGTCCCGCTGCTGTTCGCCTCGGGCTACTACCCCTCTGCGGTGATGTACCTCGTGTACGGCGTCTTCTGCGCCTTCGGATTCGCCACCTGGTGGCGGGTCTCGCGCACCGGCACCGAGGTGGCGGCCCCGAGCGGTGTCGCGACGCAGGACAGCCGCGCATGAGCGGCCGGTTGCCTCTGGACAGCGTCGAGCGCGCTGTGGGCGAGATCGCGGCCGGGCGGGCGGTCGTCGTCATCGACGACGAGGATCGTGAGAACGAGGGCGACCTGATCTTCGCCGCGAGCCGTGCCACCCCCGAGCTGATGGCGTTCCTCGTCCGCTACAGCAGCGGGTACGTCTGCGCCCCCGTCACCGGCGAGCTGCTCGACCGTCTGGTGATCCCGCTGATGACGCCGCACAACCGGGACCGACTGCGCACGGCGTACACCGTCTCGGTCGACGCACGCGACGGCATCACAACCGGCATCTCCGCAGCGGACCGCGCGCGTACCGTCCGGGTCCTCGCCGACTCCGCGACCGAGCCGTTCGAGCTGATCCAGCCCGGCCACATCCTGCCGCTGCGAGCGATGCCGGGCGGGGTGCTCGAGCGGGCCGGTCACACCGAGGCCGCGGTCGACCTCGCGAGGCTCGCCGGGCTGACCCCGGCCGGGGTCATCGGCGAGCTCGTCGCCGACGACGGCACCCTGCTGCGCGGGCCTGCACTGCGCGAGTTCGCCGACGCTCACGGGCTCGCGATGATCTGCGTCGCCGACCTGGTCACGTATCGCAAGCGTCACGAGCAGCAGCTGCGTCGGGTGGCGCAGACGATGCTGCCGACGGAGTTCGGCGAGTTCACCGCGTACGGCTTCCGCGACGAGATCGACGCCAGCGAACACGTCGCGCTGGTCCACGGCGACATCGGCGGGGGACGCGACGTCCTCACCCGCTTGCACTCAGAGTGCCTGACCGGTGACGTGCTGGGGTCGCAGCGCTGCGACTGTGGCCCACAGCTGCAGGCATCCATGGCCAGGATCACCGAGGAGGGAGCCGGTGTCGTGGTCTACCTGAGGGGACACGAGGGGCGCGGCATCGGCCTGCTCGCCAAGCTGCAGGCGTACGCGTTGCAGGACGCGGGCCGGGACACCGTCGATGCCAACCTCGATCTCGGGTACGCCGCGGACAGTCGCGACTACAGCGCCGGGGCGCAGATGCTGCGTGATCTCGGCATCGTCTCGGTCCGGTTGCTGAGCAACAACCCGGCGAAGGAGCGAGCGCTCGAGACGTACGGCGTGAGCGTGTCCGAACGCCTCGCGCTGGCGGTCGAGCCGACCGCGGGCAACCTGCGTTACCTGCAGACCAAGGCCGCCCGCATGGGCCACGACCTGCCTGACTTGGCGGACCCGGTCGACGCGGGAGCAACGACATGAGTGGAGCGGGATCGCCGATGCTCGACGTCGACGGGCGTGGCCTCCGGGTTGCCGTGGTGGCGTCGTCCTGGCACGACGAGGTGATGGCGGGACTGCTCGCCGGTGCCGAGGCCGCCCTCGCCGATGCAGGTGTGCACGAGGTGACGGTCGTACGGGTCGCCGGCTCCTTCGAGCTGCCCGTCGTCGCGCAGGCGTGTGCGAGGGCCGGCTACGACGCCGTCGTGGCCCTCGGCGTCATCATCCGCGGCGGCACGCCCCATTTCGAGTACGTCTGCCGCGCGACCACCGACGGGCTGGCCGGCGTGCCCGTGCGCACGGGCGTACCCGTGGGCTTCGGCCTGCTCACGTGCGAAGACGAGCAGCAGGCGCTCGCCCGCGCCGGTCTGCCCGACAGCTCCGAGGACAAGGGCCGCGAAGCCGCCCAGGCCGCGGTCGCCACAGCCGTGACGCTGCGGACCATCGGCAGCGACTAGGCTGAGGCTCGATGAAGACCTTCGACCAGCTGTTCGCCGAGCTCTCCGACAAGGCGGCCAACCGGCCGTCCGGCTCGCGTACCGTCGCTGAGCTCGACGCCGGCATCCACAGCATCGGCAAGAAGCTCGTCGAGGAGGCCGCTGAGTCGTGGATGGCGGCGGAGCACGAGAGCCCCGAGCGCGCGGCCCAGGAGCTCAGCCAGTTGCTCTACCACGCACAAGTCATGATGGTCGCGACCGGGCTGAGCCTCGACGACATTTACGCCCACCTGTGACGGACAGGTCACCATGCTGAAGATCGCTCTACCCAACAAGGGCGCCTTGTCGGAGTCCGCCGCGCAGATGCTGACCGAGGCGGGCTACCGGCAGCGGCGCAGCACCCGCGACCTCGTCACGATCGACGCCGACAACGACGTGGAGTTCTTCTACCTTCGCCCGCGCGACATCGCCATCTACGTCGGGGAGGGCACGCTCGACGTCGGTGTGACGGGGCGCGACCTCCTGCTCGACTCCGGCGCCCACGCCGTCGAGGCCATGCAGCTCGGCTTCGGCAGCTCCTCGTTCCGCTTCGCCGCTCCGTCGGGCACCATGTCAGGCGTCGACGACCTGCGTGGCAAGCGGGTCGCGACCTCCTACCCCGGTGTGGTGAACCGCTACCTGCGCGAGCGGGACATCGACGCGGCCGTCGTCCACCTCGACGGGGCCGTGGAGTCCTCGGTTCGGCTCGGAGTGGCCGACGCGATCGCCGACGTAGTCGAGACCGGCAGCACCCTGCGCCAAGCCGGTCTGGAGATCGTCGGTGAAACGATCCTGGAGTCCGAGGCTGTCCTCATCACCCCCGCTGGCGCACCCGAGCCGGACAAGCTCGACGTGTTCAAGCGCCGTCTCGAAGGCGTCCTCGTCGCTCGGACCTACGTGATGATGGACTACGACATCCGGGTCGAGCAGGTCGAGTCGGCCGTCGCCCTCACGCCAGGGATCGAGTCGCCGACGGTCTCGCCGCTGCATCGCGAGGGCTGGGTGGCGGTCCGCTCGATGGTGCCCCGCCGGGCCGCCCAGCAGGTCATGGACGAGCTCTGGCAGCTCGGAGCGAGGGGAACCCTCGTCACCGACGTGCTCGCGTGCCGGTTGTGACCACGATGACCGTACGCCCGGTCGGCGCGCGCGTCGTCGCGTACGTCGCCGGTGGGTGCCTGATCGCGATGTTCGCGGTGATCGCGGTGGCACTCTCACCGGAGGTCCGGTCAGGGTTCACCCCGAGCCAGGTGGGCACGCTGGTGCTGATGCTCGCCGTCGTGCTCGCGGTGCTGTGGGGGATCGCCCGGAGCACCGTGCGCACCGACGAGAGCGGTATCCACGTCCGCAACGGCTACCGCAGCCACCACGTCCCGTGGGCCGACGCACGTACGGTGTCGTTCGGCGGTGGCACACCGTGGGGCGTGCTCGAGACGGTGGACGGCGCGTCGATAGCGATGATCGCCATCCAGGGCTCGGACGGTCAGTATGCACGGACCGCTGTCCAGCTCCTGCGCACGGAGATCGTCGCGCGGCACTGATCTGTCCATGAACGAGGTCAGGCCCCCTGCCGCGCCCAGGCAAGTCCGGCGCGGGTCCGTACCAGGGTGTCGCCTGCGGCGAGGTGGAGCAGGTCGGACTCTTCGACCACGACCGCGACCGGGCCGGCAACGTCGAGGACGATCGCCGTCGCTCCCTCGGCCTTGGCGGCCGCCGCCACCTGCTGGGTGAGTACGGGTACCGGTCGTGCATCGGCCTTCCAAGCAAGCAGCGACCGCAGGTTCGAGAAGGCCAACAGTGCCGTGCGGCCGTCCGCTCCGGTCAGCAGCACCGCAGCCATGTCGTCGCCCTTGTCCCCGGCGGCCGGGGCCATGTCGTCGCCCCGGACCGCGACCACCGGCACGAGCAACCGGACCCCTGGGAGCGCCTGCAGCACGGCCGGCAGCTCTCGGCTCTGCTCGTACGTCGCGAGCGCCGTACCGAGACGGGGATCAGCCGATCCGTCGTCATCGGGGAAGATCGGCCGCGCGAGAGAGAGCATCGCTCCACGCTAACGGCGCACCCACCGATGCGGCAGACTGGGCGTATGAACTCCGTTTACACGTGGTCTACGCTGCCGTGGGCCGCCGTGCTCTCCGCAGCCGCCGCGTTCGGCGGATGGCGGGCCTGGCGCCGCGGCGACCGGCCGACAGCCGTACGCCGGTCCGGGTGGGCACTCGTGCCCTGGGCCCTGTGGTTCGTCGGACTGATGGGCGTGGTGGTGCGCGTCGGCAGTGCCATCGCCAGCTGGGCGGCCGGCTTCGTGTTCCGTCCGTCGGCGTGGCTGGGGCTCGCGATAGGCGTCGTCGCCGTAGCCCTGGTCGCGGCCGGGTCGCTGGGGAAGCGGCGCGCGTCCCGAACCGGTTCGGACGAGCTGACCGCCAAGCCCGCAGGCAGCACCGGCCCCGCCGAGCTGTCGACCCGCAAACCTGCGGTAGGCGATGACGACATGGACGACATCGAGGCGATCCTGCGCAAGCACGGGATCCAGTAGCTCCCGCTCTCAGCGGGGGGAGGCCCGGTTGACGTCCCAGCGCAGGTGCCCCTCGTCGTCAAGCACTCGCAGGTCGATCGTCCCGACCGTGCCGTCCTCCAGCCGCATGGTGCACGCCGCTCTGGTGCCGATCGTGTCGTCGATGGCCGCGGGGCAGTCCACCGAGGCGACGCGGGCGCCTTCGACCTGGGACTCGTACGCCTCGGCGAGCTCGCGCTCGGCTTTGGCGGGGTCGATCGCCGTCCCTTCATCGCCGCCGCGGCACGCGGTGAGCAGAAGCAGCGCCGCCGCGGCGCCGCCCGCGACCGACGCCGATACCTTCACGTCTCGACGCTAGCAGCCGATGTGGACCTGCCCGGGCCCACACAGGACGGCGAGAATGTGCGTGGCGACGGTCGGCCCTGGTAGGCTCGTGACACAAGTGGAGGACCATCTCCCACCCAGGCGGTTTTTGATCGTCGGGTTCGCACACCTGGTACGGACGCCCTGGCGTTCGTACCCAGGTCGCGTCTGGTGCCTTCGCACCAGTGATGGTCTTCGCTCGTGCGGAGGCCATTTTCTTGTGGGCTTTCCTCCGCACCACCGTCACAGCAACGCCTGCGTCACAACAGCACACCGTCACAGCAGCACTGCAATAGGAGGACCCATCAGCACAGAGTTGCGCATCAATGACCGGATCCGTGTCAACGAAGTGCGTCTCGTCGGACCCAACGGCGAGCAGGTCGGCATCGTCCGTATCGACGACGCCCTTCGCCTGGCGCAGGAGGCGGATCTCGATCTCGTCGAGGTCGCCCCCACCGCACGACCGCCCGTCTGCCGCCTGATGGACTACGGCAAGTTCAAGTACGAGGCAGCGCAGAAGGCACGTGAGTCCCGGCGCAACCAGACCAACACTGTCATCAAAGAGATGAAGCTGCGTCCCAAGATCGACCAGCACGACTACGACACCAAGAAGGGCCACGTCGTCCGGTTCCTGCGCTCGGGCGACAAGGTCAAGATCACCATCATGTTCCGCGGCCGTGAGCAGCACCGCCCCGAGCTGGGGTTCCGGCTCCTGCAGCGCCTGGCCGCCGACGTCGAGGACCTCGGTTTCGTCGAGTCCACGCCGCGCCAGGACGGACGCAACATGACGATGGTCATCGGTCCGCTCAAGAAGAAGTCCGAGGCGCGGGCCGAGGTCAAGGCAGAGAAGGTCAAGGCCGCCACCGTGAAGGCCGCCGAGCGCGAGGCAGACCGCGAGATCGACAAGGCCCACCGCGAAGCAAGCGAGCCGACGGCGAAGAAGCCCCGCCGGCGATCAGAGAACATCGATCCAGACATGGAGGCATGACATGCCGAAGATGAAGTCCAACTCGGGCATCAAGAAGCGGGTCAAGATCACCGGCACCGGCAAGCTGATGCACGAGAAGGGTCGCCGTCGCACCCACCTCATGCAGAAGCAGTCCAGCGGTCGAAGCCGTCTCGACGGCGGCATGGTCCCGATCGCGAAGGCCGACCGCAAGCGCGTCAAGAAGCTGCTCGGCAAGTGAGCGACGCCGCGGTACGCCGCGGCCCGCGCTGAACCAGCCCGACCCCCGTACCGAACGAACAAGGAGTACTCACGTGGCACGCGTCAAGCGGTCCGTCAACGCATCGAAGAAGCGCAGGGAGACCATCGAGGCCGCCTCGGGCTATCGAGGACAGCGCTCGCGCCTGTACCGCAAGGCCAAGGAGCAGGTCACCCACTCGCTGGTCTACTCCTACCGCGACCGCCGGGCCCGCAAGGGTGATTTCCGTCGGCTCTGGATCCAGCGCATCAACGCCGCCGTGCGTCAGCACGACATGACGTACAACCGATTCATCCAGGGTCTGCGCGAGGCTGGTGTCGAGGTCGACCGTCGCAACCTCGCCGAGCTCGCGGTCAACGAACCGGCCGCCTTCACCGCGCTCGTCGAGGTGGCCAAGGCCAACCTCCCGGCCGATGTCAACGCCGCCAAGAGCAACGCCGAGGGCGGCGCAGCGGCCTGACGGTCGCCGGCGCCACCGTTCACGACACGTGGCGAGCCACGAGCCCCTGACACCCCGGTCGATCCGGGTCAGGAGCGCTCGGCGGCTCGCGGCACGTCGTGTGCGCACCGACACCCGCGAGTTCCTCGCCGAAGGACCTCAGGCCGTCCGCGAGGCGCTGAACGCTCGCGGCATGACGATCGAGGTGTATGCGACCGCGCGCGCCGACCGCGAACACGCCGACCTGGCAGCGGCTGCGGCACGTACCGACGTCGCGTGGCGCGTCGTGGACGACGAGGTGGTCGCGACGATCTGCGACACGGTGCATCCGCAGGGCGTCGTCGCACGATGCCGATTCCTGGACCGCCCGTTGGGAACCGTCCTGCAAGCCTCGCCGCGCCTGATCGTGGTGTGCGTCGACGTACGGGACCCGGGCAACGCCGGTGCCGTCATCCGGTGCGCGGACGCGGCCGGGGCCGACGGCGTCATCTTGTGCGGGCGTAGTGTTGATCCGTACAACCCCAAGGCGGTACGAGCCAGCGCGGGCAGCATCTTCCACGTCCCGTTGGCGATCGAGACCGACGCAGTCTCGGCGCTGACGCAGGTACGGACGGCCGGCCTGACAGTCCTCGCAGCCGAAGGTACCGCCGAGCTGGATCTCGTCGTCGCCGCGGAGCGCGGCATCCTCAGCGCACCGACCGCATGGCTGCTGGGCAACGAGGCGTGGGGACTACCGGCTGCGGTCCGCGACCTCGCAGACGAGTCAGTCGCGGTCCCCATCTTCGGTGCGGCCGAGAGCCTCAACCTCGCCACGGCCGCCGCAGTGTGTCTGTACGCCTCCGCGGTCGCCCAGCGGCGGTAGGTTGAGACGATGGCGCTCCTGGACAAGCTGCCCGACGGCGTGATCGTCGCTGGCCCGGACGCCATCGTGGCGCAGCTGAACCAGAGTGCAGCGTGCATGCTCGACACGGCGCCCGATGCCGCCGTCGGGCGCCACGTCCGAGACGTCCTCCCGCTGGACGACCTGCAGGGTCACCACTGGTTCGACTCCCTGCGCCCCTACGATGGCTTCGCCGCCCGTACCCGGTTGTGCGAGCAGAGCTGGTACACCCCGGCCGGCGTCGAGCTGCTCATCACTGCACAGCTCGTGCGCGACAGCCCGCGCGGACCGGTCAACGAGCTCGTCCTTTGTGTCCGCTCCGCGCATGCACGCGCCCGCCGTGACCGCGACCGCTCAGACCTCGTGGCCACGGTCGCGCACGAGCTCCGCTCACCACTGACCGGCGTCAAAGGATTCACCTCGACACTGCTGACGAAGTGGGACCGGTTCTCCGACGAGCAGCGCCAGCTGATGCTGGAGACGGTGGACAGCGACGCCGACCGGCTCAGCCGGCTGATCACCGAGCTGCTCGACGCCGCTCGGATCGACTCCGGTCGGCTGACGTTGCGGGCGGCGCCGGTGGACTTCGGGGCGCTCGTGCAACGCGTGCTGGACAACATCTCGGCAGGAAGCGGCCACGCGTTGCAGGCTCGCGTCGCCGACGACCTGCCGAAGGTCTGGGCCGACAGCGACCGGATGGCACAGGTGGTCACCAACCTTGTGGAGAACGCGCTGCGCCACGGCCACGGTGTCGACCACGTCGAGGTACGACGGCCCTACGACGACCGCGACGGGCTCGTACTGGAGGTACGAGACCGTGGCCCGGGCGTGCCTGCGGACGTCAGGTCACGGGTGTTCACCAGGTTCTGGAAGTCCGGTGAACGCGGCGGCAGCGGGCTCGGCCTGTTCATCGTCAAGGGCATCGTGGACAGCCACGGGGGAGCGGTGGCGATCGGGGACGCCGACACCGGCGGCGCCCGGTTCATGGTGTGGGTGCCCGAGAACGAGCCCGCAGTCCTGCGCGAGGACAGCAGCGGCTGGTGAGCGCCGCCGGCGGTCTCGGGTGCTTCCGCCTTCACTCCTGTACCAGGTTATCCAGGTAAAGCGTCAATGCACCGGGGTTGCAACCGTCAGGAAGTGACGCCGCACCTGGATAACCTGGTGCAGTTGCGACTCGGTGTCCCGTCGTCGGATGACGTTTGGCTGGTGACCGCCGCGCCGATACCCGTTGGCCAGGACCGGAGTGCAGTTCCTAGACTTGGGTGGTCATCGACGAGAGGCACCCATGTCCCGCCCCAGCTCCGACTACGACCCGGTCGAGGTCAGCCCGTTACACGCCGACGAGGTCGAGGCGATGCGCGACGCGGCGCTCGAAGCGATCGACGCGGCAGCGAGCCTCGATGACCTCAAACAGGTACGGATCGAACACGCGGGGGACCGCTCGCCGCTGGCCCTGGCGAACCGTGAGATCGGTGCTTTGCCGCCGCAAGCGCGAAAGAACGCCGGCATGCGGGTCGGGCAGGCACGCAAGGCCGTCGGTGCGAGGCTGGCCGAGCGGGCCGCAGCGCTGCAGGAGCAGCAGGACGCGCGGATCCTGCTCGAGGAGTCCGTGGACGTCACCCTGCCGGTCGACCGGGAGCCTCGCGGTGCCCGGCACCCGCTGACTACCATCCAGGAACGCGTGTGCGACGTCTTCGTCGCGATGGGCTGGGAGGTCGCCGAGGGCCCCGAGGTCGAGGCCGAGTGGCTCAACTTCGATGCCCTCAACCTCGGCCCCGACCACCCGGCGCGCACCATGCAGGACACCTTCTGGCTCACGCCGGCCAAGGCTGCGTTGGTGCTGCGCACCCATACCTCACCGGTGCAAGCCCGCACGATGCTCGAGCGGACTCCGCCGATCTACGTGATCTGTCCCGGCCGGACGTTTCGCACCGACGCACTCGACGCCACCCACACCCCGGTGTTCCACCAGGTGGAGGGCCTCGCGATCGACGAAGGCCTGTCGATGGCGCACCTCAAGGGCACGCTCGACCACTTCGCCACCGAGATGTTCGGGTACGGCATCACGACCCGGTTCCGCCCGTCGTACTTCCCGTTCACCGAACCCAGCGCCGAGGTCGACCTGATCTGCTTCGTCTGCCGCGACGTCCCCGGCGAGGTCGAGACGTGTCGCACCTGCCGGGGCGAGGGCTGGATCGAGTGGGGCGGCTGCGGGGTCGTGAACCCACGGGTGCTGATCGCGTGCGGTGTCGACCCCGAGCGCTACACCGGCTTCGCCTTCGGCATGGGCCTGGACCGCACCTTGATGGTTCGCTACGACCTCGAGGACATGCGCGACATGGTCGAGGGTGACGTACGTTTCACCGTGCCGTTCGGACTGGAGCTCTGATGCGGGTCCCCGTCTCGTGGTTGCGCGACTACGTCGACCTCCCACCCGACCTCGGACCGGCGTCGCTGGCCGCCCGGTTGACCGCGCTCGGCCTCACGCTCGAGGCGCTGCACACGCTCGACATCACCGGACCCGTCGTCGTCGGCCGGGTCCTGCAGGCGGTGCCCGAGAAGCACTCCAACGGCAAGACGGTCAGCTGGTGCCAGGTCGACGTCGGCGATGGTGACGAGCCGAGGGGGATCGTGTGCGGCGCGGACAACTTCGCCGTGGACGACCTGGTCGTGGTGGCACTGCCCGGTGCGGTGCTACCCGGGGGTTTCGCCATCAGCGCCCGCAAGACGTACGGTCACGTCTCGGACGGCATGATCTGCTCGACCCGCGAGCTGGGTATCGGTGACGACCACCTCGGGATCCTCGTCCTGGACCCCGCCGGGGCGGCCGTCGGCGATGACGGTATCGCCCTGCTCGACCTCGACGACACCGTCATCGAGCTCGAGATCACCGCCGACCGCGGCTATGCCTTGTCCATGCGCGGCGTCGCCCGGGACGCCGCGATCGGCGGCTTACCCTGGCGCGACCCGGCCGACGTGGAGGTTCCCGAGACCAGCGGACACGGCTACCCCGTCCAGGTCGAGGACGACGACGCCTGTCCGGTCTTCGCCGCCGTCACCGTCACCGGGCTTGACGCCACCGCGCCGACGCCGCACTGGATGGCCCAGCGCGTCCACCTCGCCGGCATGCGCTCGATCTCCTTGCCCGTCGACGTCACCAACTACGTGATGCTCGAGCTCGGCCAACCCATCCACGGGTACGACAGGTCGGCCCTGCGCGGACCCATCGTCGTCCGCCGGGCACGAGCCGGTGAGAAGTTCAGGACCCTCGACGGCGTGGTACGCCCGGTGAGCGAGAACGACTTGCTGATCACTGACGACACCGGTCCGATCGGTCTCGCCGGAGTCATGGGCGGCGAGCAGACCGAGCTCTCTGCGGCCACCACCGACATCGTGATCGAGGCCGCCAACTTCGACCCGCCGACGATCGCGCGCACCGCCCGCCGCCACAAGCTGCCGTCCGAGGCGTCCAAACGGTTCGAGCGGGGCGTCGACCCCGCGATCTGCCTGCAGGCGGCACACCGTGTTGCCGGCCTTCTCGTCGAGCACGGCGGAGGACGGATCGAACCCGGTGTCACCCTCCTCGGCGGTGAGCCCGAGCGAGCCCCCATCACGATCCGGGCCGACCTTCCCGCGCGCATCACGGGCATCGACATCGACGCCGGCACCAGCCGGCGGGCACTGGAGGCCGTCGGTTGCCGCGTCCAGGGTGACGCGAGCATGTTGGCTGCCACGCCACCGACGTGGCGCCAGGACCTGACCGACTCCTACGACCTCGTCGAGGAGGTCGCCCGGGTCGTCGGATACGACAAGGTGCCGTCGGTGCTCCCGACCGCCCCTCCCGGTCGCGGGCTGACCTCCGCTCAACGGCGGCGACGGCGCGTCGGTCTCGCGCTCGCCGGTGCTGGACTCGTCGAGGTCAAGAACTACCCGTTCATCGGTACGGACGCGCTCGACGCGCTCGGCCTGGACGCCGACGACGTGCTGAGGCGCACCTTGCACCTGGAGAACCCCCTGTCCGAGGAGGAACCGCAGCTCACCACGACGCTCCTCCCGGGCCTGCTCAAGGTGCTGGGCCGCAACGTCCGGCGAGGGCAGCGCAACCTGGCGATCTTCGAGACCGCGCACGTGTTCCTGCCCGCGGCGGACCCACCAGCGGCCCCGATCCTGGCGGTCGACAGACGTCCCGATGCAGCAGAGCTCGCCGCGCTGGACGCCGCACTGCCGGCGCAACCACGCTTCCTCGCACTGGCGATGACCGGAGAGCGGGAGGCGTCTGGGTGGTGGGGCGCCGGTCGCGACTCGTCCTGGGCAGACGCGATCGCGGTCGTCGAGGAGGTGGCGCGGGTACTCGGACGCACGCTCACGGTCCGCAAGGCGACGCGCGCACCGTGGCACCCGGGCCGTTGCGCCCAGATCCTCCTCGACGGCGAAGAGATCGGGCACGCCGGTGAGCTGCATCCCTCGGTGTGTGCCGCATTCGCGGTACCCGAGCGAACCGCCGTCGCCGAGGTCGACCTCGACGCACTCGTGGCCGCCGCTGCTCCCGCGACATCATCGCGGCTGTCGAGCTTCCCGGTCGCAAAGGAGGACGTCGCCCTGCTCGTAGCCGAGGACGTGCCGGCCGCCGAGGTGCAGCAGGCACTGCTGGCCGGAGGCGGCCCGTTGCTGGAGTCGGCGCGACTGTTCGACGTGTACACCGGCGCCCCGGTACCGGCCGGCATGCGTTCCCTGGCGTTCGCCCTGCGACTGCGCGCCCCCGACCGTACCCTCACCGAGGCCGACGTCCGCCCCGTGCGCGAGGCCGCCGTCGCCGCCGCCCACGCGGCCACCGGAGCGACGCAGCGCAGCTGACTCGCGACCCGCCGCGGGCCAACCCGAGGTCGCATTGAATTGCGACCGCATGCATACTTATGCGTATGACCAGTCCTACCGTGCACGTCGCCGTCGCCGGCGCGAGCGGGTACGCCGGCGGCGAGCTGCTGCGCCTCCTGCTCGGGCACGACGGTGTCCGGATCGGGAGCCTCACCGCCGGCGCCAACGCGGGGACACGGCTCGGCGCCCACCACCCCCACCTGGTGCCGCTCGCCGACGAGCTGCTCCAAGAGACGTCGCAGGCGACGCTCGGCGGCCATGACGTGGTGTTCCTCGCCCTGCCACACGGCGCGTCGGCCGAGGTCGCGGCATACCTCGGCGCGGACACCCTGGTCATCGACTGCGGCGCGGACTTCCGGCTCACCGACCCCGACGACTGGGCGGCGTTCTACGGCGGTGACCACGCCGGCAGCTGGCCGTACGGGCTGCCCGAGCTCCCTGGCCACCGCGAGGCGTTGGCCGGAGTCAAGCGGATCGCGGTTCCCGGCTGCTTCCCGACCGCGACCACGTTGGCGCTGCTTCCGGCGGTCCACGACGACCTGATCGCCTCCGATGTGGTCGTCGTCGCCGCGACCGGTGCGTCGGGCGCTGGAAGGACCCCCAAGGCGCATCTCCTCGGTGCAGAGCTGCACGGACAAGCCAGCGTCTACGGAGTCGGCGGGGTGCACCGGCACACCCCGGAGATCGAGCAGAACCTTCGGCTCGCCGGTTCCGCCGACCCCAAGGTCAGCTTCACCCCGGTCCTCGTACCGATGGCGCGCGGGATCCTGGCCACCTGCACCGCGCCACTCAACCCTTGGGTCGCGACGGCGGACCTGCGTGCGGCGTACGACAAGGCGTACCGCGACGAGCCCTTCGTGCACCTGCTTCCCGAGGGAAGCTGGCCGCAGACCAAGGCGACGCTCGGCTCGAATGCGGTGCACGTCCAGGTGACGGTGGACCGGCGCGTCGACCGGCTCGTCGCCGTCGCCGCGCTGGACAACCTCACCAAGGGCACTGCCGGTGGGGCGATCCAGTCGATGAACCTCGCGCTCGCGATTCCTGAGTCGACCGGGCTGAGGACCGTCGGCGTCGCGCCGTGAGCGTCACCCACCCGAGAGGCTTCCGGGCGTCCGCCGTCGCTGCCGGACTCAAGCCCAGTGGGCGGCCCGACGTCGCGGTCGTCGTCAACGACGGTCCGGTGCGTGCCGCGGCCGCGGTGTTCACCGCCAACCGCTGCAAGGCGAACCCGGTGCTCTGGAGCCAGGAGGCGATCATGAGCGGCACCGCCCGGGCCGTGGCGATCAGCTCCGGCGGTGCCAACTGCTACACGGGCGCGGCAGGATTCGCCATCACCCACCGGAGCGCTGAGACCGTCGCCGAGGCGCTCGGCATCGGCGCGATTGAGGTGCAGGTCTGCTCGACCGGGCTCATCGGGGTCCTGGACGATGAGGACGCATTGCTCGCCGGTCTCGCCGCGGCGCTCGGCGGACTGAGCGACGACGGGGGCACCGCCGCCGCGGAGGCGATCTGCACGACCGACACGCACGCCAAGCAGGCGACCGCATCCGGCGCCGGCTACTCGATAGGCGCGATGGCGAAAGGAGCCGGAATGCTCGCACCGGCACTTGCCACCATGTTGGTGTTCATCACCACCGATGCCGATCTGGGTCCGGCCGACCTGGACACGGCCCTGCGTTCGGCCACGGGGTGCACGTTCGACCGGCTCGACTCCGACGGTTGCCAGTCCACCAACGACACGGTTTTGCTGATGGCCAGCGGCGCGTCCGGCGTGCACCCTGATCGTGAGGAGTTCGCTGCTCGCCTGCGCGAGGTCTGCCTCGACCTGGCGATGCAGATGATGTCAGATGCCGAGGGCGCCGAGCACGACATCGCCATCGAAATCGTCGGAGCCGCGACGGAGTCGGACGCGACCGAGGTCGGCCGGTCGATCGCGCGCAGCAACCTCTTCAAGTGCGCGATCTTCGGTCGGGATCCCAACTGGGGTCGCATCCTCGCATCGGTCGGTACGACTCGGGCAGCCTTCGACCCGGCCGATCTCGACGTCGCCCTCAACGGCGTCTGGGTGTGCCGCACCAGCGCACCGGACGAGGACCCTGTCCGCGTCGACCTGGCGGGGCGTGCCGTCACGGTGACGGTCGACCTCAAGGCAGGGGACGCGGCCGCCACTGTGTGGACCAACGACCTGACGCACGCCTATGTCCACGAGAACTCTGCCTACTCCACCTGAGGACGAGATGACCGACGTCAAGACCGCGGACCGCAGGAAGCGGGCGGCCGACAAGGCGGCCACGCTTGCCGCGGCCCTGCCGTGGATGGAGCGCTACCACGGCAAGACGATCGTGATCAAGTACGGCGGCAACGTCATGACCGACGACGCCTTGAAGCATGCATTCGCCGAGGACGTCGTGTTCCTGCGCTACGCAGGTCTTCGTCCCGTCGTGGTGCACGGCGGCGGCCCACAGATCAGCTCGATGCTCGGGCGGCTCGGCATCGAGTCGGAGTTCCGGGCGGGTCTTCGGGTGACCACCCCCGAGGCGATGGACGTCGTACGAATGGTCCTCGTCGGCCAGGTCGGGCGGGAGCTGGTGGGGCTTCTCAACCAGCACGGGCCGCTGGCCGTCGGGCTGTCCGGTGAGGACGCCGGTCTCTTCACCGCGGCGCGGACCGTCGGTGTGGTCGACGGCGAGGACGTCGACCTCGGGTTGGTCGGCGAGGTCGCCCGCGTACGCCCGGAGGCAGTCGTCGACCTGATCGACGCCGGACGGATACCGGTGGTCTCCAGCGTCGCACCGGACCGGGACGGCCAGGTCTACAACGTCAACGCCGACGCCGCGGCGGCGGCACTCGCCATCGCACTCGGTGCCGAGAAGCTGATGGTCCTGACCGATGTCGAGGGTCTCTACCGCAGCTGGCCCGACAGCGACGAGGTGATCAGCGAGATCGGCACCGGCGCGCTAGAGGACCTTCTGCCGAGCCTGACCAGCGGCATGATCCCCAAGATGGGCGCATGCCTGTCCGCCGTCCGCAACGGGGTCCCGCGCGCCACCGTCGTCGACGGACGCGAGCCGCATGCTGTGCTCCTGGAGATCTTCACCGACGAAGGGGTCGGCACCCAGGTGCTGCCCGAGGCGCCCACCAAGGTCCGCGCTGCCCTGAGGAGACTCCCATGAGCGGTGTGGCGTGGACCGAGAGGTACCAGGCAGCGGTGATGAACACCTTCGGCCCGCCGAAGCGGGTGCTCGTTCGCGGCAAGGGGTCCTACGTCTGGGACGCCGACGACAACTGCTACCTCGACCTGCTCGGCGGCATCGCCGTGAACGCCATCGGCCAGGCGCACCCCGCGGTTGTCGCTGCCGTCACCGACCAGCTCGGCCGCCTGGGTCACGTCTCCAACTTCTTCGCCACCGAACCGCAGGTGCGGCTCGCCGAGAAGCTGCTCGACCTGGTGGGCCGGCCCGGCAGGGTCTTCTTCACCAACTCCGGCACCGAGGCCAACGAGGCGGCGTTCAAGCTGAGCCGGCGGACCGGTCGCACCGAGATCGTCGCGGCCACCGGGAGCTTCCACGGCCGTACGATGGGCGCGCTCTCCCTCACGTCCAAGGCGGCGTACCGAGAGCCGTTCGCGCCGTTGCCCGGAGACGTCGCCTTCTGCCCGTACGGCGATGCCGATGCCCTGCGGACGATGGTCTCACCGGCAACGGCCGCCATCGTGCTTGAGTCGATCCAAGGCGAAGCCGGCGCGATCGACCCGCCCGACGGTTACCTCGCGGCTGCGCGTCAGGTCGCCGACGACGCCGGCGCACTGCTGTGGATGGACGAGGTCCAGTCGGGCATGGGACGTACCGGTGACTGGTTCGGCTACTGCTCCGCCGGCATCGTCCCGGACGTGGTCACCCTGGCCAAGGGACTCGGCGGCGGCATACCCATCGGCGCATGTGTTGCACTCGGCGGAGCATCGGACCTGCTGCGGCCGGGTGATCACGGATCGACGTTCGGCGGCAACCCGGTGGCGACCGCCGCGGCGCTCGCGGTCATCGACGTCATCGAGTCCGAGGGGTTGCTCGCCAACGCCCGCGTCGTCGGCGAGCACCTGCGCGCCGGCCTGGTCGACCACCACCTCGTCGCCGACCTGAGCGGCCGTGGTCTGCTGATCGGTATCGGGCTTCGCGCCGACGTCGGTGCGGAGGTCGTGGCCCAGGCACTCCAGCACGGGCTGATCACCAACAACACCGGGCCCGACCGGCTCAGACTCGTCCCGCCGCTCACCCTCACCGCCGATGAGGCTGACCGAGGCATCGAGCTGCTCCGGGCGGCCATGGACACTGCGACGATGGAGGAACGATCATGAGGCACTTCCTGCGCGACGACGACCTGTCGCCCCACGAGCTGGTCGAGGTGCTCGACCTGGCCGACGCCTTCAAGTCCGGGCCGTTCCACCAGCGACCTCTCGACGGCCCGAGATCGGTGGCCGTCCTGTTCGACAAGCCGTCGACGCGTACCCGGGTGTCGTTCACCGTGGGGATCGCCGAGCTCGGGGGCCAACCGGTCGTGATGGACGCGGCGACCACCCAGCGTGGTCGAGGCGAGCCGGTCGCCGACACCACCCGGGTCCTGGAGCGCCAGGTCAGCGCGATCGTGTGGCGCACCTTCGCCCAGGCCGACCTGGAGGAGATGGCCGGTCTCAGCCGCGTGCCGGTCATCAACGCGCTGAGCGACGACTTCCACCCGTGCCAGCTGCTGGCGGATCTGCAGACCATCCGCGAGCACAAGGGGCGGCTGAAAGGGCTCACCCTCGCCTACCTGGGCGACGGGAGCAACAACGTCGCCCACTCCTTCCTGCTAGCGGCCGCCGGAGCGGGCATGCACCTGCGGATCGGGACGCCGGCCGCCTATCTTCCGCGCGCCGAGATCCGCGCCGACGCCGAGCGCATCGCCGCCTCGACCGGCGGTTCGGTGCTGGTGACGCACGACGTCACCGAGGCGGTGTCGGGCGCCGACGCGGTCGCCACCGACACCTGGATCTCGATGGGTCAGGAGGGGGAGAAGCAGGCTCGTGTTGACACCTTCGGACCGTACTCCCTGACGTCCGCCGTGCTCGCGCAGGCCGCGCCAGACGCGATCGTGCTGCACGACCTTCCCGCGTACCGGGGCTACGAGATTGCCGCGGACGTGCTCGACGGCCCCCAGAGTGTCGCGTGGGACGAGGCTGAGAACCGCCTGCACGCCCAGAAGGCTCTGCTCACCTGGTTGCTCGCCGCACCGGAGGAGCGATGACCTTCCCCTCGACCAAGACGGCGCGCCAGCAGCTTGTCATCGAGCTGCTGAACACCAACGCCGTACATTCGCAGACAGACCTCGCCGAGCTGTTGGCGGCCCGGGGTGTCGAGGTCACGCAGGCGACGCTGTCGCGTGACCTCGTCGAGCTCGACGCGGTCCGGGTCAGGCACAGCGGTGGCGGGCTCGTCTACGCCGTCCCGGCCGAGGGCGGCGACCGTACCCCCCGCCCGGCCACAGAGTCGGCTTCGACGCAGGCCCGCCTCGCCCGGCTGTGCAACGAGCTGCTCGCCTCCGTCCGGGGCTCGGCCAACCTCGTCGTGCTGCGCACGCCGCCCGGTGCTGCACAGTTCTTCGCCTCGGCCATCGACCGCGCCGACCGCCCACAGCTGCTCGGCACCATTGCCGGCGACGACACCGTCCTCGTCATCTGCACCGAACCAGACGGCGGCGAAGCGGTCGCCCGCTACTTCACCGACCTCGCCGCACACGCGCGACCGGCACCACCGACAGCGCGGGCCCAAGACCCAGCGCGCACCCCGGACACGAGGCAGAAACCATGACCGACAGGGTCGTACTCGCATACTCAGGAGGTCTCGACACCTCCGTGGCGATCGGATGGCTCGGCGACCAGACCGGCGCCGAGATCATCGCCGTCGCACTGGACCTCGGCCAGGGCGGTGAGGACATGGAGGTGGTGCGTCAGCGAGCGCTCGCCTGTGGTGCGGTCGAGTCCGTCGTCGTCGATGCCAGGCAAGAGTTCGCCGAAGAGTACTGCCTCCCCGCCATCCGCTCCAACGCCCTCTACATGGACCGCTACCCACTGGTGTCGGCGCTGTCGCGCCCGCTGATCGTCAAGCACCTGGTCGAGGCCGCCCGCTACCACGGTGCCTCGGTCGTCAGCCACGGCTGCACCGGCAAGGGCAACGACCAAGTCCGCTTCGAGGTCGGCTCCAAGGCACTCGCCCCCGACCTGGCAGTGATCGCGCCGGTCCGTGACTATGCATGGACCCGGGAGAAGGCGATCGTCTACGCCGAGGAGCACAGCCTGCCGATCGACGTGACGAAGAAGTCGCCGTACTCCATCGACCAGAACGTGTGGGGCCGCGCGGTCGAGACCGGGTTCTTGGAGGACATCTGGAACGGGCCCATCGAGGAGCTGTACTCCTACACCCAGGACCCCGCCCAGCCACGGGACGCCGATGAGGTGGTCATCGGGTTCGAGGCCGGCACCCCGGTCGCCATCGACGGCAACAGCGTCACGGTGCTGCAGGCCATCGAGCAGCTCAACGCCCGCGGTGGTGCGCAAGGCGTGGGCCGGCTCGACATCGTCGAGGACCGGCTCGTGGGCATCAAGAGCCGCGAGGTGTACGAGGCTCCCGGTGCCATGGTGCTGATCGCGGCGCACCACGAGCTCGAGAACGTCACCGTCGAGCGGGAGCTCGCCCGCTACAAGCGCGGCGTCGACCAGCGGTGGGGAGAGCTCGCGTACGACGGGCTCTGGTTCTCACCGCTGAAGCGGGCGTTAGACGCGTTCGTCGACACCTCGCAGCAGCACGTCACCGGGCAGATCCGGATGACGCTGCACGCCGGCTCCGCTGTCGTCACGGGCCGCCGCTCCTTGGCCAGTCTCTACGACTTCAACCTCGCGACCTACGACGAAGGCGACTCCTTCGACCAGAGCCATGCCAAGGGGTTCATCGAGCTGTTCGGCATGTCGAGCACCTTGGCGAACAAGCGGGACAAGAAGCTGGCGGGGGAGCAGGGTTCGTGAGCGACGCCGAGGGTCCGGGCGCCAGTCTGTGGGGAGGGCGTTTCGCCGGCGGTCCGTCCGCTGAGCTGGTCGAGCTGTCGCGTTCGACGCACTTCGACTGGCGCCTGGCGCCGTACGATCTCGCCGGCTCACGGGCGCACGCGCGCGTACTCGCCGCGGCGGGACTGCTGGGCGAGGACGACGTGGCGGCCATGCTGTCCGGCATCGACGCCCTCGATGCCGACGTCGCGGCGGGGGTCTTCGTCGCCGGGTCTGGTGACGAGGACGTCCACACCGCGCTCGAGCGGGCGCTGGTGCAGCGGCTCGGGCCGGATCTGGGCGGCAGGCTGCGTGCCGGGCGGTCCCGCAACGACCAGGTGGCGACGCTGCTGCGGATGTATCTGCGCGACCACGCCCGCCTGGTCGGGCGGCTCGTGGCCGGACTCGTCGACGCACTCGTCGAGCAGGCTCACCGTCACCTCGGGGTCGCGATGCCCGGACGTACGCACCTCCAACACGCCCAACCGGTGCTGTTGTCACACCACCTGCTCGCCCACGCCTGGCCGCTGATGCGCGACCTGGACCGGCTACGCGACTGGGACGCCCGCGCCGGCGCCGACTCGCCGTACGGCTCAGGAGCGCTCGCCGGGTCGTCGCTGGGCCTGGATCCCGAGAAGGTTGCCGCCGACCTCGGGTTCACCGGTTCGGTCGCCAACTCGATCGACGGGTCCGCCTCGCGTGACTTCGTGGCCGAGCTCGCCTTCGTCACCGCGATGATCGGTGTCGACATCTCCCGGCTCGCGGAGGAGATCATCATCTGGGCCACCATGGAGTTCGGCTTCATCGGCCTGCACGACGGCTACTCGACCGGGTCGAGCATCATGCCGCAGAAGAAGAACCCCGACATCGCCGAGCTCGCCCGTGGCAAGTCCGGTCGTCTGATCGGCAACCTCGCCGGGTTGCTGGCGACCCTCAAGGCGCTGCCCCTGGCCTACAACCGGGACCTGCAGGAGGACAAGGAACCGATCTTTGACTCCCTCGACACCCTCGAGGTGCTGCTGCCCGCGTTCACCGGCATGGTTGCCACCGTTCAGTTCGACACCGAACGGCTCGAGTCGCTGGCGCCGCAAGGGTTCTCCCTCGCCACCGACGTCGCCGAATGGCTCGTACGCGCCGGGATGCCGTTCCGGGAGGCTCACACGCTCTCCGGCGCGTGCGTCCAGCGCTGTGAGGAGACCGGCAAGGAGCTGTGGGACCTGACCGACACAGAGCTCGCGGGCATCTCGCCGGCGTTGACGCCGCAGGTCCGCGACGTGCTCAGCACCGAGGGTTCGATCGCCTCCCGCGACAGCCGGGGCGGCACCGCGCGGGCGCGGGTGGCCGAACAGCTCGACGAGGCGGCCGAAGCCGTGGCCGCCCTGCGGGCCTGGCTGGGCTGACCGCCGCGCGTCGGCTGCGGCATCATCGTGCCCATGGTCGCGCACACCGTCATCCGTCAAGAGGTCGCCGCCACCGTCGAGGACACCTTCGACCTGATCCATGACTATCCGCGCAGGTTGGAGTGGGACACCATGCTGCGCCGTGCGTTCACCGTCGGTGATGTCCCACCCGGTCCTGGCGTCGAGGCGGTCTGCAGTGCCCGGTGGCGCTTTGGCGGACTCACCTTCCGGACCCGCTACGTCACCTTCCGGCGTCCAGACCTGGCCGCGGTGTCCTTGGTCGACCAGCCACCGCTGTTCGCCGGGTGGGCCGCCTCGATCCGCCACCGGACCCTGTCGAGCACCAGGAGCGAAGTGGTCTACACGCTCACGTTCTCCTGTCGACCGGCGAGTGCCGCGCGCGTCGTCGAACCCGTGGCACTCGCCGCATTCAGCCGCGAGACCCAGCGCCGCCTCCGAGCGCTCGCGGAGTTCCTGGAGGCGCCCGGCAAGGCGTCAGGCTCGCCGCACGTGTGACCCCCCCGCATCGGGACCGGGCCCTACCAGGAGAACCTGGTGTAGATGTTGCGGATGATCACAACAGGGCAGACTGACGGTGGTCTCAACGACCTGCTCGACGAGGCGCGGTCCCTGCTCGGTGCCCGACTCGTCCGTGACGACGTGACGCTGCGGATCACCGAGGTCGAGGCGTACGCCGGTGCAGACGACCCCGCATCACACGCCTTCCGCGGTCCGACGCCGCGGACCGAGGTGATGTTCGGCCCGCCGGCTCGGCTGTACGTCTACTTCTCCTACGGGATGCACTGGTGTGCCAACGTCGTCTGCGGGCCGGCAGGCACCGCTGCCGCCGTGTTGTTGCGCGCTGGAGCGGTCGAGTCCGGGATGGAGACGGTACGCCGGCGGCGCGGCGTCCGGTTGGCTGGCCGGGATCTGGCCCGCGGGCCGGCCCGGCTCGCCGCCTGCCTGGCGATCTCCGGCGACGACAACGGCACCGACCTGCTCCGTCCAGGCGGGCTGCACCTGGAGCCGCGAGAAGGCAGCGGACCAGTCATCGCCCAGGGTCCACGGGTGGGTGTCTCACACGCCGCAGAGGTGCCCTGGCGCTTCTGGGTCGACGGCGACCCGAGCGTCTCGGTGTACCGGCGCAGCCAACGCGCACCTCGCTAGGGGACAATCGAGGCCAGCGACCGCGCTGAGCCGACGGCTGAGCGATCGACCCCAAGGAGACGTACCGTGGCACCCCACGTACTTGACGACCTCGAGGCGCGGCACCTGCTCGCGCACTCCACAGACCGGGACGCCCTGCGCGCCGATCTGGCTGCGGGGCCGCTCACGTACTACGTCGGTTTCGACCCGAGCGCACCCAGCCTGCACATCGGCAACCTCCTGCAGCTGTTGACCGCGCGCCGGCTGCAGCTGGCCGGGCACAAGCCACTCATCCTGGTGGGCGGGTCCACGGGCCTGATCGGCGATCCCAAGGAGGCGGGCGAGCGGGCGATGAACTCCAAGGAGACCGTCGCCGGCTGGGTGGAACGGATCAGGACGCAGGTCTCCCGTTTCGTCGATCTGTCGGGTGAGGGGGCGGCCCGCGTCGTCAACAACCTCGACTGGACCGCCGATCTCAGCACAGTCGACTTCCTGCGTGACATCGGCAAGCACTTCCCGGTCAACCGGATGCTCGACCGCCAGGTGGTCAGCACCCGGTTGGAGGCGGGGATCAGCTACACAGAGTTCAGCTACGTGCTGTTGCAGTCGATGGACTACCTCGAGCTGCACCGACGCTACGGGTGCGTCCTGCAGACCGGCGGCAGCGACCAGTGGGGCAACATCACCGCAGGCGTCGAGCTCGTACGGCGCGCCGACGGCACGCGGGTCCACGCCCTCGCGACACCGCTCATCACCAAGTCCGACGGGACGAAGTTCGGCAAGACCGAGACAGGGACGGTGTGGCTCGACGCCGACCTGACGTCGCCGTACGCGTTCTACCAGTCCTGGATCCAGGCTGAGGACACCAAGGTCGGGGAGTACCTCCGGCAGTTCACCTTCCTCGGCCTGGACGCGATCGCCGCGCTGGAGGAGGAGCACGCGCGTGTCCCGGGCGCACGTACCGCGCAACGCCGCCTCGCCAGCGAGGTCACGACGCTGGTGCACGGCGAGAACGAGGCCAGGGCCGCGGAGCAGGCGTCAGCGGCGTTGTTCGGCGGGGCCGAGCTCTCAGACCTGCCGCAGAGCACCGTCCGCGCTGCGCTGGTGGAGGCGGGACTCACCGAGATGGACGCCGGGGTGACGGTTGTCGACGCCCTCGTCGGCAGTGGTCTCGTCGACAGCAGGTCCGCCGCGCGCAGAGCGGTCCAGGACGGGGGCGCCTACGTCAACAACGATCGCGTCACCGACCCTGACTCGCGCCTGTCGGCCGGGCCGCTGCTGTACGGATCGCTCGCGGTCCTGCGACGGGGGAAACGATCGATCGCTGGTGTCGAGATCATCGGCTCGGGCAGGCCCATAAAGGCGCTCTGACCTGGGCCGATGCGGTTCCTGCCGCCGCGCTTGCAACCGATTTGACTCGTCCTTGCTGGCTGCGTAATGTTCTGCGTGTTGCCGAGAGCGGCGGGGCGCAAGACCGACCGGTCGGGTGCTCGGTTCAGGCGACACTCCCCAGAACATCGGCCTTCCTTCGAGGGCGTGTTGTGGTGTGTGTTTGATGTTTGAGAACTCAACAGTGTGTCAAAAGTCGACGAGATTTTTGTTTGTTTGTTTTTTGTGACAGTTGTTTTGTCAGTGTTTTTGTTTGTTGGGTTTGGATTTTCTGTTTTTCGATG
>JACCZT010000142.1 GCA_013695785.1 Nocardioidaceae bacterium | reverse complement strand
CTACCCGGACGCGCTGACTACCGCCACCGCCCGTGGCGGTGGATCTGCGGCTCGCTCATCTGCCTTGCATCATCTTGCGCGAACCACGAGTGCTCGTCGGGACCGGTCCCTTGGGCAGCGGCGCGGCCGGGCGCATCGTGTCGAGCGCCTTGAGCTTTTGCAGCAGCGCCGTCATCTGCCCGGGCGGCAACGACTTGGGAAGCTTCTGCACGTGGCGGACCAACCTGGGCAGCCGTACCTGCCCTTCACCGTCTCCGACGACGATCTCGGTGACGGTCACGTTTCCGGCGATCCGGGCGTGCTTCTTGCGTTCGACTGCCAGCAACGAGCGAAGACGCCCCGGGTTTCCTTCACCAACCAGCACGATGCCAGGAGGGCCGACGACCCGGTGCACCACGTCCTGAGACTTGTTGAAACCCACCGCCGGTTGCAGAGCCCATCCGCGCTTGAGCATCTTGAGAGCCCCGGCCGCGGCGCCGACCTGGCCCTCGACCTGGGCGTACGCCGCGCGTTCGGCGCGGCGGCCAAAGACGATGATGACCGCCAGCAGGCCGGCGAGGAAGCCGGTCGAGATACCGATCGCGGGATGCAGCACGAACCAGCCAACAGTGCCGACGGCCCCGCCGACCACGAGGAACCATGCGAGCAGCCGCAGGCCGATGGTGCGATCGGCCTTCTTGGTGACGCGGTACGCCTGGACGAGCTGGCGCAAGCGGCCCTTCGGGGGCTCAGGAGCTTGGGTCGACATGGCCGCCAGCCTACGCGGTCGCCTGCTGAGTGGGAGCGCCGCCGACGACGGGACGAGCAGCGCGCGCATCGACCGCCTGCTGGTACAGCCGACCCGCGCGGTAGGAGGAGCGCACCAGCGGCCCGGACATGACGCCGACGAAGCCGAGCGCCTCTGCCTCGTGCTGTAGCTCGACGAACTCCTCGGGCCTTACCCAACGCTCGACGGGATGATGACGTGGCGACGGGCGGAGGTACTGCGTGATCGTGATCAGGTCGCAGCCCGCCCCCCGGAGGTCGCTCAGCGCCTGGGAGATCTCTGCACGCTCCTCGCCCAATCCGAGGATGAGGTTGGACTTCGTCACGAGCCCGAAAGCCGCCGCCTGCGTCAGGACACCGAGGGACCGGTCGTACCGGAAGGCCGGGCGGATCCGCTTGAAGATGCGCGGCACCGTCTCGACGTTATGAGCCAGCACCTCGGGGCGGGACTCAAAGACCTGGTGCAACAAGGCCGGCGTCCCGTTGAAGTCCGGGATGAGGTTCTCGACACCGGTGTCGGGGTTGAGCTCATGGATCTGGCGCACGGTCTCGGCATAGAGCCACGCGCCGCCATCGGGCAGGTCGTCGCGCGCGACGCCAGTGATCGTGGAGTAACGAAGGCCCATCTTCTGCACGCTCTCAGCAACCCGACGCGGCTCGTCGCGGTCCAGGGCCGAGGGCTTGCCGGTGTCGATCTGGCAGAAGTCGCACCGCCGTGTGCACTGCTCGCCACCGATCAGGAACGTCGCCTCGCGATCCTCCCAGCACTCATAGATGTTGGGACATCCTGCCTCCTGGCACACCGTGTGCAGGCCCTCACCCTTGACGAGGTCCTGCAGCTCGCGGTACTGCGGACCCATCGTCGCGCGCGTCTTGATCCACGACGGCTTCTTCTCGATCGGGGTCTGTGCGTTGCGGACCTCCAGCCGGAGCATCCGCCGTCCCTCGGGCGCGATAGTCACCAGCTCAGCGTACGCCCGGCGCCAACGCCCCCGAACAGCCGCTCATCTGGCTGACCCCGCAATGGTGCCCCGTCGTTCGTATGCTCGTGGCCAGGTTGAGCGTGAAGTCACGGAGCCGAACGTACGGCGACACCACTGTCCTGGACGACGTGTCGTTCGACGTGGTCCCGGGGCGGATGACGGGATTCGTCGGCGCCAACGGTGCCGGCAAAAGACGACCACCATGCGCATCATCGTCGGCGGTGAGCAGGTGCAGACGGTGTGCTCCATGCTGCCGATCGTCGGGACCGTTCTGGCAGATCGTCGTCGCGCTCGCCGTTACGGCCATCGCCACGGTCGTGTTCATCCGGATCGGCACCCGCCTGTACGAACGGACCCTGCTGCAGACGAACAAGAAGATGGGCTACCGCGAGGCGTTCGCCATGGGCGCCAGCAGCTGAGGCTCCTCCGGCAGGGCGGGCGCGGGAGCCAGCTCAGGGGTCCGGGCGTAGTCGTTCCACGACAGCAGCTCATGCAGGTGCGGCGTGAGCGTGTCTGCGGCTTCACTGACGCTGACCCGGCGTCCAAGCTCCACCGACAGCGACGTCACGCCCGCGTCGGCGATGCCGCACGGGACTATCGCGCCGAAGTGCCGCAGGTCGACGTCACAGTTGAGGGCGAACCCATGCATCGTGACGTGGCGCGAGACGCGTACGCCCAGTGCGGCAATCTTGCGGCCCGGCCCCCGGCCGTCCGCGGCGAGCCAGACCCCCGAGCGTCCCCTGACCCTCCCGCAGCGCAACCCGAAGTCGCTGACGGTCCGGGCGAGGACCTCCTCGAGACGGCGGACGTAGTCGACGACGTAGACCTGTTCGGGCAGCTTGGCGATCGGGTAGCCGACGAGCTGGCCGGGGCCGTGGAAGGTGATCTTGCCACCGCGGTCGACCTCGACGACCGGTGTGCCGTCCGCAGGGCGCTCGTGCGGCTCGGTACGTTTGCCGGCGGTGTAGACCGCAGGGTGCTCCAGCAGCCATGCGACATCGGCGATCTCGTCGTCGGCGCGAAGGGTGTGCAAGCGCCGCTGCTCGGCCCACGCGGGCTCGTACTCGACCGCGTCCACTCCCAGACCGACTCGGCGGATCTGGAGGTCGGGCACCTCGCCACTGTAGCGCGGACCAAGCGCAGAACACCCTGTGGACAACCCGAAGACTGGGCGCCCGGCGGGGCATGCTGGCGTGATGGACCCATACGGACTGCTCGCCATGGTGCTCTGGGCCACGACGGCGGCCACCCCCGCCTCCGATGATCCGTCACAACGCCTGGTCAGCGTCCTCGAGCGGCTCGACCAACGCCGCAGTGCGGCCTTCAGGCGAGCCGATCCGGCCATGCTCGACCGTGTCTACGCCCACTCGTCGACGTTGCTCGGCCGGGACGCAGCGACGGTGGGCGCCTACGCGAGGCGCGGGCTGCAGGTGCGCGACGTCGACATGACGCTGCTGTCGCTCGACGTCGAACGGTACGATCCGCGGACCGCGCGCGTACGCGTGGTGGACCGTCTGGACCCCGTGCACGTCCGGCGGCCTGGTGAGCGGTGGACAGCGCTACCCGTCGATCTGCCGACCGAGCGAGTCATCGTGTTGCGGCACACATTCGACGGCTGGCGGATCGTGGCGGCACACCGTGTCGCCGGCTGACGCGGTCAGGTGCGCCGGTCAGGCGCGGGCCGCGGCGACCACCGAGCTGGTGTCGGGATGGCGGAACTGAAATCCCGCCTCGAGGAGACGCCGTGGCTCGACCCGCATCGAGCCGAGGAGCTGGCCTGCCAGGTCGCCCAACGCGAGCCTGATCACCGGCGCCGGCACTGCCAGCAGGGCGGGCCGGTGCAGCTGACGGGCGAGAATCTGGGTGAACTCGGCGTTGGTGGTGACGTCGGGCGCGACGAAGTTGTACGGACCTGACGTCTGCTGGTCGGTGGCGAGGAACTCCACGCCGCGTATCCAGTCGGTTCGCGAGATCGTCGAGAAGTACTGACGCCCAGTGCCGAGCCGGGCACCGAGTCCTACCTTGAACGGAAGCGACATGAGCTTCAACGCTCCGCCGTCGCGGTGCAGGACGACGGACGTTCGCACGTGGCACACGCGTGCTCCGGCGTCCGCGGCCGGAGCAGTCGCCGACTCCCACGCCTGCACCACCTCCTGCAGATAGCCCGCGTGTGACGACGTGTCGGCGGCCCCGCTCTCCTCGGTCAGGATCTCCTCGCCGCGGTCCTGGCCGTACGCTGCCATCCCCGAACCGGAGATGAACGCCGGCTTGTGACTGCCGGCGGCGATGGCGCGCGCGAGTGTGGTCGTGGTCGTGACTCGTGAGTCCATCAGCTCGCGCTTGTAGGACGTCGACCACGGCCAGCGCGCGATGGCCGCCCCGGAGAGGTTGACGACGACGTCGCTGGCGTCGATGACATGTTGGTCGATGCGCCCGGATGCAGGCTCCCACGACGACTCGTCATCGGCTCGAGTGTCGCGGCGTACGAGCCGGGTCACCTCGTGCCCCTGCGCGCGCAGGTGCTCGCACAGTGTCGTACCCAAGAATCCCGACGCGCCAGAAACACAGAACCTCATGGCGCCATCGTGCCTGGCGGGACGAGACTGCGCAGACCGGGGTTCAGCCCAGCTCGGACTCGAAGTTCGCCTGCTCCAGCCGCTCCTTGATCGCGGACAGGAAGCGGGCAGCGTCGGCACCGTCGACGATCCGGTGATCGTACGTCAAGGCGAAGTAGACCATCTGGCGGACCGCGATCGTCTCACCGAGCTTGGCGTCGTCGATGACGACGGGACGCTTCACGACGGCGCCGGTGCCGAGGATCGCCACCTGCGGCTGGTTGATGATCGGGGTGTCGAACAGTGCGCCGCGGCTGCCGGTGTTGGTCAAGGTGAAGGTGCCACCGGACAGGTCGTCGGGCGTGATCTTGTTGGTACGGGTCCGGTCTGCGACGTCGGCGATCTTGCGGGCCAGACCGGCGATGGACAGATCGCCGGCGTCCTTGATCACCGGTACGAGCAGGCCGCGGTCGGTGTCGACGGCCATTCCGAGGTTCTCCGCACCGTGGTACGTCACCGTCCCCTCGTCGACGTCCAAGGTCGAGTTGACCTGCGGGAACTGCTTGAGGGCGTCGACGGCCGCCTTGGCGAAGAACGGCAGGTAGGAGAGCTTCACGCCTTCACGGTCGAAGAAGGCGTCCTTGTGCTTGGTGCGGAGGCGGGACACGTCCGTCACGTCGATCTCGACGACGGTGGTCAGCTGCGCGGAGACCTGCAACGACTCGACCATCCGGGTGGCGATGAGCTTGCGTAAGCGGCTCAGCTTCTCAGTCTTGCCGCGCAGCGGGGAGACCACAGGGGTCTCCTCGGCGGACGCTGGCTCGGCCGCCTGTTCGGCGGGGCCGGCCTGCTTGCTCTGGGCGGCGTCGAGGACATCCTGCTTGCGTATCCGTCCCCCCACGCCCGTACCGGTCACGGCGCTCAGGTCGACATCGTGCTGGTTGGCGAGCTTGCGGACGATCGGAGTGACGTACGACCCGCCGTCGCCAGAGGGTGCCACGGGTGCGGAGGTCGAGGACGGGGCGGATTCGGGTGCCCTCGCGGACTCAGGACTTCCTTGCGTCTCGGGCTTCGCCGGCTCAGGTGTCGGGGCCGAGTCGGGCTCCGCGGTCTCGTCGGCCGGGGGCTGTGGCTCCGCCTCGGACTCGGCGGTGTCATCGGCTTCGGGCTCGGCGGTGTCATCGGCTTCGGGCTCGGCCGTTGCTTCGGTGTCCGGTTCCTCCGACGGCTGCGTCTCCTGGTTTCCAGAACCACCGGCGATCGAGCCCGACGCGCTGTCGCCAGCATCAGCGGAGCCGATGATGGCGAGGTCGGCGCCGACAGCGACGGTCTCGTCCTCCTCGGCCTTGATCTCCAGCAGCGTGCCGGCGACGGGGGAGGGGATCTCGGTGTCGACCTTGTCGGTCGAGACCTCGAGGATGGGCTCGTCGACCTCGACGGAGTCACCCACCTGTTTCAGCCAGCGCGTGACGGTGCCTTCGGTGACGCTTTCTCCCAGCTCGGGCAGCTTCACGGCAGTGCCCTCACCGTCTGAGGACGGCGCCGCGTCGGCAGCGGGGGGCTCCTGGGCCGGTGCCTCGTCCTGGGTCGGTGCCTCGTCCTGGGTCGGTGCCTCGTCCTGGGCCGGTGCCTCACCGGCCTGCCCGGTCTCGTCGTCCGCGGGCGTCTCCTGACCGGGTGTCTCTTCGTCTGCCGGGACTTCACCGTCGGATTCTTCGTCCGTGGGTTGTTCGTCTGCGGATGCTTCTGCGTCGCCGGCTGGTGTCGTGTCGCCGGAGGAGGCCTGCTCCTCGCTGTCCCCGACGATCGCGAGCTCGGCGCCGACCGCGACGGTCTCGTCCTCCTCGGCCTTGATCTCCAGCAGCGTGCCGGCCACGGGAGAGGGGATCTCGGTGTCGACCTTGTCGGTCGAGACTTCCAGCAGGGGTTCGTCCACCGCGACGGAGTCGCCTACCTGCTTCAACCAACGGGTGACGGTGCCCTCGGTGACGCTTTCGCCGAGTTCGGGAAGTTTGACGGACGTGGCCATGCTGTTCCTCTGTCCTTTGTCAGGCGTTGTCAGATGCGAGGCGTTGTCAGGCGTGTGCGTGAAGTGGTTTGCCGGCGAGTGCGAGTGAGGCTTCGCCGAGGGCTTCGTTCTGAGTCGGGTGGGCGTGGACGAACTGCGCGACGTCCTCGGGGAACGCCTCCCAGTTGACGATCAGTGATGCCTCGCCGACCTGCTCACCGAACCGGGCTCCGACCATGTGGACACCGACGATCGGGCCGTCCTTCTCCCGCACCAGCTTGACCAAGCCGGCGGTCTGGAGGATCTGGCTGCGGCCGTTCCCGCCGAGGTTGTACTCATAGGTATCGACCTCACCGTACTTCTCGCGCGCCTGCGGCTCGGTGAGGCCGACCGAGGCGATCTCGGGGTCGCAGTACGTCACCCTCGGGATGCCCGAGTCGATGACTGGCATCGGCTTGAGTCCGGCGATCTCCTCGGCGACGAAGATTCCGTGCGCGAACCCGCGGTGTGCTAGCTGCAGGCCGGGGACGAGGTCGCCGACGGCGTAGATGCCGGAGACGTTGGTCGCAAGCCGCTCGTTGGTCGGCACCCAACCGCGGTCGACGGTCACGCCTTGGTCCTCGAATCCGAACCCTTCTGAACGCGGGCCGCGGCCCACCGCCACAAGGACGAGGTCGGCGTCGAGGGTGTCACCGGACTCCAGCGACACAGTGACCCGGTCGTCGTGGTGCTCCACGCCGGTGAACCGGGAGCCGGTCTTGAAGGCGATCTTGCGCTTGCGGAACGCACGCTCGAGCTGCTTGCTCAGCGTCGGGTCCTCCAGCGGCACAAGCGTGGGGAGGGCCTCGACGATGGTGACGTCGGCACCGAAGGACTTCCACACGGACGCGAACTCGACGCCGATCACACTGCCGCCGATGATGACGACGCTCTGGGGGACTTCGTAGAGCTCGAGGGCCTGCTCGCTGGTGATCACGCGGCCGCCGATCTCAAGCCCGGGCAGCGTGCGTGCGTACGAGCCAGTGGCGAGCACGACGTTCTTGCCGGTGACACGTTGGCCGCCGACCTCGACGGTGTCCGTGCCGACGAGCTTGCCCTCGCCCTCGTAGACGGTGATTCCGGCGCCCTTGATCATGCCCTGGAGTCCGCGGTACAGCCTGCTGACAACGGCTTCCTTGAATCCGTTGACGCCCTTCATGTCGATTCCGTCGAAGGTCGTCTTGACACCGACCGCCGCGCTGTCACGCGCGGCGTCCGCCACCTCGGCCGCGTGCAGCAGCGCCTTGGTGGGGATGCAGCCCGTGTGCAGGCAGGTGCCGCCGAGCTTGTCCTTCTCGATCACGGCGACCTTGAGGTCGAGCTGTACGGCGCGGAGGGCGCAGGCGTACCCACCGCTGCCGCCGCCAAGGATCACCAGGTCGAAGTTGTTGTCGGCGCTGTCTGTCACGCGAATCCTCCGGGCCAATCATCGAGAACGAGATCTTCGCCACGATGTGTTCATCTTGTCACTCGACGAGGCGTCTCACACAGCAGGGTGTGGGCATCGCCGGACCCGCGGACCTGCCCGGCCCGCGTCGGCCCATGCGGCACACTGGGGAGGGCAGGGTCTTACCGAGGAGTAGGACGTCGTGCCCCGATGTGAAGGCAGGAGACAGAGGCGATGGGGTGGTTCGGGCGCAAGAAGTTCGGGACGAGGCGGGGTGGGCGCAACCGTACCCGGGCTGGCGCGGTGGTGTCCGACCGCGACGCCACGACGGCCGATCGTGAGCACCTCGCCGGGTTCCTCGACGGTCATCAAGGTGTCGAAGGTTTCGTCGAACCGCAGACCACGGTCAGTCAGACGACGTTGCTGCTGGTCGCCAAGGACGGCGAGTGGACACGCAGGCGGGTCCCTTCTGCCCGTTGGGCGCACGACTTCACCAACAAGCTCGGGGTCCCGACCTACGACGCAGGCGTAGTGGGCTATCCCCAGCGCATGCGCGACTACAACCACCGGCAGGCGCAGGCGGCGAAGCGGCAGTCTGAGGCCTGAGCGCTCAGGTTGTCGCAAGCTCTCCGTCGGCCAGCCGGCTCGCCAGCTCGACGAGCGTCCGCACGCTCGCCCCGGTGCCGCCTTTGGGGGTGTAGTCGTAGGCTGACGTGTCGTTGAACGCCGGCCCGGCGATATCGAGGTGCGCCCACCTGGTGTCACCGACGAACTCGCGTAGGAACGCCGCCGCGTACAACGTGCCGCCGACGGGCTTGGGGTTGTGCTGGCGCACGTCGGCGAGCTCTGAGGACTTGACCTTGGCGGCCATCTCCTCGGTGATCGGCAGTGGCCACATCGACTCGCCGACCGAGGCCGCGATGTCGGGGATCTGGCGTCGCAGCTCGGCGTCGTTGGACAGCACGCCGGCGGTACGGTCGCCGAGCGCGACGACGCAGGCCCCGGTAAGGGTGGCGACGTCGACGATGAGGTCCGGTTTGGCCTCACCCGCCAGCACGAGGGCGTCGGCGAGGACGAGACGGCCTTCGGCGTCGGTGTTGTGCACCTCGACGGTCTTGCCGCCGCGGATCGTCAGCACGTCGCCGGGTCGGGTGGCGGACCCGTTGACCATGTTCTCGGCCATCGCGGCGAAGCAGGTGATGCGCACGGGCAGCTCCAGCTCGGCGATCGCCAGGGTCGCAGCGAGCACCGACGCGGCTCCGGCCATGTCGCACTTCATCGTCATCATGCTCGCGCCTGGTTTCAGCGACAGGCCACCGGAGTCGAAGGTGATGCCCTTGCCGACCAGAGCCAGGTGCGCGACAGGTTTGCGGGGCTTGTAGCTGAGGCGAACGAGCCGGGGTGGGCTGTCGGAGCCGGCGCCGACGCCGAGCATGCCGCCGCACCTCTCCTTGGCGAGCTTCGTCTCGTCCCACACCGTGACGGACACCTTCGGCGCGGCCGCGGCTGCGCCGAAGGCGACGACGTCATCAGCGAAGACGGCCGGCGTGAGGTTGCCGGGCGGGGTGTTGACCCAGTCCCGGACACGTTCGACGGCGCGCGCGACGACGAGCCCGCGCTCGAGCGCCGCCTTGGCGTCGGCACCGCGTGCCTTGTCGGCCAGGACGGTGATGGTTCTGGGACGGTCGGAGTCCTTTTCGGACTTGAACCGGTCGTATACGTACCCTCCGAGGCGCAGGCCTTCGACGACTGCTTGAACCCTGCCGGGGTCCGTGACCGCGAGGGCGACCGCGACCGACGCCGAGTTGCGGACGGCTCGGATCGCGTTGGCGGCGGCGCGCCGCAGGCATTCGGCGTCGACGGCGTCGGGTTCACCGACTCCGACGGCGATCACGAGCGGGGCCTTGACGGCTCCGGCGGACGGCACCTTGGCGACCTGGCCCGGCTTGCCCTCGAACCCGAGGGTGGACAGCAGTGGGGCGAACCCGCGACCGAAGGCCTCCGCCACGCCGTGGTTCGGTGTCGACATGTCGGTGGCGACTCCGACCACGAGGACGTCGGACCGTGACGCTGTCGCTTTGGCCGCGCTCAGGGTGATGGCGGGAGGCTTGGGGGACTGTGTGCTCACGGGGTCACCATAGCGGCGGTGTCGCACGTCCCCCCGCGATAGGTTTTGAACATGGTTCTGCTCCGCTCGCCTCTGCACGACCGACACCTGGCGCTGGGTGCAAAGCTTGCCGAGTTCGGCGGGTGGGAGATGCCGCTGGAGTACGCAGGTGGAGGGGTGCTCGCAGAGCACAAAGCCGTACGCGAAGGCGTCGGGGTGTTCGACGTCAGCCATCTGGGCAAGGCGGTCGTCCGTGGCCCCGGCGCGGTTGACTTCGTGAACGGGTGCTTCACCGCCGACCTGGGACGGATCGGCCCGGGTCAGGCTCAGTACACGATGTGCTGTGACGCCGACGGGGGAGTCGTCGATGACCTGATCGCGTACGTGCGCAGTGGTGATGACGTGTTCCTGATGCCCAACGCCGCCAACACCGCCGACGTGGTGAGC
The DNA here is from genome assembly GCA_013695785.1 of Nocardioidaceae bacterium. Classification (GTDB taxonomy): domain Bacteria; phylum Actinomycetota; class Actinomycetes; order Propionibacteriales; family Nocardioidaceae; genus JACCZT01. The sequence continues at coordinate 1,078 of JACCZT010000142.1, read as the reverse complement.
CGGCTGGCGGCGGCTGCGCCGGCGGGCATCGAGGTGGTCGACCAGCATCGTGACTTCGCGGTGCTCGCGGTGCAAGGTCCACAGAGCGGCCAGGTCCTCGACCGGCTCGGGGTTGCGGCCGACGCCGGCTACATGTCGTTCGCCACCCAACAGATCGAAGGACAGGCGTTGACCGTTTGCCGTACCGGCTACACAGGCGAGCGCGGGTACGAGCTCGTGGTGGCGGCTGGCGCGGTCTTGGCGGTGTGGGACGCGGTGATCGAGGCCGGTGGCCCCGTCAGTCCACGCGCTTGTGGACTCGGTGCGCGCGACACCTTGCGCACCGAGATGGGCTACCCGTTGCACGGCAACGACCTCTCGACTGAGATCTCGCCGGTCATGGCGCGTGCTGGGTGGGCGGTCGGCTGGGCCAAACCGGCGTTCTGGGGCAAGGAGGCCCTCGAGGCGCAGAGAGCGGCGGGTGAGGTCCGGCTTTCCCGTGGGCTCCTTGCTGGCGGGCGCGGGATCCCTCGGCCGGGGATGGAGGTGCAGGACGCCGGTGGAACAGTGATCGGGTCCGTCACGTCGGGCACGTTCTCGCCGACCCTGCGCAAGGGCATCGCGTTGGCGTTGCTAGACCCGGACGTCGCCCTGGACGCCGAGGTCTTCGTGGACGTACGTGGACGACAGGAGGCATTCACTGTCGTCAAGCCGCCGTTCGTCGATCCCTCCACCCGCTGAACCTCTGACATCTGCCACCGTTGGCCTTATTGGCGGAGGTGTCCGGTGGTTCGGGTGCTGGTGTGGGTGCCGATTAGGCGTTGGAGGTGTCGTTCGGCTACTGATGTGCCGGGTGGGGTTTTTGGGGTGGCGACGTGTTCCGTGGCCCAGTGGTGGTGGTCGCTGGATGGTGTAGGTGTGTGCGGTGGGGGTGGTCCAGGTCAGCTGGTGGGCTCCGGTGCCGGCGTCTTCGCGGCGGATGGTGAAGCCGGGGAGGTGTTTGGTGGTGTGGGAGCTGCGGCAGTAGGCGTCTCCGTCGGCGGCGGTGGTGGTGCCGCCGTCGGTGTAGGGGGTGCGGTGGTCGATGTCGTCGATGTGG
>JACCZT010000137.1 GCA_013695785.1 Nocardioidaceae bacterium | reverse complement strand
CGCTGGTCGGGCGGCTGAATGGCGAACCTGCGTTGTAGGTGGGGAACCTGCGTTGTAGGTGGGGCGAGCGTCCGGCAGAACGGCTACCTGCAGCGATTCTGCGGGACGCTCTGCGCGGTTCGCCGGTTCAGGCGTCGGTCGAGCGAGACCGCCCCGCCCCGGGCCGACGTCCTGCCGGTCGCGAGATGACGCCGGGAACGCCCCGGCCCCGCAATGAGCAACCAGCCGTCTCTGTCACGAAGAGAAGGGCGACAGCGCCGACGACGCACGCGCCCATCATGTAGAAGGCGGGCACCAGGTTGTTGCCGGTCTCACCGATCAGCCAGTCGTTGACCAATGGCGCGGTGCCTCCGAACAACGAGGTCGACACGTTGTAGGCGATCGCCAGTCCGGCGAACCGTACGTGCGTGGGGAACATCGCGGGGAAGGTGGCTGAGATGGTGGCGAGCTGCGGGACGTACAACAGCCCCAACACGGCGAAGCCGATGACGGCACCGACCGGACTCGTCGCCATCACGAGGTACATGGGGATCGCCAGCACGAACAGGCCGGCCAGCGAGCCCCACCACATCGGCTTGCGTCCGACGCGGTCGGAAAGAGAGCCCGCGAACGGAAGGAGCACCATCATCGCGAGCTGACCGATGATCGGCGCAATGAGCGACGCATCGCTGCTCAGGCCGATCTCCGTCTCCAAGTACGTGGGCATGTAGGCCAACAGGGTGTAGTTCACGACGTTGAGCGCCACAACCAGGCCACCCAGGGTGAGCATCGGCTTCCAGTACTTGGTCACGAGGTCCTTGAACTGGGTCTTGGTGTCCTCCTCGACAGCGTCGGCGTCTTCGAGCTCGCGGAAGATGGGAGTGTCCTCCATCCTGCTGCGCAGGTACAGTCCGACCACACCCAATGGGCCGGCAATCAGGAACGGGACTCGCCATCCCCATGAATTCATCGCGCCGTCACTCAGTGCGAGGGAGAACCCAAGCATCAGCAGTGCCGCCGCAGAGAACCCCGCGAGGGTGCCGAACTCAAGGAAGCTGCCGTAGAAGCCGCGCTTCTTGTCGGGGGAGTACTCGGCCATGAACGTCGCGGCACCGCCATACTCGCCGCCGGTCGAGAAGCCCTGGACCATGCGGAAGATGATCAGCAGCGTCGGTGCCCAGAAGCCGATGGCGTCGTAGGTGGGCAGCAGCCCGACACAGAAGGTCGCACCCGACATCAGGACGATGGTCATGGCGAGCACGGACTTGCGGCCGAGCCGGTCACCCAGCGGCCCCCAGACAAGTCCACCCAGCGGGCGTACCAAGAAGGAGATCGCGAACGTCGCCAATGCGAAGAGGGTCGCTTCCTCGGCGCTGCCGGGGAAGAGTGCGGCCGAGATGTACGTGACGCCGTAGGCGTAGAGACCGTAGTCGAACCATTCGGTGGCGTTTCCGATCGCCGATGCGGCGACGGCACGCCGCAAGGTGCTGGGCGGCACCTCCGGCATGGGTGCGGCATCTGTCGTGTCGGTGGAGGCCATCGGCCCTCCTCAAGGCGCCCAGCGAGGTGCGTCGGGGGCGTATCGTAGTTTTGTTGACAATGCGTGAGCATACAGAAGATGAGTGACGCGCACCACCCCCGTGCGTGCGGTTCGGCGTCAGGAACCTGCGCGCCGTCGCACCAGCCGCCGCTTGACGCGCCCGCCGACGACGCGCAGCAGCTCTGCCGACGTCAGCTCGGCAGCTCGCGGCTGAATGGCGCCCTCGCCCGCTCCCGCCTTGGCCTCGCCGCCACCGCGGGTGGCCTTCGGTGTCCGGCCAGCCCCTGCGGACCGGCGAACCGGCGGCTCGACCAGCGTGTGCCTGACGACGCCCATGGCGGCGCGCGCCGCTACCGCGACGGGGATGTGATCGAGGCCCTCGATGACCGCTGGCGCCTCTGTGTCCACCTGCCTCAGCAGCTGCAGGTCGCCGACGACCCGGGCGCCACTGGAGGAGATGGCGGCGATCATCTCCTGGGCGACATCGTCGGCGCGTCGCAGCGCCCACGCCGGCGTCACGATCGGCCGGTCCGTCGCGAGTCGCGGCTGCTCCTTGAGGTAGCCGGCGATCGCGGGACGCACCACCTGGTCGTGGACCGCGCGCGGCCACTGCTTCTCGTCAAAGAACTGCCGGTTGAGCTCGCGGTAGAGCTCGGCCTCGGTGAGCGAGAGCGGCGGGTTGCTGCGACCGTCGGGCACCAGCAGGCCGGGCGGCAGTCCGAGGAGCCGCTCGAACGCGTCGAAGAGCATCCTTCGATCGCTGTCGTCGAGCACGACCACCGTGACGTTCTCCGGTCCGACCGCCTGCCCCCAGCGAGCGACCAGCTCGTCGTGTCGGTGCCGCCGCCAGAACGTCGACGCGGTCCGAGTCGCTTCCCGCTGGCCACGAAGGATCGCCTCCAGCCAGTCGCCGTAGGAGTCGGTGACGCCGCCCTGCACGCGTTGTTGCCACTGTGACGGCAGGATCTTGGTCAACGGCCGCAGTGTCACCACCACATGAGTACGCGCGGCGTCGAAGGCGTTGGTGATCGTGCGCAAGCTCTCGTCGTCGGCGTTCGCGAACGTCTCGCTGCTGATGACCACCCGTGCAGCCTTTGACTGGCTGACCTCCTTGACGAGGCGACGCCAGCGGCGGGCACCCACCGCGACCAGCCTCGGCGAGGGATCCTCGACCGCGATCGAGCTCGCGGCGGCGCGTACCTGTCGTCCCCGACCGGCGTAGTGCACGCCGTGCTCGGCGAGCGCGGCACGGTTGCTGTCGAAAGCCCCCTGCAGTGTTGTCGTACCGGTCTTGGGCGGCCCGATGTGCAACAGCCGGGTGCCCTCGGGCACCAACAGGTCCGCGTCCGTGCCGCTGGTCATGCGCGGCGCGCTCACGTCGACCTCGTGATCCTGCGACGGGCGCGCCCGGCGACAACGCCCACCAGCTGGGCCGAGGTGAGCTCATCGGTCGTCGGCCCGGTAGCCGGCTTCGACGACTTCGCCGCCGGTGCCTTGGCGCCCATGGCTCCTGGCCGCCTGCTCCTTGGGGTACGAGCCATGGTGGTGTGCCATACAACGCCCATGACCGCTCGCGCGGCGACCTCGACGGGCACCTCGTCGATGGCCGCCACGTCATCGGGCGCGTCGTCGGGCAGGTGACGGAGGTCCTGCAGGGCACCGATGACATGGACGCCAGACCTCCTGATCGCCGTCGTCATCTCGACCGCGATCTCGTCGGCGCGTCGCAGTGCCCACGCCGGCGTCGCGATGGGTTCCTCACACGCCAGCGTCGGCTCGTTCTTCAGGTAGGTCGCCATGCCGTAGCGGGCGGCCGCGGCAT
>JACCZT010000108.1 GCA_013695785.1 Nocardioidaceae bacterium | reverse complement strand
CCCCCCCCCCCAACGCCGTACACCCACGTCGGAAGGCTCCTCGTGTTCGGATACATCGTCCGTCGCGCGATCTCGGGCGTTCTCGTCCTGATCGCCATCGCGTTCGGGGTCTTTATCCTCTACTTCTACGGCCCCAGCGATCCCGCCCAGGCCTACTGCCCCAAGAACACCTGCACCCCGGCCCAGCTCGAGCTGATCAGCCGCAACCTCGGCCTCGACAAACCCGTCCTGGTCCAGTACGGCGACTACATGAAGGGCATCGTCGTCGGTCGCGAGATCAAGACCGGCAAGCTGACCGAGCCGTGCGGCGCACCGTGCCTCGGCATCTCCTTCAAGCAGGACCTGGAGGTCCGGCCCTACCTGATGGGCCGGTTCCCGGCGACCTTGTCGGTCGCGGTCGGTGGAGCCGTCGTCTTCCTCCTCGTGGGCGTCAGCGTGGGGGTGACCTCTGCCCGGCGACGAGGCAGCGCGCTGGACCGCGGGCTCGTCGGGTTCACGATGTTCACGACGGCGATCCCGTACTACCTGGTCGCCCTGTTGGGGTACCTGATCCTGATCAACCAGACCGGCTTGTTCCCGGGCTCGGGCTACTTCTCACCGTTCACCGAGGGCCCGATCGCCTGGATCAAGGGCATGTTGCTGGCCTGGGTGATCCTCGGCTTCTTCTACTCCACGGCCTACGCCCGGTACAGCCGGGGGTCGATGATCGAAGCGCTCAACGAGGACTACGTGCGCACTGCCAAGGCCAAGGGTCTGAAGGACCGCACCGTCGCGACCAGACACGCCTTCCGTGCGGCGATCGTCCCGATCGTCACAATCTTCGGTATCGACTTCGCCGGCCTGCTGGCCGGCACCATCTTCACCGAGTACATCTTCGACATTCCCGGCATCGGCGTGGCGGCGCTGCAGTCGGTCACCAACAAGGACCTGCCGTTGATCTCGGCGACCGTGCTGATCGCAGCGGCGTTCGTGGTCACGGCCAACCTGCTCGTCGACCTCGCCTACGCGGCCCTCGACCCAAGAGTGAGGCTCTGAATGCCATCGACCGACGCCGAACCATACCTGCGCGTCGAGGACCTGTCGGTCAGCTTTCCCACCCGGGACGGGGTGGTGCGCGCTGTCACCGGCATGACCTACCAGGTCGCGCTCGGCAAGACGCTCGGCATCGTCGGTGAGAGCGGTTCGGGCAAGAGCGTCTCATCCTTGGCCGTGATGGGCCTGCACGACATGAAGCGCACCCAGATGGAAGGGTCGATCCGGATCGAGGACACCGAGGTGGTCGGCCTGCCGGAGGACCGGATGCGCCGACTGCGGGGCAACGCCGCCGCGATGATCTTCCAGGACCCGCTGACCGCCCTGCACCCCTTCTACACGATCGGCGCGCAGATCGTGGAGGCCTACCGGGTCCACAACCCCGATGTGTCGAAGCGCGAAGCCAAGGCCAAGGCGGTCGACATGCTCGAACGCGTCGGCATCCCGCAGCCGAACCGCCGCGTCGACGACTTCCCGCACCAGTTCTCCGGCGGCATGCGGCAGCGCGCCATGATCGCCATGTCGCTGGTCAACAACCCCAAGCTGCTGTTCGCCGACGAGCCGACGACCGCGCTCGACGTCACCGTCCAGGCGCAGATCCTGGACCTGCTTCAGGAGCTGCAGCGTGACTTCGGCTCGGCGATCGTCATCATCACCCACGACCTGGGCGTCATCGCCGAGATGGCCGACGAGGTGCTGGTGATGTACGCCGGTCGTTGCGTGGAGTACGGCGCCACCCGGGAGGTCCTCACCCACCCCGAGATGCCCTATACGTGGGGCCTGCTCAATAGCGTGCCCGAGCTGACCGGAGACCCCGAGGAAGCATTGTTGCCGATCCCCGGCTCGCCGCCGAGCCTGTTGAACCCGCCGAACGGATGCGCGTTCCATCCCCGCTGTGGTTACAGCCATCTCGTCCCGGCCGACCTCTGCACGCGCGAGCTGCCGCTGCTCGAGCCGAGCCCCCGCGGTGAGTCACACCTCAAGCGTTGCCACCTGCTGGATCCCGAGAATGACATGCGCACCCACGAACCTGTGGTCGACGAAGAGGTGCTCGAGCAGCCCGACCTCGTAGTCGCCGACCGCGTCCAAGCGCCGGACCAGCAGACGCTCAGCACGGCAGGGGACAGCAATGGCTGAAGCAGCCACGTCGGCGTCGCGCGGAGCAGCACCGTTGCTCGAGGTGCGCGACCTCGTCAAACACTTCCCGGTGAAGTCCAGCGGACTGATCCGCCGGACCGTCGGACAGGTGCAGGCGATCGACGGCATCAGCTTCAGCATCGACCCCGGGCAGTCCCTAGGCCTGGTCGGTGAGTCCGGGTGCGGCAAGTCCACGACCGGCCGCGTTCTGATGAAGCTGTACGAGCCGACCAGCGGTGAGATGCTGTTCGACGGCGTCGACCTCGCCCCGTTGTCACAACGGCAGATGCTGCCGCACCGCAAGGACATCCAGCTGATCTTCCAGGACCCTTACTCCTCGCTCAACCCGCGGCACACAGTCGGCACGATCATCGCCACGCCGTTGCAGGTGCACAAGGTGGTTCCAGAGAAGCAGGTCATGGATCGCGTCAAGGACCTGCTCAAGCTCGTCGGACTCAACCCCGAGCATTACAACCGATACCCGTCGGAGTTCTCCGGCGGCCAACGTCAGCGCATTGGGATCGCGCGGGCGCTCGCGCTCACTCCGAAGCTGATGATCGCCGACGAGCCGGTCTCGGCGCTCGACGTCTCGATCCAGGCACAGGTCATCAACCTCCTGCAGGACCTGCAACGAGAGTTCAACATCGCTTTCTTGTTCATCGCCCACGACCTGGCGATCGTGCGGCACTTCTGTCCTGAGATCGCGGTGATGTACCTCGGCAAGATCGTCGAGATCGGGGACCGGGACACGATCTACAACCGCCCGCACCACCCGTACACCCAGGCGTTGCTGTCGGCAGTGCCCGATGTCAAGCAGGCCGCGATCGGTGGCCGGCGCGACCGGATCCGTCTTCAGGGCGACGTGCCCAGCCCGATCAACCCGCCGTCGGGGTGCAGGTTCCGGACGCGCTGCTGGAAGGCTCAGGACATCTGTGCCGCACAGGAGCCGCCGTTGCTGCAGATCGGGAGCGCTGAGCACCAGGTGGCCTGCCACTTCGCCGAACCCAACACGAACATCCTCGCCACCAGCGCCTGACGGCTCGGTGCCACCGTCCGTTGGCGTCGGCATAGGGTGGATGTGTGGATCCCGACGGACTCTTCGACGTGCCCGAGTCGCCGCAGGTGGACCCCGGTGGCGGCAGCCTTGCCGGATCGGACCACGCGTCCGCGCCGCTGGCGGTGCGCATGCGACCGCGAAACCTCGACGAGCTGATCGGACAGGCGCACCTGCTCGGGCCCGGTTCGCCGTTGCGCCGGATGATCGACGGCGACGCTCCGATGACCTTGCTGCTATGGGGACCGCCGGGAACCGGCAAGACCACCATCGCGTCGTTGGTGAGCCAGCAGACGGACCGGCGGTTCATCGAGCTCTCTGCGGTCTCGGCCGGCGTCAAGGAGGTGCGCGCGGTCATCGCCGCGGCGCGCCGCCTGCTGACCCGAGACGGCCGCGAGACCGTGCTGTTCGTCGATGAGATCCACCGCTTCAGCAAGACGCAGCAGGACGCGCTGCTGCCCGGGGTGGAGAACAGGTGGGTCTCCCTGGTCGGCGCCACCACCGAGAACCCCCACTTCAGCGTGATCTCACCGTTGCTGTCGCGATCGCTGCTGCTCATCCTCGAGCCGCTGACGCAGGACGACATCGCCGCGCTCATCGACCGGGCGGTGGCAGATGAGCGCGGACTCGCCGGGGCGGTGACGCTGACGCCGCCGGCGCGCGACCATCTGGTACGCCTCGCCGGCGGTGACGGTCGGCGCGCCCTCACCTACCTGGAGGCGGCCGCCGGCGCCGCCGTCTCTCAAGGCCTTGCCGAGGTGGACGTCGAGGCGGCCGCGCTCGCGGCCGACCGGGCAGCTGTCCGCTATGACCGCCAGGGCGACCAGCACTACGACGTCACGAGCGCACTCATCAAGTCGATCCGGGGATCCGACGTCGACGCCGCGCTGCACTACCTGGCGCGGATGGTCGAAGCCGGCGAGGACCCCCGGTTCATCGCTCGCCGGCTGATGATCCTCGCCAGCGAGGACATCGGCATGGCCGAACCGTCCGCGCTGCCCATCGCCGTCGCTGCCGCTCAGGCGGTGGCGCTGATCGGGTTTCCCGAGGCGCGCCTGACGCTCGCCCAGGCCGTCATCGCGCTCGCCCTGGCGCCGAAGTCCAACGCCGTGACCACCGCCATCGACGCCGCGCAGGACGACATACGGGCAGGCAAGATCGGTCCGGTGCCGCCGGCGCTGCGCGATGCTCATTACGCGGGTTCGAAGAAGCTCGGTCACGGGCACGAGTACAGGTACGCGCATGACGATCCGCGTGGCATCGCGCCGCAGCAACACGCCCCGGACGTCGTGGCCGGACAGCGGTACTACCACCCGACCCAGCGCGGTGCCGAAGCCGACTACACCGCAAGGTTGACCCGCATCCGCGCCGTTCTGGACGAGCACGACCAGGATGACCGCGACGGTGAGCGCAGGTAGGGTCTGGGCATGGACGCGCAGGAAGGGATCGTCGTCGCGGCCGGCATCGTGTCGGTCGCCGCGCTGTGCGCCGTCGTGTTCCTCGCGACAGCCCTGCGGCGCACCCGGGGCGCCGTCCGGGACCTCCGCGAGGCCGTCGACGCCCGCAACGTCGCGCCTGATCCGGACACAGATGGTGGCGGCGGTCGCCCGGCGCAGTCCCCCGGGACCCACCGCGAAACCGTTTCGGTGGTGACCAGCCTGTCCGCACCCGGTGCCGGCATCGCAGCTGGCGACGACCGGGACGAGATGGTCGTCCTCACCCGGGACGGACGCGCGATCGTGCTGCCGAGCACCGAACGGGTGGTCGGCGCGGCCCTTGGCCGCCCGCTCGTGCGCGGCGCGACCTTCACGCACGGAGTCGCTCATGCGCTTCGACCAGAAAGCCGAGACCGCGTCCGTGGCCTGGTGCGACGAGAGTTCCGGCACCGGCGCAAGCAGCGGTTGCGTGCGGGTCGCCGTGCGGCGCGAGCCGCTCGCCTCGACACCAGGGACCCCACATGAAGTCCCGTGTCGTGTGGTTCGCGGTCGGCACCACCGCGGGCATCTACACCAGCGTCAAGGCACGCAGGATCGCCTACCGTCTCACGCCGACGGGGATCTCAGACCAGGTTGGGGCGCTGGGTGTGGGGTTTCGCGCCTTCGGCGCGGAGGTGCGAGCCGGAATGGCCGAGCGCGAGACGCAGATCGCGGACGAGCTCGGCCTGACAGCACCCCTGCCCAGAGCTCGTGTCGTCTCCGAGCTGGAGTCCCAAGAGTCAAAGGACAACGATTGATGGAGACTGCGGAGATTCGCAGGCGATTCCTCACCCACTTCGAGAAGTCCGGCCACACCCTCGTCCCGTCCGCACCGCTGCTGTTCGACGATCCCAACCTGCTGTTCGTCGGCGCCGGCATGGTGCCGTTCGTGCCGTACTTCACCGGCCAGGAGACGCCGCCATGGAAGCGCGCGACGAGCGTGCAGAAGTGCGTACGCACGCTCGACATCGAGGAGGTCGGCAAGACCACCCGGCACGGCACGTTCTTCCAGATGTGCGGCAACTTCTCCTTCGGCGACTACTTCAAGGCCGACGCGATCGCCTACGCCTGGGACCTGCTGACCCGTTCGGTCGCCGACGGAGGTCTGGGGTTCGAGGCGGACCGGTTGTGGCCGACGGTCTACGAGACCGACGAGGAGTCGATCGAGCTGTGGAAGCAGGTCGCCGGGCTGCCCGAGGACCGCATCCAGCGGCGGGGGATGTCCGACAACTACTGGTCGATGGGGATCCCGGGGCCGTGCGGCCCTGACAGCGAGATCTTCTACGACCGCGGTCCGGCGTACGGGCCGGAGGGGGGCCCCGTCGTCGACGAGGAGCGTTTCCTGGAGATCTGGAACCTCGTCTTCATGCAGAACGAACGCGGCGCGGGCACCGGCAAGGACGCCTACGAGATCCTCGGCGAGCTTCCCGCCAAGAACATCGACACCGGGATGGGTCTGGAACGCGTCGCATTCCTGCTCCAGGGCAAGGAGAACCTCTACGAGATCGACGAGGTGTTCCCCGTCATCGCGAAGGCATCTGAGCTGACCGGACGCCGGTACGGCGCCGACCCTGGCGACGACGTGCGGTTTCGCGTGGTCGCCGACCACGTCCGCAGCTCCTTGATGCTGATCGGCGACGGCGTCACACCGGGCAACGAGGGGCGGGGGTACGTCCTGCGGCGGCTGCTGCGACGTGCGGTTCGGTCCGTGCGCCTTCTCGGCTACGAGGACCCGGCACTGCCGGAGCTGCTTCCGGTGAGCGGGTCCTGGATGAGCCGGTCCTACCCCGAGCTCGAGGCCGACTTCGCCCGGATCGAGAAGCTCGCGTACGCCGAGGAGGACGCGTTCCGCCAGACCCTCGCCAAGGGGACCCATATCTTCGATCTCGCTGCCGATGCGGTCAAGCGTTCCGGCTCGCCCACGCTCGGTGGTGACAAGGCGTTCGCCCTGCACGACACGTACGGCTTCCCGATCGACCTCACCTTGGAGATGGCGGCCGAGCAAGGCCTGGCCGTCGACGAGGAAGGGTTCCGCGCGCTGATGGGCGAGCAACGCCAGCGGGCCAAGTCCGACGCGCGGGCCAAGCGCGGCCAGCACGCCGACACCGGCGTCTACCGCCGGGTGCTCGATGAGTCCGGGCCGACGACGTGGCTGGCGTACGAGACGCTCCGCACAGAGTCCTCGGTACTGTCGTTGCTCCAGCAGTCCGGTCCTGCGCGGGCGGTCGTGCCGGGTGAGATCGCTGAGGTAATTCTCGACCGGACGCCGTTCTACGCCGAGTCCGGTGGCCAGAATGCCGATGCCGGCGAGCTCGTGTGGGACGGCGGGCGGGCCGAGGTGCTCGACGTCCAGCGGCCCGTACGCGGCCTGGTCGTACACCAGGTCCGCGTCGTCGACGGCGAGCTCACCGTCGGCTCGAGGATCCAGGCGCAGGTTGACCCCCACTGGCGTCTCGGCGCCTGCCAGGCGCACTCGGGGACCCACGTCGTGCACGCCGCGCTGCGCGAGGTGCTCGGCCCTACCGCCCTGCAGAGCGGGTCCTACAACCGCCCCGGCTACCTGCGGCTCGACTTCGGGTGGAGTGGCGCCCTGACAGCGGCGCAGCTGCGCGACGTCGAGCACGCCGCCAATGTCGCCCTCCGCCTTGACCTGCCTGTCTCGGCTGCGACGATGCCGTTGCCCAAGGCGCGCGAGATCGGCGCGTTGGCGTTGTTCGGCGAGACGTACGGCGAGGACGTTCGCGTCGTCGAGATCGGAGGACCCTGGTCACGCGAGCTGTGCGGCGGTACCCACGTGGCGCGCTCGTCGCAGATCGGCACTGTGGTGGTGACGTCCGACAGCTCGGTCGGTGCCGGCAACAGGCGCGTCGAGGCCGTAGTGGGACTCGAGGGGTTCGACTACCTCGCCGGCGAACGCGACCTGGTCTCGCAGCTCGCCGACCTGCTGAAAGCGCCACCCGGAGATCTCCCCGGGCGCGTTGCGGACCTCGTGGGTCGGGTGCGCACCGCTGAGAAGCAGATGGAGCGGATCTTGGCCCAACAGCTGCTCTCGGCGGCTGCCGACATCGCCGAGACGGCCGAAGACGTGGCCGGTGTGGCGTTCGTGGCCCATCACGCCGAGGGAGCGGGGAGCGCTGACGTACGCATCCTCGCGACCGACGTCCGCCACCGGTTGCCGCACACCCGCCCCGGCGTCGTCGTCATCATCGGCTCCTCTGGCGGCAAGGCTGCATGCGTGGTCACTGTCAACGAGCCGGCCCGGGTCGCGGGGCTGGTGGCGGGTGACCTGATCGGGCCGGCGATGGGCGCCCTGGGCGGTCGCGGTGGCGGCAAGGCCGACATCGCGCAGGGCGGCGGAACCGACGTCGCCGCGATCCCCACAGCGCTGATGGCGGTGCGGGACGCCGTGGCGGCTGGCCGCTGACGTGCGCCACGGAACACGCCTGGGCATCGACCCGGGTGACGCGCGGATCGGGGTCGCCGTCTGCGACCCGTCGGGCTTGATCGCCACCCCGGTGGAGACGGTGGCGGCAGGGCGCAAGGCACGCTCTCGACTGGTCGCGCTCGCCCGCGAGTACGACGTGATCGAGGTGGTCGTCGGGCTGCCGCGGTCACTGTCGGGAGCACTTGGACCCGCAGCGCGTAAGGTACGTGCCTATGCCGAGCAACTCGCAGACGACCTGGCCCCGGTGCCGGTGCGACTCGTCGACGAGCGGATGTCGACCTTGACTGCCGAAGCGATGCTACGAGGTCAGGGCAGGAAGGGTGCCAAACGTCGTGCAGTGATCGACCAGGCTGCCGCCGTCGTGATCCTGCAGTCCGCACTCGACGCCGAGCGAACCAGCGGCTCGGCGCCTGGGGAGACGCTGCACGCTGCCCCGCCTCCTGGCCGTGCCGTGCCCGAGGAGACCGAGCCCGAGTGAGCGACATCGGAATCCCACTCGAGAAGCGCACTCACCGCGCCGAGTCGCAGAAGAAGCGCGGTCCGGGCTGCCTGGTCGCGCTGGTCGTGGCCGCGGTGGTGATTGCCGTCGGCTACTTCGCGATCTCGGCGGGCGCCAGCAGGATCGCCGAAATGCTCGACGGGTCGGAGGACTACGCGGGCCAGGGCACCGGACAGGTCGTGGTGGAGATCAAGGAGGGTGACTCGGTGGCGGCGATCGGTCGAACCCTCAAGGCCGACGGCGTCATCGCGAGCGTCGATGCGTTCCTCGAGGTCGCCAGTGCCGATGAGTCGGCGCAGTCCGTACAACCAGGTTTCTACGCACTCCGCGAGAAGATGTCCGCGGAGTGGGCGTTGCGCGAGATCACCGACCCCGCTAACAAGGTCGAGGACACGGTCACGGTGCCGGAAGGGTCCCGGGTCGGTGAGGTCGTGGAGCTGATCACCAAGAGCACCGACATCTCCGAGTCCGCGGTGACCAAGGTGCTCGACCAGCCCGCCAGGCTGGGCCTGCCGGCCGGGGCGGGAGACAACCCCGAGGGATACCTGTTCCCGGCGACGTACACCGTGGCGCCGGGGACGTCCGCGGAGGACCTGTTGCGGCAGATGGTGGACAAGACCGAGGAGATCGAGCAGAAGCTCGACGTCGCGACGCGGGCGGAGGCGCTCGGTATCACGCCCGAGGAGGCGTTGACGGTGGCCAGCATCGTCGAGTACGAAGCCAGCCGGGAGCAGGACCTCGCCAAGGTGGCGCGGGTCATCTACAACCGGCTCGATGAGGGAATGCCGCTGCAGATGGACTCGACGGTCGCCTACGTCTCCAAGCGCGAGGGTGACGTGTGGACCACCGACGCCGAACGCAGCTCCGACTCGGCCTACAACACCTACGAACAGACCGGCTTGCCGCCGGGTCCGATCGGATCCCCGGGCGAGAAGACCTTGGACGCGGCGCTGAACCCCGCCGACGGCCCGTGGGTGTACTTCGTCACCGTCAACTTCTCCTCGGGCAAGACCTTGTTCACCGAGAGCTACCAACAGCACCTGTCCAATGTCGCTGCGTCCCGCCAGTACTGCACCACCTCCGACCTCTGCTGATGCGGTGCGCTGTCCTGGGGCACCCGATCGCGCACTCGCTTTCCCCGGTGATGCACCGCGCGGCGTACGCCCACCTCGGCCTGTCTGACTGGACGTACGACGCCTACGACGTGGACGAGGACGGGCTCGGCGGCTTCGTCACGGGTCTGGATGCGACCTGGCGGGGTCTGTCTCTGACGATGCCGCTCAAGCGGGTGGTGCTGCCGCTGCTCGACGAGGTCTCTGCGGTGGCCGCCGCGGTCGGCGGCGCCAACACCGTCGTGCTCGAGCGAGGGCGGTCGGTCGGCCACAACACCGACGTCCCGGGCATCGTCGCGGCCCTGCACGAGCGGGGGGTTGCGTCAGCGGGCTCGGCCTGCATCGTCGGCGCCGGAGCGACCGCGGCCTCGGCTGCCGCTGCGCTACACGCCATCGGGGTGCGCCGGCTGGTGCTCGCCGTCCGCGAACCGTCCCGCGCAGAGGTCGTCGCAGACCTCGTACGGTCCTGGGGTGTCGACGTGCGGCTGCGGCACCTCGACGAGCCCGCGACCGGTGAGCGGGTGGACGTGAGCGTCTCGACCGTGCCTTCGGTGGCAGTCGCTGTCGTGGCGGAGGCGCTGGTGGCGGCGTCCGATGCGGTGCTGGACGTCGTCTACGATCCGTGGCCCCCCGCGCTCGCGATCGTAGCGCTGGGCGGCGGCGTACCGTACGTCTCCGGCCTGGACCTTCTCGCGCACCAGGCGTCGCTGCAGGTCGCCCTGATGACGGGCCGCGAGGTGCCGGCCGACCTGTTGCGTGTGGCTGCCGAGCAGCAGCTCACGCGCTGAGTCAGCCCCGGCGCATCGGGACGTGAGCGATGCCGTCCTCGAGGAACTCAGGCCCGGCGACACTGAAGCCGAGGGCGGCGTAAAAGTGGGCGAGAGGGGTCTGCGCGTCGAGCACGATCGGTGCGTCGCCGGTGACCTCCAAGGCGTGGCGCATCAGCGCCCCGGCGACGCCGCCCGAGCGTGCCGCTGCCGCGACACAGACCCGGCCGATGCGTCGGAGCGTGCCACCGTCGCACAGGATCCGTAGGTAGCCCTCCACCTCGCCATCGCGCTCGGACCAGATGTGCAAGGCGGTGGGCTCCAGGTCACGACCGTCGAGCTCGGGGTACGGGCACTCCTGCTCCACGACGAACACGTCGACGCGCAGGCGGAGCAGGGCGTACGCGGTCGCGGGGTCGACCTCGCTCCAGGTCCGGCTGTGGATCATGGCGGTCACTATGCCATCGCGCGCTAGGCTCTCGTCCCGTGCTCCCTGACCTGCTGCCGGCGCTGGCGATGGCGCTCGTCGCGGCCGCCGCCGCCTGGTGGGCGCCAACGGTGATCGCGCGGCTGCCCGAGCCGGAGGCCGACCCCGACCCGGTCCCGGACATGGCGCTCGCAGACGCCCACGCGGAGGTGCTGGACTCTGCGGAGCCGGCGCCGCAGGAGCCCGCGGTGCCGGACGTGAAGGTCCCGTACACCGAGCTGGCGTCGCGTCCCCGGCTGCGACCGCGGCTCGCGCTCGCCAGTGCCATCGGTGCAGGCAGCATCGGGTACGTCCTCGGCCCCGATCCGTCGCTGCCGCTGTGGTGCTTCGTGTCCGTCCTCGGCGTGACGTTGTCCTACGTCGACTGGACGACGCGGCTACTGCCGTACCGGCTCGTCGCGCCGTCGTACCCGATCACGATGGGGCTGGTGCTCCTCGCGGCGGTTCTGTCCCGGGACTGGGACGCGCTGCTTCGCGCCGGTGTCGCGTGGGCCGTCGTGTACGCCGCGTTCACCGTGATGTGGCTGATCTACCGCCGTGGCATCGGGTATGGCGACGTCCGTCTGTGCGGCATCCTCGCGATGTCGCTCGGCTGGCTGGGCTGGTCGAACGTGGTGATCGGCATGTACGCCGCCTTCATCCTCGGTGCCGTCATCGGCGGGGTGCTCGTCCTTGTCAAGCTGGTCGACCGGCGCGGATACCCGTTCGGCCCGTTCCTCGTGGTCGGGACCTGGCTGGGCGTCCTGTTCGGCTAGCAGCCCCCGACGTGTCGACGGCGCTCGCGGCACATAGGCAGCCTCGGTTGCGATACCCGGTGAGGTGAGCGTGGCACGACGCGCGGAGCGCGCGTGAAAGACTGGCGCCATGCTGCGATGGTTGACCGCCGGGGAGTCGCACGGCCCCGCCCTGGTCGCAGTGCTGGAGGGCCTACCGGCCGGGGTACGCATCACCAGCACCGAGATCGCGGACGCACTGGCGCGGCGCCGGCTCGGGTACGGGCGCGGCGCTCGGATGAGCTTCGAGCAGGACGCGCTGGAGGTCAGTGGCGGGATCCGGCACGGCTCGACCCTCGGCAGCCCCATCGCGTTGCGCATCGGCAACAGCGAGTGGCCCAAGTGGGAGCAGGTGATGGCCGCCGACCCGGTCGAGGCCGACGTGCTCGCCGGGCTCGCTCGAAACGCGCCGCTCCACCGGCCGCGACCAGGTCATGCCGACCTCGTCGGCATGCAGAAGTACGACTTCGACGAGGCCCGACCCATCCTGGAGCGAGCCAGCGCACGCGAGACCGCGGCACGCGTAGCGATAGGCGCGGTGGCGCGGGCATTCCTTGAGCAGGCGTGCGGCGCCACCATCGTCAGTCACGTCGTCGCGCTCGGCGGCGCAGTCGCCCCCGCCGGGTCGATGCCCCGGCCCGAGGACGTCGCGGCGCTCGATGCAGACCCGGTCCGCTGCCTCGACCCGGCGGCAAGTGCGGCGATGGTGGCGGAGGTCGACGCCGCGCACGCCGACGGTGACACTCTCGGCGGTGTGGTCGAGGTGGTGGTCCACGGGTTGCCACCGGGCGTGGGCAGCCACACGCACTGGGACCGGCGCCTCGATGCCCGGTTGGCCGCCGCGTTGATGGGCATCCAGGCCATCAAGGGGGTCGAGGTCGGCGACGGCTTCGAGCTCGCCCGCACCCGCGGTTCCCTCGCCCACGACGAGATCGTCCCGTCCGCCGACGGTATCCGTCGGGCTTCCGGCCGGTCGGGGGGTACCGAAGGCGGCATGTCGACCGGTGAGGTCCTGCGCGTACGCGCGGCGATGAAGCCGATATCGACCGTTCCGCGCGCCCTGCGCACGGTCGACGTGGCCACGGGCGAGGAGGCCCGCGCCCATCACCAGCGCTCAGACGTGTGCGCCGTACCCGCCGCAGGAGTCGTCGCTGAGGCGATGGTCGCCCTGACGATCGCCGACGTGGTACTGGAGAAGTTCGGTGGTGACTCCGTCCGGGAGACCAGGCGCAACGTGGAGTCCTACCTCGCCGCCATGAAGATCCGCTGAAGCCGGGCATGACTAGTCGCCAGCGCCCCCTCGTCGTCCTGGTCGGGCCGCCCGGCGCCGGCAAGACCACGGTCGCCGCTCTGCTCGCCGAACGGCTCGGAACCGACGTCCGCGACACCGACGCCGACGTGGAGGCCGCAGTCGGCGCCACGATCGCCGACTACTTCGTCGATGCCGGCGAGCCTGCCTTCCGGGTCGAAGAGGCAGCGGCCGTACGTACGGCGCTGGCCGAGCACCCTGGCGTCCTGGCCCTCGGCGGTGGAGCAGTGCTCGATGCCCGCACCCGGGCCTACCTCGCCGGCCACACCGTGGTGTTCCTCGACGTCGGTATCGCCGAGGCTGCGTCCCGTGTCGGCCTCAACACCGCCAGGCCGCTCTTGCTGGGCAACGTACGCTCGCAGATGAAGGCGTTGATGGATGCTCGCCGCCCGGTGTACGAGGCAGTGGCGTCCCATGTCGTCCTGACCGACGGGCTCACCCCCGCCGAGGCGGCCGAGCATGTCATGCGCGTGCTGGGCATGAGCCCGACCGAGGAGGACACAAGCTCGTGAGTGAAGCGATGCGGCTGCGGGTCGAGAGCGCAGCGCCGTACGACGTGGTCATCGGCACCGGCGTCATCGGCCAGCTGCCCGCACTCCTCGGTGACTCGGTCACGCGAGTGGCGGTGATCCACCCCCGCATGCTGGCCTCCGGCGCCGAGTACCTCCGCACCATGCTGACCGAGCGGGGAGTGCAGGCGCACTGCATCGAGGTCCCCGACGGCGAGGCGGCCAAGGACGCCGATGTCGCGGCCTACTGCTGGAAGATCCTCGGCAACGCCGGTTTCACCAGGTCCGATGCCATCGTGGGCATCGGCGGGGGAGCGACCACCGATCTTGCCGGGTTCGTCGCCGCTACCTGGCTGCGCGGCATCGCGCTGGTCACGGTGCCCACCTCCGTGCTCGCCATGGTGGACGCCGCCGTCGGCGGCAAGACCGGCATCAACACCGCCGCGGGCAAGAACCTCGTCGGTGCGTTCCACGAGCCGGCCGGCGTGCTGTGTGACCTCGCGGTGCTGCAGACCCTCCCCCCCAACGAGGTCCGCAGCGGGCTCGCTGAGGTGGTCAAGTGCGGCATGATCGCCGACCCGACCATCCTCGATCTTCTGGAAAGCGCGCCCCTGGATGCACTCGACGTCAAGAGCGACGTCGTACGTGAGCTCATCACGCGTGGCGTACGGGTCAAGGCCGACGTGGTGGCGCGGGACCTGCGCGAGACGACACCAGACGGTGAGACGATCGGCCGCGAGGCGCTCAACTACGGTCACACCCTCGGCCACGCCATCGAGCGGGTCGAGAACTACGCCTTCCGGCACGGTGCTGCCGTCGCGATCGGCATGAGCTTTGCCGGAGAGCTCGCTCGTTTGGCGGGTCGGTGCGACCGCGAGCTCATCGACCGTCAGCGCCGGGTGCTGGAGATCGTCGGTCTGCCGACCACCTACAAGCCGGGTGTCTGGAACGAGCTGCACGACGCGATGCGACTGGACAAGAAGGCCCGCGGGGGCACCCTGCGCTTCGTGGTCCTCGACGGTCTTGCGCGACCCGCGATCCACGCCGGGCCGGACCCGGCCCTCCTCACGGCCGCCTACGCCGAGATCACTCGCTGACCCGGCTAGGGTGCGTCCATGCCTGACGTCCACGCCGTGCGCCGGTCCAGGTTGGCCGACCACCTCAGCCAAGAGGGTCTGACGGCCGCGATGGTCACCGACCTGGTCAACGTGCGCTACCTGACCGGGTTCACCGGGTCCAACGCCGCGCTCTGGCTGGCCGCAGACACAACCACAGATGCCGGCGCGCGCCTTGCCACCGACGGACGTTACCGCGACCAGAGTGCCGCGGAGTGCCCGGACATCGAGCGCGTCATCGACCGGGCCCTGGCGCGGGCGCTCCTGGACGCCGCCCACCTCTCGCCCGGATCGGTGGTGGCGGTGGAGACGCACTCGCTGAGCGTCGATGCCTACACCGGTGTGACCGAGCTACTCACCGCCTCATCTGTCGTCGCTCGGTCGATCGACCGGGCGATCGAGCAGCTGCGGACGGTCAAGGACAAGACCGAGCAGGCAGCGCTGCGCCAGGCGTGCGACATCTCGGTGGGCGCCCTCGACGCGTTACACGCAGGGCCGTTGCTCGGTCGCAGCGAGCGGGAGATCGCTCGCGACCTGGAACAGAAGATGTACGAACGCGGTGCCGAGGCGGTCGGGTTCGACACGATCGTGGCGACCGGGCCGCACAGCGCGATCCCGCACCACCAGCCGACCGATCGGATGGTCGCGGACGGCGACTTCCTCAAGATCGACTTCGGGGCGCGCTACGAGGGCTACCACGCCGACTGCACGCGTACCGTCGTCGTCGGCGCGGCGCAGGCTTGGCAGAGCGACATCTACGCCGCAGTGCGGGCGGCCCAACAGGCCGGGCTGGACGCCTGTGTCGCCGGCCGTGACATCGCCGAGTCCGACCGGGAGGTACGCCGTGCGCTGGACGAGGCCGGCCACCTCGAGCACTTCACCACCGGGCTCGGTCATGGCGTGGGGCTGCAGATCCACGAGGACCCGTTCATCAGCGCCAGGCACACCGGTAAACTCCACGCAGGCACCGCCTTGACGATGGAGCCGGGGATCTACCTGGCCGGTCGTGGAGGGGTGCGTATCGAAGACACCCTTGTCGTGACGTCCGGCGCCCCGGAGGTGCTGACCGCTGCGACCAAAGACTTGTTGGAGCTCCCCTGATGGCAACCACGAACGACCTGAAGAACGGCATGGTGCTCAACCTCGACGGACAGCTGTGGTCCGTCGTGTGGTTCCAGCACCACAAGCCCGGCAAGGGTGGTGCCGTGGTCCGTACCAAGCTCAAGAGCGTGCTCTCGGGCAAGGTGGTCGACAGGACCTTCAACGCAGATCTCAAGGTCGACGTCGCGCATGTCGACAAGCGCACGATGCAGTACCTCTACCACGACGGTGACAGCTTCGTGTTCATGGATTCGCAGACGTACGACCAGATCCACCTCTCCGATGCAACGGTCGGCGACGCGGCCGGGTTCCTGCTGGACAACCAGGACGCCATGGTGGCGATGAACGAGGACACCCCGCTGTACATCGAG
>JACCZT010000097.1 GCA_013695785.1 Nocardioidaceae bacterium | reverse complement strand
GCGCACGTCGTCGGTGATCCAGACCGGGCTGAACAAGACCGGGCTCACCGCCACGGACCTCGTCGCGATCGGTATCACCAATCAGCGCGAGACCACGGTGGTGTGGGACAAGAACAACGGCAGGCCGTACTACAACGCCATCGTGTGGCAGGACACCCGCACCGACAAGATCGCCTCCGCCCTCGAGCGTGACGGTCACGGCGACCTCATCAGGCAGCGATCCGGCCTGCCTCCGGCTCCGTACTTCTCCGGCGGCAAGATCAAGTGGATCCTCGACAACGTCGACGGGGTGCGTGAGGCGGCCGAGGCGGGCGACGCGATCTTCGGCAACACCGACAGCTGGCTGATCTGGCACCTGACCGGCGGCGCCGACGGCGGCGTCCACATCACCGACGTGACCAACGCCAGCCGCACCATGCTGATGGACCTGGAGACGCTGGAGTGGGACGACGAGCTGCTCGCGATCTTCGACATCCCGCGCTCGATGCTTCCCGAGATCCGACCGTCGTCGTCACCTGAGCCGTACGGCATGACGTTGGCGAACGGGCCGCTCGGCGGAGAGGTCGCCCTGACCGGCATCCTCGGGGACCAGCAGGCCGCGACCGTCGGGCAGGTGTGCTTCGCCCCCGGCGAGGCCAAAAACACCTACGGCACCGGCAACTTCATGCTGCTCAACACCGGCACCGAGATCGTGCACTCCAAGAGCGGCTTGCTGAGCACCGTGGCGTACAAGTTCGGCGAGGAGGAGACGGTGTACGCCTTGGAGGGCTCCATCGCCGTCACCGGGTCGGCGGTGCAGTGGTTGCGTGACCAGCTCGGCATCATCAGCGGTGCCGCGCAGTCCGAGACGCTCGCGGCGCAGGTCGAGGACAACGGCGGGGTCTACTTCGTGCCCGCCTTCTCCGGTCTCTTCGCCCCGTACTGGCGTTCGGACGCGCGAGGGGCCATCGTCGGCCTGTCGCGGTTCAACACCAACGCGCACCTGGCACGGGCGACGCTGGAGGCGATCTGCTACCAGAGCCGCGACGTCGCCGAGGCGATGGAGAAGGACTCCGGGGTGACCCTGGAAGTTCTCAAGGTCGACGGGGGTGTCACCGCCAACGAGCTGTGCATGCAGATCCAGTCCGACATCCTCGGCGTGCCAGTCAGCCGTCCCGTCGTGGCCGAGACGACGGCCCTCGGCGCCGCGTACGCAGCCGGCCTGGCGGTGGGTTTTTGGCAGCACACCGATGAGCTGCGCGAGAACTGGAACGAGTCGAAGCGCTGGGAGCCGCAGTGGGATGAACAGCGCCGCGACGAGGGTTATGAGCAGTGGAAGAAGGCGGTCACCCGAACGCTGGACTGGGTAGACGTCGACTGACCGGTCACCCTCGAGTCCCGCCCAGCCACGAAAGGTGTCCATGAGATCCGTCCAGTTGTCGCCGATCGCGCGTGCGCGCGCCATGGAGCAGATGAGCACGGACGTCCTGGACGTGCTCGTCATCGGCGGCGGGGTCGTGGGCGCAGGCAGCGCGCTCGACGCCGCCACCCGCGGCCTGCGGGTGGGGCTGGTCGAGGCGCGGGACCTGGCCTCCGGCACGTCGAGCCGGTCCAGCAAGCTGGTCCACGGCGGCCTGCGCTACCTGGAGATGCTGGACTTCCGGCTCGTCGCGGAGGCGCTCAAGGAACGCGGGCTGATGCTCCAGCGGCTCGCCCCGCACCTGGTGCACCCGGTGCCGTTCATCTACCCGCTGCGGCACCGGGTCTGGGAACGCGTCTACGCCGGCGCTGGCGTCGCGCTCTACGACGCGATGAGCAAGGCGTCGGGCTACGGCGCCGGGGTACCGGTGCACCGGCACCTGACCAGGCGCGCGGCGCGCAAGATCGCCCCGTCGCTGCGCAAGGACGCGCTCGTCGGCGCACTGCAGTACTACGACGCTCAGGTCGACGATGCCCGCCACACGATGTTCCTCGCCCGGACCGCCGCCGCGTACGGCGCGCACGTCGCCACCCGTACACGCGTCGTCTCCATGCTCAAGCAGGGCGAGCGGGTCACCGGCGCGGTGGTGCGCGACCTCGAGGGGGGCGGCGAGTACGAGGTGCGGGCACACCAGGTCGTCAACGCGACCGGCGTATGGACCGACGACACCCAGTCGCTGACCGGTGAGCGTGGCCACTTCCACGTGCGCGCAAGCAAGGGCATCCATCTCGTCGTCCCACGCGACCGCATCCGCAGCGACTCCGGCCTCATCCTGCGTACCGAGAAGTCCGTGCTGTTCGTCATCCCGTGGCACCGGCACTGGATCATCGGTACCACCGACACCGACTGGTCGCTGTCCAAGGACCACCCCGCCGCCAGTCGAAGCGACATCGACTACCTCCTCGACCACGTCAACGCGGTCCTTCAGATCCCGCTCACCCATGCCGACGTCGAAGGCGTGTACGCCGGCCTCCGGCCGCTGCTCGAGGGGGAGTCCGAGGCCAGCTCCAAGCTGTCGCGTGAGCATGCGGTCTCACACCCGGCTCCGGGCCTGGTGGTCGTCGCCGGCGGCAAGTACACGACCTACCGCGTGATGGCCAAGGACGCGGTCGACGAGGCCGTCCACGGGTTGGGCTCGCAGCTCGACCGCACGCTCCCTGCGTGCGTCACCGAGGACATCCCGCTGCTGGGGGCGGAGGGTTTCCAGGCGGTCTGGAACCAGCGCCACCTGCTCGCAGCCGACCACGGACTGCACCAGGAACGCATCGAGCACCTGCTCAAGAGGTACGGGACCCTCCTCACCGAGGTGCTCGCGCTCGTCGATGACGACAGTAGCCTCGGTGAACCGCTCGCCGGTGCCGACGACTATCTCCGCGCCGAGGTCGTCTACGCGGCCAGCCACGAGGGGGCTCGTCACCTCGACGACGTGCTCACCCGGCGTACCCGCATCTCGATAGAGGAGTTCGATCGCGGTACAGGCGTCGCCGCCGAGGTGGCCGAGCTGATGGGTCGAGTCCTCGGCTGGGACGACGCGCAGCGGCGGCGCGAGGTCGAGCACTACCTGGGGAGGGTGGAGGCCGAGCGCGAGAGCCAGCAGATGCCCGACGACGAGACCGCCGATGCCGCCCGCAAGGGAGCAGCGGACGTCGTTCCCGTCACCACGTCGTGAGCCAACGCACGGCGACGCAGCTCCGCCAGGCCCTGAGCCTTACCTCCCTCGCTGGCACTCACGTCCCCGTCGCTGAGCCTTACCGATTCTGGGCGACACGCCGTCTTGTGAACGGATGTGTGTAAGTCTCAGCGGGAGGGGGAGCCAACGCACGGCGAAAACCCCCGAGATCACGGAGATCTCAGGGGTTTCGTGGGGTGAGTGACGGGACTTGAACCCGCGACCACCGGCACCACAAGCCGGGGCTCTACCAGCTGAGCTACACCCACCAGGTGCGTACGCACGAAGCGCACACGGACTCAGAGAGTGTAGCGGGTCAGCTCGGGTTCTCGCGTCGCAGGGAGCCGCCGTACGTGGCCGCGAGTCCGCGGGCGGTCTCGCTGTCGGGCCCGGGTTGGGGAGCGAAGACGGCTGCGCGGTAGTAGCGCAGCTCCTCGATGCTCTCCTGGATGTCGGCAAGCGCCCGGTGGTTGCCGCTCTTGAGCGGGGAGGCGAAGTACGCCCGCGGGTACCACCGGCGGGCGAGCTCCTTGATCGAGGACACGTCGACGATGCGGTAGTGCAGGTGAGCCTCGAGCTCGGCCATATCGCGGGCGAGGAAGGCGCGGTCGGTACCGACGGTGTTGCCGGCCAGTGGCGCCTTGCCCGCCTCCGGCACCAGCTCGCGTACGTACGCGAGGACCGCCTGCTGCGCCTCGTCGATGCTGACGCCGGCGTCGAGCTCACCGAGCAGCCCCGACGACGTGTGCATCGCCGTCACGAGCT
The DNA here is from genome assembly GCA_013695785.1 of Nocardioidaceae bacterium. Classification (GTDB taxonomy): domain Bacteria; phylum Actinomycetota; class Actinomycetes; order Propionibacteriales; family Nocardioidaceae; genus JACCZT01. The sequence goes on along the minus strand of JACCZT010000097.1, from coordinate 17,694 downwards.
CGTTCATCTGTTCCAGCGCGCCCGGTGGCGGCTTGATGACGATGTCGATGCCGTCGCCGAGCACCTCCAGCTCGTAGTCGGTCACGAGGGCCGCGACCTCGATGAGAGCGTCGGCGCCGAGATCGAGTCCGGTCATCTCGCAGTCGATCCACACCAGCTTGTCGTTCACGAGAGACCACCCTAGGCGACGGGCGGCACGGTGATGCGTGTGTGGGTACGTACGACGCCGCGGGTAGCCTGTGAACTCGTGTGCCATCGCGGCGTACCGGGAACCACTTCGCCGACACGCGCGTTGGACGAGTGCAACCGCCCCGTCCCTAACCAGACCCGTGGAGACAGATCACCGTGGCCAGCAACGACGACAAGCGCCAGCGCAAGCAGCGCGCCGAAGCGATGCGCAAGGAACGCGAGAGCGCTGCCCGGCGGCGTCGCAACGGCATCACCGTCGCGATCGTGGTGGTGGTGCTCGCGCTGATCGTGGCGGCGGGGTTCTCGATCAAGTACTACACCGACCAGAACAACGCCCCTGCCGCTGTTCCCACTGGCCTCACCGACGACAACGGCGTCGTCTTCGACCAGGAGACCTCCACCGGTGAGTCCGCAGCAGGCGCCGACCCGATCAGCGTCGTGCTGTACGAGGACTTCCAGTGCCCGGCCTGCAAGGCCTTATTCGACGTCCAGGGTGCGTACATCAAGGAGCAGGTCGACAACGGGACGATCAGCGTCGAGTACCGGCCGATCGCCATCTTGGACCGGGCGAGCGACGGTTACTCCACCCGCGCCTCTGCCGCGTCGGTGTGCGTGGCCGAGGATGCCGGCGCCAAAGCGTTCCATGAGTTCCACAACCTGCTCTACGCCAACCAGCCTCCCGAGGGTGGGACCGGACTGCCAGAGGACCAGGTCGTCTCCTACGCCGAGGAGGTCGGTGCCGACGCAGCGGCGGCGTGCATCGAGGACGGAACGTACGAGAAGTGGGCCGAGGAGGCGACCAGCGCGGCGTCCGTCGACGGCATCAGCGGCACGCCGACCGTCCTCGTTGACGGCAAGCTCGTCGAGAACCCCACAGTCGAGCTCGAGACCGCGGTTGCCGCCGCGGGCTGACCCCTAGGTGCGCCCGGCAGGACTCGAACCTGCAACCTACGGATTAGAAGGCCGTCGCTCTATCCATTGAGCTACGGGCGCTCGCCCGACAAGCCTATCTGCGTCGCTGACCGAGCGGAGGCACGACTACTGTCGTGGTGTGTCCGCTCCTCGGCCCGTCGCTCCGCAGCTCGCACCCGCCCGCGGACCAGGGGCGTTGCCGCCCTACGTCGACCCGTTCCGTCAACGCGGCCAGACGCTGCTGATCGTCCTGGTCGTGCTCACCGCGCTCCTCGGCATCGCCGCCACCATCTTGCTGTCGGTCGGCGCGGGCAAGGTCGCCGGGACGAGCCTGGTGCTGACGTACGCGCTGGTGCCGATGCCGTTCCTGCTGGCCGCGTTCTGGTGGCTGGACAGGTACGAACCCGAGCCACGGCGGTACAAGTGGGCGGCGTTCGTGTGGGGTGGTGTGGTCGCCGTCGCGATCGCCCTCAGCGTCCAGGTCGGCGTCGGCGCGCTCTGGGACATCTCCGACAAGCGCATGGCGACCTTCATCGCCCCCTTGAGCGAGGAGCCCGCGAAGTGCGCCTTCTTGCTGCTGACATTCGCGCGCTCGCGGCGCGTTTTCGACGGTTTCGTCGACGGACTCGTCTACGCCGGTCTGGTCGGGCTCGGTTTCGCCTTCGTGGAGAACGTCGGCTACTACGCCGGGTCCTACCTCGGGGCACCGGATCTCCCGATCAAGGGCGCCGAGGGCGCCACCATGACGTTCGTCGTCCGGGGGGTGTTCAGCCCGCTGGCGCACCCGTTGTTCACCTCGGCGTTCGCCATCTCGCTCGGCCTGGCCCTGCTGGTCAGGTCACGGATCCTCAAGGTCCTGGTCGTCACGGCTGGGCTCGCGGTGAGCGTGGGGCTGCACGGGCTGTGGAACGGCTCGGCGAGCTACTGGGGCGGTCTCGGCTTCATCGTCACCTACCTCGTGCTCGCCCTCGTCCTTGCGGGCCTCGTCGCCGGGGCGATCGTGGCCCGCGTCAAGCAGGGCAGGCAGCTTCGTCGCGCGCTCGACCACGTGGCGGTCCGCGGCTGGCTCCACCCGAACGAGGTGACCTACCTCTGCAGGTTCGCCGACCGCCGACGGGCCCGGCAGCACGCGAAGGCCCATGCCGGCGGGGTCGCCGCCAAGGCGTTCGTGCGCTACCAGCGCCTTGCGGTGACGATGGCGTTCCTCTACGACGGTGTGATGACCGGGCGACCGAAACCGCAGGCGGTCAGACGTGTCGACGCGCTCCGCTGGGCGATGGCACAGGTCAAGCCGCACGTGCTGCTGCCACCGGTACGCCCTCAGGTCCCTTGGGGTCCGGGCCACCCGCCCGCGGCCTATCGACCACCGGTCTACGTTCACGGTGGTCAGCCGGGATACGCGCCGCCGTACCCGCACGGCTCCCCGCAGGCTTGACCACCGCGTCCGAGCCACCGATTACGCGTCTTCGTGTGTGCGCGACTCTCGCCCTCTACTACGCTGGCACCGTCATCGCGAGACGCCGGTGGCATGGCGACGAGTGACGAAAGCGGGTAGTGGTGGCTACGGACCGTTCCACAGCTACCCTGCTGGCGGCACTGGTGACGTTCCGCGCCGAGCTCGACACCCTCTCGTTGCGTTTCGACGCGCCGCACGTCGACACGACCCGCAAGCTGCGCGTTGCCACGGTCGGCCAGCTCGACGACTACGTCCTGCCCCGGCTCGTGCAGATGGACGCTCCCTTGCTCGCGGTCGTCGGCGGCTCGACGGGTGCCGGCAAGTCGACCCTCGTCAACTCCCTCGTCGGTGCCCGCGTCAGCGCCTCCGGCGTGCTCCGCCCGACGACCCGCTCACCGGTGCTGGTGCACAACCCCGCTGACGCCGCCTGGTTCGAGCGTGAGCGCATCCTGCCCGAGCTCGCCCGCACCGACACTCCCGCGACAGACGTCGGCTGGCTGTGCCTCATGCCGTCTGCGACCGTGCCGCCGGGACTGGCGATCCTGGACGCGCCTGACGTGGACTCGGTCGACGCGGCCAACCGGGTGCTTGCCGCACAGCTCCTCGACGCCGCGGACCTGTGGCTGTTCGTCACCTCTGCGTCGAGGTACGCAGATGAGGTGCCGTGGAACTTCCTCAAGGCTGCGGCCAAGCGCAGTGCCGCCGTTGCGGTCGTGCTGGACCGTACGCCGCCCGAGTCCCTCGAGGAGGTACGCGTCCACCTGGCCCGCATGCTCACCGCCCGCGGGCTCAGGGACTCTCCGCTGTTCTCGGTCCCCGAGGGGCCGGTCGACGACCAGGGCCTGCTGGAGCCGGCGGCCGTGCGCCCCATCGCCGACTGGTTGCACGACCTCGCCATCGACCCCAGCATCCGTGGAGCGATCATCGCCCAGACACTCGACGGCGCGGTACGGCAGATGGTCTTCAACGCTCACGACATCGCCGACGGCGCCGCTGAGCAGATAGCGATCTCGACCCGACTCCACGCCGCCGTGGAGACCGCGTTCTCCGACGCTCGCTCGAGCATCGAGGCCGCGACGCAGGACGGCACGCTGCTGCGCGGCGAGGTCCTGGCCCGGTGGCAGGAGTTCGTGGGCGCCGGTGACTTCGTGCGATCGCTGGAGCAGCGGGTCGGACGTATCCGCGACCGCTTCGTCGACAACGTCCGGGGCAAGCGAGACCGGTCTGATGACATCCTGATCGCCATCGGGCACGGCCTGCACCTGATGCTGCTCCAGAACGCCGAGGCCGCATCGGAGTCCGTCGAGCGCAGCTGGGTCGACATCCCTGCGGGCGAAGCCCTGCTGGCGACGGACGCAACGCTCGGACGGGCAGGCATGACGTTTCGCGCCCACTCCGAGCTGGTGGTGCGTGAGTGGCGAGACTCCGTCGTGGAGATGGTCCGCATCGAGAGCGCCAACAAGCGGATGACGGCTCGATTCCTCGCCTTCGGGGTCGACGGTGTCGCCTCAGGTCTGATGGTGGTGGCGTTCTCGCGGACCGCCCACCGCACGCCGGGGACCACTGACGGTGCCGGTGCTGCCGGCCGGCTCGCGGAGCAGCTCCTCGGGACGATCTTCGGCGTCGAGGTGGTCGAGGAGCTCGCACGGCGTGCCCACCAGGACCTCATGTCGCGTGTCGTCGACCTGCTCGCGAGCGAGAAGCGGCGCTACCTCGGGGCGCTCGAGACCGCGGACATCGACCACGGTGCGGCGGATAACATTCGAGATGTCGCACGTACCATCGAGGACGCGCGGCACACCGACCTCGTGCCCGATGATTGGGACCAGTGACTCAGCAGTGAACGCCGCCACCCACAGCTCGCCGCCACTGTTCAGCGCGGAGCAAGGCGACGTCGCCGTCCGCGTGGACGGTCTGCTGCGTGCCGTCGCTGCGGCCCGGGGACGACTTCCGGCCAGCCTGCTGGATGACGTCGGGGCCGTCGCCGAACGCGCGGGCAGCAGGCTCCGGCTGTCCGGCGAGCACACCATCGTCGCGCTCGCCGGAGCCACCGGCTCGGGCAAGTCGTCGCTGTTCAACCAGCTGACCGGGCTGGAGCTCGCCGGCGTCGGGCTGCGCCGCCCCACCACCTCCTGGGCTCTTGCCTGCGCCTGGGGACCTGACGGGGCGGCGGAGATCCTCGAGTGGATGGGCATCCCGCCGCGGCACCAGGTGTCGCGCATGAGCATGTTGGACAACTCCGAGGACGACGCCAACCTCGAGGGGCTGGTGCTTCTCGACCTGCCAGACCACGACTCCACCGAGGTCTCCCACCACCTCGAGGTCGATCGGCTGGTCAACCACGCCGACCTGCTCGTGTGGGTCCTGGACCCCCAGAAGTACGCCGACGCAGCCGTGCACGAGCGCTATCTTCGGCCGTTGGCATCGCACGGTGACATCACGATGGTCGTGCTCAACCAGATCGACCGCATCGCACCAGGCGACCGTCCGGCCGCGCTGGCCGACGTACGGCGGCTGCTCATCGATGACGGGCTGCCCGATGCGCCGGTCCTCGGGGTCTCTGCCCAGAACGGTGACGGCGTCGACGACCTGAGGCGAACACTCATCAAGCGTGTCCGTGACAAGCAGACCGCCAGGGATCGATCCCAGGCCGACCTGCGTACCGCCACCGACCGCCTCCTCCAGGTCGGCGGGAGGGCGGCGTCGCCGCGGCTGACCGAGACCGACCGGACCGAGCTGGACGACACGCTCGCCGACTGTGCCGGCGTGGGTCTGCTGGTCGACGCGGTGGAGAGCTCGACGAAACGACGCGCCACGCAGCAGACCAGCTGGCCGGTGACCCGATGGTTGGGACGACTGAGACCAGATCCGCTCAAGCGGATCGGCGTCGAGCAGGACCGCGCGGCACTGGCCGCCGCGTCCGTCCCGACAGCGTCCCCCACGCAGCGCGCACGGGTCGAGATCGCTGTGCGCGACCTCGCCGACAAGGCCTCCTACGGCTTGAGCCCGGCGTGGGTGCGGGCCATACGGTCGGCGTCGCCGGCCGACGGCGCCGACCTCGTCGACACGCTCGACCGGGTGCTCGCCAGGACCGATCTCGGGGTCTCCCAGGTGGCACTGAGATGGCGACTGATCAACATCGCCCAGTGGATCCTGTTGATCGCGGCGGTCGTCGGCCTGGGCTGGCTCGTCGCTCTCGCGGGTGCCAACCTGGTGGACACCTCCGTTCCGGCCGGCCCGACGGTGCTGGGTGTGCCCGCACCCACTCTGCTTCTGCTGGGTGCGGTCTTGGTCGGTGTCGTCGTCGCGGCGGTTTCGCGTCTGGCGACCCGTACGTCGGCGCGAGCCACGGCCGTGCAAGCCGATGAGTCGCTGCGGGCCGCGATCACCGAGGTCGCCGAGTCGCAGGTCGTGGCACCGATCAACGCACAGCTCGATGTCTACCGCGCCTACCACGCAGGGATCAGCGCTGCGCTCCCGCGAGACACCGGGGGCACCATGACCGGGTGGCCCGGTTAGGCTCGGAGACCATGGCTGACTACGTCTTCACCCTGCGCAACGTCCGCAAAGCCCACGGCGACAAGGTCGTGCTGGACAACGTCACCTTGTCCTTCCTGCACGGCGCCAAGATCGGCGTCGTCGGCCCCAACGGCACCGGTAAGTCGTCGATGCTCAAGATCATGGCGGGTCTGGACCAGCCGAGCAACGGCGAGGCGATCCTTGACCCCGGGGCCACGGTCGGCATCTTGCTGCAGGAGCCGCCGCTGACCGAGGGCCGCAGCGTCCTGGACAACGTCGAGGAAGCCGTCGCCGCCGTCAAGGCCAAGCTCGACCGCTTCAACGAGATCAGCGAGGAGCTCGCCGACCCCGACGCTGACTACGACACGTTGCTCGGCGAGATGGGCGACCTGCAGACCGATTTGGACCATGCCGGAGCCTGGGACCTCGACTCGCGGCTCGAGCAGGCCATGGATGCGCTGCGTTGCCCGCCGCCGGAGGCCCTCGTGGACCGGCTGAGCGGCGGTGAGCGCCGCCGGGTCGCCCTGTGCAAGCTCTTGCTGCAGCAGCCCGACCTGCTGCTGCTCGACGAGCCGACCAACCACCTCGATGCCGAGAGCGTCCAGTGGCTCGAGCAGCACCTCGCGAAGTACCCCGGCGCGGTTCTTGCCGTGACCCACGACCGCTACTTCCTCGACAACGTGGCGCAGTGGATCTTGGAGATGGACCGCGGCAAGACGCACCCGTACGAAGGCAACTACTCCACCTACCTCGAGACCAAGCAGCAGCGCCTCGTGGTGGAGGGCAAGAAGGACCAGAAGCGACTGAAGATCCTGCAGCGCGAGCTGGAGTGGGTGCGTTCGAACCCCAAGGCTCGACAAGCCAAGAACCGTGCTCGGCTCTCGCGATACGAGGAGCTCGCCACGGAGGCCGAGCGCACGCGCAAGGTCGACTTCGAGGAGGTCAACATCCCCCCCGGTCCGCGTCTTGGCGACGTCGTGCTCGAGGCCAAGGACCTGGCCAAAGGATTCGGCCACCGTCTGCTCATCGACGGACTCAGCTTCTCCCTACCGCGAGCGGGCATCGTCGGCGTCGTCGGACCAAACGGTGTGGGCAAGACGACCCTGTTCCGCATGGTGATGGGTGAGGAGCAGCCCGACAGTGGTGCGCTCACCGTGGGCGAGACGGTCAAGATCTCCTACGTCGACCAGGGCCGGGGACGCCTCGACCCCAAGAAGTCCGTCTGGGAGATCGTCTCCGACGGGCTCGACCACATCAAGGTGGCCAACTTCGAGATGCCGAGCCGGGCGTACGTCGCGTCGTTCGGGTTCAAGGGTCCGGACCAGCAGAAGCGTGCCGGCGTCCTGTCCGGTGGCGAGCGCAACCGTCTCAACCTGGCGTTGACGCTGAAGATGGGTGGCAACATGTTGTTGCTCGACGAACCCACCAACGACCTCGACGTGGAGACGTTGCAGTCGCTCGAGGACGCCCTGCTGGAGTTTCCCGGGTGTGGCGTGGTCATCTCCCACGACCGGTGGTTCCTGGACCGGGTCGTCACCCACATCCTGGCCTGGGAGGGCAACGCACAAGAGCCTGCCAGCTGGTTCTGGTTCGAGGGGAACTTCGCCGACTACGAGACCAACAAGATCGAGCGCCTCGGCGCCGAGGCGGCTCGTCCGCACAGCGTGACGCACCGCAGGCTCACCAGGGACTGAACCACCAGGGGCTCCGGCGCCACACCGGGATCAGAACCGAGATCCGCCGAGACGGGCGCGCACCCGTTCAAAGACCCGCTCCAAGGCCGCCAGCTCCTCGGGCGAGGCGTTGTCGATGAGGTAGTCGCGCACGCCGTCCACGTGGGTGCCCGCCGCCTGCTCAAGGGCTCGAAAACCCTTGGCGGTGAGGCCCGCGACCACACCCCGGCCGTCCTCGGGGCAAGCGACGCGCTCGACGAGCCCGGCACTCTCCAGCCGGGAGATGGTGTGAGTCACCCTGCTTCGCGAGTGTGCCACCGCGTCGGCGAGCTCGGCCATCCGAAGGCGACGGTCGGGCGCCTCGGAGAGGCGGACGAAGATCTCGTACTCCGGCATCGACAGGTCGTGGCGCGTCCGCAGGTCGCGGTCGAGCTGGTGAAAGAGCACCGTCTGCCCCCCGAGAAAAGCGCGCCACGCGCGTTGTTGTGGCTCGTCGAGCCATTGCGTGTCCGACGCGCGGGCCGTTGCTGTCTTCACTGGCCTCACCTTCGAAGTAGTTGACGTCTCAACTAAAGTGCTAGACTCGCAGCTAGTTGAAATTATCAACAACAATTTAGCACGAACTCATGACCGAGGCGCCTTGGCAGCAAGAGCCTCGAAGGAAGAGGGACTCAGATGTCTGAGATAACTGCAGGAACGTGGACCATCGACCCTAGCCACACCGAGGTCGGCTTCAGCGTTCGTCACCTGATGGGCAAGGTCCGCGGCAAGTTCGAGGAGTTCGAGGGGACCATCGTGACGTCGGCGGACCCGGACACGTCCAGCGCGACGGCGACGATCCAGCTCGCCTCCATCAACACCGGCACCGCCGACCGCGACAACCACCTGCGCTCGAGTGACTTCTTCTCCGTCGAGGAGCACCCGGTGATGGCCTTCGCCTCTACCGGCGTCAAGCAGACCGGCGACGACAGCTACGTCATCCTCGGGGACCTCACGATCAAGGGCGTCACCCGCACCACAGAGCTCGACGTGGACTTCCTCGGGGAAGGCGGCGACCCGTGGGGGGGTACCCGGATCGGCCTCGAGGCCACCACGCAGATCAGCCGCAAGGACTACGGGATCGACTTCAACATCCCGGTCCAGGGCGACAAGGTCATGATCGGCGACAAGATCACGGTCACCATCGGCGCCGAAGCGGTCCTGCAGTCCTGACGCCGCAACCATGGCGGGTCCGCCGCTCACAGGGGCCTCGCCATGCGTAGGGCGAGGCCGGCGTAGAGGTCGGCCAGCTGCTGGGGGCTGCGCGAGCCGCCGGGTTCGTACCAGCGGACCAGGTCGACGGCCAAGGACAGCATCGCCAGCGCTGTGCCGGGTACGTCGGCGACCTCGAATTCGCCGCGCGCCACCCCCTCCTCGAGCACCTCGCGGACCGTACGCTCGATCGCTCGGCGATGGCGCGCCACCTCCGCCAGGTGGTCCGGCGTCAGTGCGGCCAGCTCGTACTGCACGATCCGAGCGGTCTTGCTGTGCTCGGCATGCCACTGGGTGAAGTCGTGGATCATCGCCTGCAGGCGCGCGGTGGGGTCGTCGTGCCTCGCCGCGGCCTCGGTGACCACGTCGAGCGCGGCAAGGTGCCCGTCCCGGCTGAGCGCGAACAGCAGTCCCTCTTTCGAGCGATGGTGGACGTAGAGTGCGGCCGGGCTCATGCCGGCACGCGAGGCGATGTCGCGGGTCGTCGTCGCATGGAAGCCGTTGTCGGCGAACGCCTCTACCGCCGCCGCGGCCAGCCGGCCCCTGGCGTCGTCCATGGACGCAGCATCACCCATGACGAGGTGCTAAGCAAGCGCTTAGGATGACCTGCAGCACCAAGCCGGCTGCGATGAGACCATGACGGAGCAGCAAGCACCTCGACCCAGACCCAAAGGATCCGCATGCCCGAAGCAGTCATCGTCTCGACCGCCCGCTCACCGATCGGCCGCGCGTTCAAGGGGTCGCTGAAGGACCTTCGCCCCGACGACCTCGTGGCGACCATCATCGCGGCGGCACTTGCCAAGGTGCCCGCGCTCGACCCGCACGACGTCGAGGACCTGATCCTCGGGTGCGGCCTCCCCGGTGGGGAGCAGGGCCACAACCTCGGGCGGATCGTCGCGGTCATGCTCGGGCTCGACGACGTGCCAGGTACCACGATCACCCGCTACTGCTCATCGAGCCTGCAGTCGACCCGGATGGCGATGCATGCGATCAAGGCAGGGGAGGGCGACGTCTTCATCTCTGCCGGCGTCGAGACCGTCAGCCGGTTCGTGTCGGGGAACAGCGACGTGATCCCCGGCCACGAGACCACCAACCCCGTCTTCGACGACGCGGTGCGACGGACGCAGGACGCCGCCGAGGGCGGCAGCACCTGGAGCGACCCGAGGGACACCGCGATGCTTCCCGATGCCTACATCGCGATGGGCCAGACCGCCGAGAACGTCGCGCAGCGCTGCGGCATCTCCCGCGCCGAGCAGGACGATTTCGCCGTACGCAGCCAGAACCTCGCCGAGCGCGCGATCGGCAACGGCTTCTGGGCCAAGGAGATAACTCCGGTCACCTTGCCCGACGGCACGGTGGTGAGCGCGGACGACGGACCCCGAGCCGGGGTCACCCTGGAGGCCGTCTCTGCCCTCAAGCCGGTCTTTCGTCCCGACGGTACGGTCACGGCCGCCAACTGCTGCCCCCTCAACGACGGGGCCGCGGCAGTGGTGATCATGAGCGACACCAAGGCAGCCGAGCTCGGGTTGGCGCCGCTGGCCCGGATCGTCTCCACCGGCGTCACTGCCTTGTCCCCCGAGATCATGGGTCTGGGACCGGTCGAGGCCTCCCGCCAGGCGCTGGGCCGGGCGGGGATGACCATCGACGACATCGACCTCGTGGAGATCAACGAGGCTTTTGCGGCGCAGGTGATCCCGTCGGCTCGCGCTCTGGGCATCGACCACGACAAGCTCAACGTCAACGGCGGCGCCATCGCGGTCGGTCACCCGTTCGGCATGACCGGAGCGCGTATCACCACGACGCTCATCAACTCGCTGCAGACCCACGACGGGCAGTTCGGCCTGGAGACCATGTGCGTCGGCGGCGGGCAGGGCATGGCGATGGTGCTGGAGCGGCTTTCGTGACCCACCGCGCTGCCGGCGGCGGCGGCCGCTTCGACGGCCAGGTGGCGCTCATCACCGGCGCCAGCCGTGGCATCGGCCTGGGCATCGCCACCCGCCTCGTCGCTGAGGGCGCGCGGGTGTGCATCACGGCGCGCAACGCCGAACCTCTGGAGCAGGCCGTCGCCGAGCTCGGCGGACCCGAGCACGCCATCGCCGTTGCCGGCAAGGGGGACGACCTGGAGCACCAGGTGGCCGCCGTCGCCGCCACCGTCGACGCGTTCGGCACCGTCGACCACCTCGTCAACAACACCGGGATCAACCCCGTCCACGGCCCCTTGATCGACATCGACCTCGCCGCCGCGCAGAAGATCTTCGCCGTCAACGTCCTGTCGGCACTGTCCTGGAGCCAGCAGACGTACCGCGCGGTGATGAAGGATCGCGGCGGCTCGATCGTCAACGTCGCATCCGTCGCCGGGATCAAGCCCGCCCCCGGTATCGGGTTCTACGGAGCGTCCAAGGCGATGCTCATCCACCTGACCGAGGAGCTTGCGGTCGAGCTCGGCCCGTCGATCCGGGTCAACGCGGTCGCCCCTGCTGTGGTCAAGACCACGTTTGCGAAGGCGTTGTACGAGGGCAGGGAGGACGAGGTCGCCTCGACGTACCCCCTCAAGCGGCTCGGTGAGCCCGCCGATATCGCGTCGGCGGTGGCATTCCTGCTGTCCGAGGACGCCTCATGGGTGACCGGGCGCACCCTTGTCCTGGACGGCGGGCTCACGTTGACCGGCGGCGTCTGAGCGACGTCACGTCCTCTGCCGGGCACCGCTGCCGTGTGACTCCAGGTGGTCCCGTGTCTGAGCCAGGGTCGCCACGAAACCGGTGCCGCCTTGGCCCTGCATGCTCAACGACGCCGCCGCAGATCCCAGGCGGATCGCGTCGAGGAGAGAGTCGCCGACCGCGAGCCGGCCGACGACCGTCCCCACCACGCTGTCGCCCGCGCCGGTCTGGTCGACAAGCGTCGGCGCCGGGACACCGGGTACGTCGAAGGTGGCGGTGCCGTCGTCGAGGAACACTCCTTCGGCCCCCCGAGTCACCGCGACAGCCTTGGCCCCGAGCCCTCGCGCTGTGCGAGCTGCGACCACCGGGTCGTCGCAGCCAAGAAGCGCACGGGTCTCGCTCGGTGCTGCCGGAGTCACCAGGGCGGCGTACGGTGCAAGTCGCCGCAGGGACCTCGCCGCGGCGGCCGCCGAGACCAGGCCTGGGCGGAAGTTGGGGTCGTACACGAACATCCGCGCCCGCCGAGCCGCCTCCTGCACCGCCGCATCAGCGGTCGCCGAGATCGCACCGGTCACGCCACTGCTCAGGACGACCTGAGCGTCCTCCACCCTGGCGTCGGCGATGTCCTGCGGTGCCAGCTGGGACGCCGCGCTGCCGCGCCGGGCGTAGACGAACTCGCGGTCGCCTGCCGGGTCGGAGTGCACGAAGTACGTGCCGTGCTGCCCCGGCACCAGGCGTACCAGGCTCGTGTCGACGCCCAGCTCGGTGAGCCGGCCCAGGATGGCTTGGCCCAGCGCGTCGTCGGCGATGCGGGTGAGCACGGCGGTCCGGGCGCCGGCGGCGGCGGCCGCGGCGGCGGCGTTCATCGCATCACCGGAGAACCCGAGCGTGACCGACGAGCCGCCGGTGAACGGCTCGGTGCTGGACAGCTCGATGAGGATCTCGCCGACCACGACCACGTCGATGTTGTGTGCCGAGGTCACTCGCTGCACGCTTTGCGGAACTCCCTGGCACTGGTGGTGATCGCTCCCCAGTCGGACTGCTCGACTGCTCGCGGCGAGACCACCGTGGTGCCCGCCGATGCCGCTATTGCACCGGCGTCGAGGAACGCCCGCGCGTTCTCGGCGGTCACCCCACCAGAGGCCAGCAGCCGGGCGCCGGGGAACGGGCCGCGCAGGTCGGCAAAGTGCAGTGGCCCTGCCAACCGGGCGGGGAAGATCTTGACCGCGTCGGCTCCGAGCTCGAGGGCCGTCAACACCTCCGACGCCGTGAACGCACCGAGCACCACAGCTGCTCCTGCCCGGTGACCGATCTCGACGATCTCCGCGGCATCCCTGCCGATACCAGGTGTCACCAGGAACTCGGCCCCGGCGTCGATCGCCATTGTCGCCAGCTCCGAGCTCAGGACCGTTCCGGCCCCCACCCTGGCCCCGGTCGCGCTCGATGCCTGCACGGCGGTCGCCAGGTGACGTCGGGCATCGGAGATGGTGAAGGTCAGCTCGACAATCGAGATGCCGCCCTCGGCAAGTGCCGCGCACAGCCCTTGGACGTCCGGGAGGTCCGCAGCACGAACCACGGCCAGGGCGCGGTCGCTCATCAGTGCGGCGATGGCTTGTCGCATGGGGCTCATAGAATCACGGCTGGGTGTGCCGCTTGAGCTCGGCGCGGGCGAGAGAGCTCTTGTGCACCTCGTCGGGGCCATCGGCGAGGCGGAGCGTACGCACCCCGGCAAACCAACGGGCGAGGGGATGGTCCTGGCCCAACCCCGCGGCGCCGAAGGACTGGATCGCCTTGTCCACGATCCACTCCACGGTCGCCGGGGTGGCGATCTTGATCGCCTGGATCTCGGTGCGGGCGCCCTTGTTGCCTACGGTGTCCATCAGCCACGCGGTCTTGAGGACCAGCAGCCGGAGCTGCTCGATGCGCACGCGGGACTCGGCGATCCAGTCGCGGACCACTCCTTGGTCCGCGAGCGGCTTGCCGAAAGCCACCCGCTCGCTGGTGCGAAGACACATCAGCTCGACCGCGCGTTCGGCGAGGCCGATCGAGCGCATGCAGTGGTGGATACGACCCGGCCCGAGTCGCGCTTGCGCGATCGCGAACCCGTCCCCCTCACCGCCGATCAGGTGTGACGCCGGCACCCGTACGTCGTGCAGCTCCAGCTCGGCGTGCCCACCGTGGTCGCGGTCGTCGTACCCGAACACCGTCATGCCGCGCGTGATCTGCAGACCCGGGGTGTCGCGGGGTACGAGGACCATGCTCTGCTGGCGATGGCGCGCGGCGTCGGGGTCGGACTTGCCCATGACGATCAGGACCGCGCACGCGGGGTTCATCGCACCGGTGATCCACCACTTGCGGCCGTTGACGACGAAGTCGTCGCCGTCACGATCGATGCGGGTGGCGATGTTCGTCGCGTCCGAGGACGCCACGTCCGGTTCTGTCATCGCGAACGCCGACCGGATCGTGCCGTCCAGCAGCGGATCGAGCCACTGTTGCTGCTGCGCCGGTGTCCCGAACTCGGCCAACAGCTCCATGTTGCCGGTGTCCGGCGCGGCACAGTTCAGAGCCGCGGGAGCGAGCCCGATGCTACGTCCGGTGATCTCGGCGAGCGGCGCGTACTGCACGTTGGTCAGGCCTGCGCCGAGCTCGCCGGGTAGGAAGAGATTCCACAGGCCGCGTCGTCGCGCTTCGGTCGTGAGCTCCGCCAGCACCGCAGGTGGCGACCAGCTGTCCGGGGCATCGCTGACCTGGCGCTGGGCGACCGGCTCGGCGGGGTAGACGTGCTCGGCCATGAACGTCAGCAACCGGGTGCGCAGCTCATCGGTCGTGGCGTCGAAAGCGAAATCCATGCGGTCTCCTGGTGCGGCGGGTGGCGGCGTCGTGAGTGGTCAGGCCATGTCAGCGGCACGCAGGCCGGTGGCGACGAGCGGCTCGACCATCGCGCCAAGATCGGCGAACCCCGCTCCTACGGTCTTGCCCTCGGTATATCGCGTGTGGATGCCTTCGAGGATGACCGCCAGCTTGAAGTCAGGTAGAAGTCCATGGCGCCGAGGTCGCGCCCGCTTCGCTCCGCGTAGCGGGCGAGGACCTCGTCCACCTGGAGATAACCCGGCGCGCGCGGGGCGTCGGTCACCGCTCCGGAGCCGGCGTGCTCGGCCATCTGCTGGTACGCCACCATCAGCGCCACGTCGGTGAGCGGGTCACCGATCGTGGCCATCTCCCAGTCCAGGACCGCGGTCACGCCGTCGCCAGCACCGATCAACAGGTTGTCCAGGCGATAGTCGCCGTGCACGATCGATGTCGTGGACTGCGGGGGAACGTTGGCCCGGAGATAGCCGAAGAGCACCTCGATCCCGGCGAGGTCACGGGTCCGGGAGGCGTCGAGCTGCTTCTTCCACCTGTGCACCTGCCGCTCCAAGAACCCCTCAGGTCTGCCGAAGTCCGCAAGTCCGACCTCGAGCGGATCAACGTGGTGCAGGTCGGCGAGCGTGTCGGTCACGGTCGAGCTGATCGACCGCGTACGGGCCGCTCCGAGCTCCGCGAGCTCCTCGGCGTGCCGGAACGCCTTCCCCGGTGCTTTGTCCATCACGTAGAACGGCGCACCGAGCACCGTGTCGTCCTCGCACAGCGCGTGCGTCCGTGGCACCGGCACCTGGGTGGGAACGAGCGCCGACATGACCCGGTGCTCGCGTGCCATGTCGTGCGCGGTCGCGAGCACGTGCCCGAGCGGGGGACGACGTACGACCAGGTGGACGTGCCCGTCAGTGACGTCGTACGTCAGGTTGGAACGTCCACCGGCGATCACGGTGCCGCTCAGCTCGCCGGCGACGAGCCCGGGGCGGTGGTCGTCGAGGTAGGCGCGTAGGCGCCCCAGATCCAGGCCAGGCGGGTCGCCGGGCATCTCAGTCCCGCGGTCCGCCGGCGACGTAGATCACCTGGCCGGACACGAAGCCTGCCCCCTCGCTCACCAGGAACGAGACCGTGTGCGCGATGTCCTCGGGCTGACCGACCCGCGCGACCGGGATCTGCTTGGCGGTGTACTCCTTGAACTCCTCGAACCCCACGCCCAGCCGGGCTGCGGTCGCGGCGGTCATCTCGGTCTCGATGAACCCCGGAGCTATCGCGTTGGCGGTTACCCCGAACTTGCCGAGCTCGATCGCGAGCGTCTTGGTGAAGCCCTGCATGCCGGCCTTCGCGGCCGAGTAGTTGACCTGGCCACGGTTGCCCAGCGCCGACGTGCTGGACAGGTTGACGATCCGTCCGAACGTGGCCTCGGTCATGTGCCTCTGCGCCGCCCGGGTCATCAGGAACGACCCACGTAGGTGGACGCCCAGCACGGCGTCCCAGTCCTCGACGGACATCTTGAACAACAGGTTGTCGCGGGTGATCCCGGCGTTGTTGACGAGGATCGTCGGCGCGCCCAGCTCGTCGGCGACGCGCTCTACGGCCGCCGTGACGCCGCCCTCGTCGGCGACGTCGACACCGACGGCGAGCGCCCGGCCGCCGCTGGCGGTGACGGCGTCGACCGTCGCGGCGCACGCCGACTCCTCGAGGTCCAGGACCGCGACCGCGTGCCCGTCCGAGGCGAGCCGCTTCGCGATCGCAGCACCGATCCCGCGGGCCGCTCCGGTCACGATGGCCGTTCGTTGCTCACTCACGTGCTTCTCCCTCGGGCTGCGCTAAGCGATCGCTTAGCAACGTACCCCATCGGTGTTGACGGTCGGTAGGGCAGGTTGCGGGCCGACCTGGGAGGATCCGTTGCATGCGCCACATCTACCACTGCCCGCTGCGTTGGGCGGATCTGGATGTGCTCGGTCACGTCAACAACGTGCGCTACGTGGACTACCTGCAGGAAGCACGAGTCGACATGTTGTCGCTGCACGGCTCGTCCAGCGCCGGGCAGGAGATGTCCGAGGGAGTCGTCGTCGTGCAGCACGACATCACCTTCGTACGGCCGCTGCTCCTGCGGCCCGAGCCGGTACGGATCGAGACCTGGGTCAGCCGGGTTCGGGCGGCGTCGTTCACGATGGCGTACGAGATCGTCGACGATCCGGGCGGCGGCGACCGGGTCGTCTATGCGCGGGCGACGACGATACTGACGCCGTTCCTGTTCGAGGAGCAGCGTCCGCGTCGCATCACCCCCGACGAGCGCACCATGTTGTCGCGCTTCCTGGTCGAGGAGGATGTCCGCCGTGGTTGAGCCACACGTCTATCCGTGCCGAGTGCGCTGGTCCGACATCGACTCCTACGGCCACGTCAACAACGTCATGTACTTCGAGTACTTCCAGGAGGCGCGGATCGCCTTCTTGTCGGGGTTCTCGCGGGTGTCCGGCGCACGTACCCTCGTCGTCGCCCGGCAGGTGGTCGACTACAAGGTCCCGATGTTGTTCCGCGACCCGGCGTACCCCATCCACACCTGGGTCACGCGCCGGGGCACATCGTCGTTCACGCTGACGTCCCAGATCCGCGACGGTGACCGGCTGGTCGCGACCGCAGAGACGGTCATCGTGGCCTTCGACGGCGACGCCCAGCGCTCACGACCGCTGGACGACGCCGAGGTCGAGGCGCTCGACGCGATGCTCCTCTGACCGCCGCCTCGCCGCCAGGTTGCTATGGCGCCTCGTGCGTGTTGACCATGAACTTGTCCCGTGTGATTGACCGGGATTGGCAACCGTTGGTAAACCCTTCTGACCTGCACGGATGCCCAACATGGGCACCGGCAACCGTTGGCTCTTGCTGGCCCTGCTGTGGGCAAGGTGTGGGCACAGAGCGCTGATAGGGCTCGACCTATACGTCCCCCAACGGCCCCACCGGCCCGACCGCGCATCTGATTGAACGCGGTGACGTTGGCGCTGAGGACGACCGAGACGCTTCGAATCGTCATGCCGATCACCTCAAATGAGGGAACCTGAGCAGGTGAAAATGCTGCTCGAATTCGTCGTTCTGGCACTGGTGACCGGGTGCGGCAACGAAAAGGCACCGAGCTCCGCGCAGTCGCAGTCGCAGACTCCGGACGCAAGTCTGTTCAACCCTGCGG
>JACCZT010000060.1 GCA_013695785.1 Nocardioidaceae bacterium | reverse complement strand
TGATCAGGTGCCAGCTCTCTGGTGACCCCGGCGCGCCCGCGATGGTCATGCTGCACGCCCTCGGTGAGCACGCGGCGAGCTGGGACACGGTGGCCCCACGGTTCGCGACGCGGTTCCGGGTAGTAGCGCTCGATCTGCGCGGGCACGGAGCAAGCGACTGGCCCGGGACGTACTCCTTCGAGCTCATGCGCGACGACGTCATCGGGGTCCTGGACGACCTTGATCTGCACGAGCTCGTCCTGGTGGGCCACTCGATGGGTGGCACGGTCGCCTACTTGGTCGCTCAGGCGCAGCCCAGCCGCATCACGCGATTGGTGGTGGAAGACGCGCCGCCGCCATTCGCCCGTACGCGACCCGTGCCTCCGCGTCCTGCGGGGGAACTCTCGTTCGACTGGGCTGTCGTGCCCGCCATCATCGAGGAGGTCAACGATCCATCACTGCGATGGTGGACGCACTTGCCCGACATCACGGCGCCGACGCTGCTCATCGGCGGTGGTTCGACCAGCCATATCCCGCAAGAGAAGTTTGTCGACGTCGCTAGGGTCGTGCCGCGGTGCACGCTCATCACCATCCCGGCGGGACATGACATCCACGAGTCCGAGCCAGACGCGTTCTCCGAGGTCGTCCTGGACTGGCTCGGCGCCGACGGTTAGCGCTGTCCGTGGCCCCGGGCCGTCCCGGTAGCCGAACGTCCCACCCGAAGGCGGCATGTCGATGTGCGCACACCCGGGCGCGACCTCACCGGCGCTGCGGAAGCGTCTTGTCGTACGAAGAGGTCCCCGTACCGACCTTCGAGCGGTCGGTCACGGGGACCTCGGGTGAGCAGGTGCGGAGGGCTCAGGCCTTGTCAGCCTCGCTGTCGGCCTCGGCCTCTTCGTCGCGGGCGTCTCCCTCGACCGGTTCGGTCGTCTCGTCAGCCGCAACCTCAGCGTCGGGCGTCGGAGCCGTCGTAGCGTCGTCGGCCGCGCTATCGGCGGTCGTGACCGTGCCGTCCGCGGTCGCGCTGTCCGCTGGCGGATCGGTGGCCTCATCGACCTCGGCGGGGGCCGACGCGGCAACCGGCGTGGCCCGCTTGGCGGCGGGTGTCGAGTGCTTGGCACCTGTGGTCGCGAACTCCTTGGCCTCGACGAGACCGATCACGGCCATGGGAGCGTTGTCGCCCTTGCGCGGGTTGATCTTGGTGATCCGGGTGTAGCCGCCTGGACGGGTCGCGAACCGCGGACCGATCTCGGTGAACAGCGTGTGGAGCACGCTCCTGTCCCGGATGACCCTGACGACCTGCCGGCGGTTGGCCACGCTGTCGACCTTGGCCTTGGTGATCAGGTGCTCAGCGTACGGACGCAACCGACGCGCCTTGGCCTCGGTGGTGGTGATCTGGCCGTGCTCGAACAGGCTCGTCGCGAGGTTGGCCAGGATCAGCCGCTGGTGCGCCGGGCTGCCGCCGAAACGCGGACCCTTGGTGGGGGTGGGCATTGTTCTCTCCTGCAATCTGGTGAAGTGCGGCGTGCGTACGGGTCAGTACTGCTCGTCCTCAACGAAGCTCTCGTCCTCGTCGTACGCCTCGAGTGCCGCGGCCGGGTCGAACCCTGCCGGGCTGTCCTTGAGCGAGAGACCCATCTCGGCCAGCTTGGCCTTGACCTCGTCGATGGACTTGGAACCGAAGTTCCGGATGTCCAGCAGGTCCTGCTCGCTACGCGCGATGAGCTCGCCCACGGCGTGGATGCCCTCACGCTTGAGGCAGTTGTACGACCGCACCGTCAGCTGCAGGTCCTCCACCGGCAGGGCGAGGTCAGCGGCAAGCTGCTCGTCGACCGGCGATGGTCCGATGTCGATGCCCTCGGCCTCGACGTTGAGCTCGCGGGCCAGCCCGAACAGCTCGACCAGGGTCTTGCCGGCGCTGGCGATCGCGTCACGCGGACGCATCGACCGCTTGGTCTCGACGTCGATGACCAGCTTGTCGAAGTCGGTGCGCTGCTCGACACGGGTGGCCTCGACCTTGTACGTCACCTTCAGCACCGGCGAGTAGATCGAGTCGACGGGCATCCGCCCGATCTCCTCGTCGCCGGACTTGTTCTGCACCGCAGAGACGTAGCCGCGGCCGCGCTCGACGACGAGCTCGAGCTCGAGCTTTCCCTTGTCGTTGAGGGTGGCGATCTTGAGCTCGGGGTTGTGCACCTCGACACCGGCCGGCGGCGCGATGTCGGCGGCGGTCACGTCACCGGGGCCCTGCTTGCGCAGGTACATCACGACGGGCTCGTCGTGCTCGGAGGAGACGACGAGGTCCTTGAGGTTCAAGATGACCTCGGTGACGTCCTCGGTCACACCGGGGACGGTGGAGAACTCGTGCAGCACGCCGTCGATCTTGATCGAGGTGACCGACGCGCCCGGGATGGACGAGAGCAGCGTACGGCGCAGGGAGTTGCCGAGGGTGTAGCCAAAGCCGGGCTCGAGGGGCTCGATCATGAACCGCGAGCGGTAGTCGTCGACGACATCTTCGGACAATGAGGGGCGTTGGGCGATGAGCACTGTGCATTCCTTCGTGGACCGTCCGCTATATGACGGGCCGAGTAGTGGGAAACGGTGGTGAGCTGGGCGGGACCGCCCGTCAGATCTTGGAGTAGTACTCCACGATCAGCTGCTCCTGGATCGGCACCTCGATCTGCTCGCGCACCGGGGTCTGGTGGATGAGGATGCGCATCCGCTCCGGAAGCGCATCCATCCAGCCGGGAACGAGCCGCTCGCCGTGGGTCTCACGAGCGACGATGAACGGTGTCATCTCGTGCGACTTCTGGCGGACGTCGATGACGTCGTACTTGCTCACCTGGTACGACGGGATGTCGACCTTGTGACCGTTGACGACGAAGTGTCCGTGCACGACGAGCTGGCGGGCGTGCCGACGGGTCCGGGCAAATCCTGCCCGGTAGACCACGTTGTCCAGCCGCGACTCGAGCATCTGCAGGAGGTTGTCGCCGGTCTTGCCGGGGCGGCGGTTGGCCTCCTCGTAGTACTTGCGGAACTGCTTCTCCAGCAAGCCGTACGTGAAGCGCGCCTTCTGCTTCTCGATCAGCTGGTTGCGGTACTCGCTCTCCTTGACGCGTCCGCGCCCGTGCATGCCCGGTGGGTACGGACGACGCTCGAAGGCCGAGTCGCCGCCGACGAGGTCGACGCCCAGTCGGCGCGACTTCTTGGTCATGGGGCCGGTGTATCGGGCCATGTCGCTACTCCTGCTTTCGTCTCGGGGCGATCAGACGCGACGGCGCTTGGGCGGCCGGCATCCGTTGTGGGGGCTGGGGGTGACGTCCTGGATGGTGCCGACCTCGAGGCCGACAGCACCGAGGGAACGGATCGCCGTCTCGCGACCCGATCCCGGACCCTTCACGAAGACGTCGATCTTCTTCATCCCGTGCTCCATCGCCCTGCGCCCTGCGGCCTCGGCGGCCATCTGGGCGGCGAAGGGGGTGGACTTGCGCGAGCCCTTGAAGCCGACGGTCCCGGCAGATGCCCAGGCGATCACCGCACCGGAGGGGTCGGTGATCGTGACTATCGTGTTGTTGAACGTGCTCTTGATGTGGGCTTCGCCCGCGGCGACGTTCTTCTTCTCCTTGCGGCGGACCTTCTTGGTGCCAGCAGGAGTGCGGCCCTTGGGAGGCATTACTTACCAACCTTCTTCTTGCCGGCGACGGTGCGCTTGGGACCCTTGCGGGTGCGTGCGTTGGTCTTGGTCCGCTGCCCGCGGACGGGAAGCCCGCTGCGGTGACGACGGCCCTGGTAGCTACCGATCTCGACCTTGCGGCGGATGTCGGCGGCGACCTCTCGGCGCAGATCACCCTCGACGCGGTAGTTGCCTTCGATGTGGTCGCGCAGGGCGACGAGCTGGTCGTCGGTCAGGTCGTGGACCCGCACGTCCGGACTGATGCCGGTCTCTGCGAGTGTCTTCTCGGCGCGAGTGCGTCCGATCCCGAAAATGTAGGTGAGCCCGATCTCTACGCGCTTGTCACGCGGGAGATCGACACCAACGAGGCGTGCCATGTGATGGTTCCTATCGCTGTACGAAGGTCTCTGCGTGTCGCGTCCCTGCCTGGGCAGGGCTCCAGCCTTCGTTCCGGAGGTGACGCCGCGGCTTCGCGGCGAGCGATCACGTTGAGGTGTTGCGAGTGAAGCTTGTGAAGTTGTCGTGGTGGTGCAGGTGGTCAGCCCTGACGCTGTTTGTGGCGCGGGTTCTCGCAGATGACCATGACACGGCCGTGGCGACGAATCACCTTGCACTTGTCACAGATCTTCTTGACGCTCGGCTGGACCTTCATCGAGCTCTCTATCCCTTTGAACGGCTGGCGGTTGACATGACGGTGGATGGCGTGGCGTCGGACGAACGTGGACGTCACTTGTAGCGGTAGACGATGCGCCCGCGGGTGAGGTCGTACGGCGAGAGTTCCACCACCACGCGGTCCTCGGGGAGGATCCGGATGTAGTGCTGGCGCATCTTGCCGCTGATGTGCGCAAGAACCTTGTGCCCGTTGGTCAGCTCCACCCGGAACATGGCGTTCGGCAGTGCTTCGACCACCGCGCCCTCGATCTCGATGACGCCTTCCTTCTTCGGCATATCCTCCGCAATCCGTTGTCGTGTCCTGGCTTGGCCACTGCCGCACGTTACGATCTCCATAGACGGTTCTGCGGCAGCCGCAGGGCATGGTGAATCGCGGCGAAGTAGCCGACGTGCAAGTCTACGCCCGCAGCGCAGCACGAGCCAAATCTCCGCGTTGACTCAGCCAAGATGCCCGCGGGGGCGATTCGTTGACTCATCTGAAGATGCCCGCGTGGGAGCGCATCGGGGACGGAGCTTGAGTTGGCGGTTCGTAGGCAGGTCACCGCGGTGATGGTGCGGAAGACGTCAAGGCCATGCGGGCGGAAGGCGGTGATCCTGGAGCGGTTGTGTCCGCTGATGGGGAGCTGGTGGCTTCGCTGCGGACCCATGATGAGCTGCACATCACCGATGAGGTCGCGGCCCAGCTGGTCTCGATGTCCGCGGCCACGATCGATCGCCGCCTGGCACCCGCGATCGCCGAAGTCAGTGTGGTAGGCGTCGATGACACCGTCATCCTGGTGCGAGCGTCCGTTTCAGCTGGGCCGCATGAGCCGGCGACCATCATCGCGATGGCAGCGCCAACAGCACAGGTGATTGCGCGCATCACACCCAGGCGATCTCGGTTCTTGACGTGCGCGGGCAACCGCACGGCACATGCAGGTCACCGAGCTCCCGCGATGCCGCCGCCGTAGGACCGCACCTTCAGGACGGGTTCGTCGAGGCAAGCAGATCGAGCATGAAACGGACGCTCTGCGCGCGGGTGCGGGAGATCGCGTGCAGCCGCTGGTCGGGTGCGGACCTGAGGTTCTCGAAGGGAATGGCGGACAGCCCGGCGAAGATCATCATGCAGATTGCATGGGCACGGCGTACGTGCCGTTCAGGTACGACGGTGCCCTCGGCTGAGAGACCCCTGACGTACTCGCGCAGGCACAAAGCCTCGAGCGCGGGGAGGCAGGAGGCGGAGCGCTCATCGAGCTGCACCTCCCCGACCAGCAGCTGAGTGAGGTCGAAGCCGAGTGGCGCCTCACCCCAGAACCCGAAGTCGATCAGTACCAGTCCTTCCCGGCCCCTTGCCCTCAGCAAGTTGCGCGGGCACGCATCACCGTGCGCCGTGCCCAGACGAAGCGTCTCGAGCTCGTCGAGCAAAGCCGGAAGGTGGTCGACGACGCCCAACAGATCCCGCCGGAGGCGGTCGTCGAACCAGGGTTGAACGAGCGGGTGTGACCAGGTGCTTGCGTCGCGCAGCGCCGGGATGACCTCGTGGGCGACCCGCCCACCGACGTACCCACGGACACTCGCCATGCCGCGGTCGGCGAGGCAGGCGAGCGGTCGGACCGACACGCTCGCGGCCAGGCGACCGAGCAGGTACGCCGCCGTGCCGAACTCGGGGTCGGTCCATGACCTGTCATCGACGTCGACCCCCTCCAGCCACAGGGCCGCGGACGCGGCATCGATGTCGACGACGGCCAACGCTCGCGGCATCGACAGCCCCGACGGTAGACGGTCACCAAGGTCCGAGAGATAGACACGAGCCTCGGCTTCCCACGGGACCATGCACAGGGCTTCTGCACGCAGATCCTCGGGAACGAACGCGAACATCGCCGACCGGGCAAAGGACTGGATGACCTTGACGAAGATCGCGAACTCTTCCTCACCCCCCGAGTGCTTGGCGCGACCGCGAACCCAGTGTCGACTGGCCGTCGTCAGGGCCTCGAGGTCGTACGGCGCGACGTCGGCCCGCGAGCACAGCAGGTCGACGCGCTCGACGCCGAGGCTGTCGGCGACGATCAATGCGAGCTGCGCGTCTGTGATGTCGGCGTTGCCGAGAGCGGTGCGGTCGTGCATCGGGCACCCCTTCTAGTAAAGTAACTTTACCTAATACCGATAAGGTAAAGTTACTTTATGATTTCTGTCAAGGGGGAACTCGTCCCGCCCGCCGAGGACGCCCACGTGGCCGTCCTCGCCGGTGCACTCATGGACCAGATCCGTGCGGCTCTGGACGCCGACGCGGACGAACTGAGGTCATCGCACCACCGGCTCCTCGGCAACGTACCCCCCGAAGGCATCCGCATCACCGACCTCGCCACTCGCCTGAGGATGACCAAGCAGGGCAGCGGGCAGTTCGTCACCTTCCTCGCCGACCGGGGCTACCTGGTCGTGCTCGCCGACCCCGCTGACCGACGCGCCCGGATTGTCCGGCTGACCGCATCGGGTGGCCGCACGGTCGCGGACTTCAACGCCCGGATGCTCCGACTCGAACGCTTGTGGGCCGATCGAGTCGGTCAACGCCGCTACGCCACGTTCCGCCAGGTGCTCGCCGAGATTGGCGACACCTGATCACAACCTGCCTATGGCGGTGCGCTCAGCCCGGGCCGCCGTAGGCGGCGCCGAGGTCCCCGAGTCGCGCCATGCCCCCGTCGAGCGCGGTCAGCACCCAGGCCCCGGTGGGTGTCAGGGTGAAGCTGTGCTCGAAGTGCGCCGACCAGGAGCCGTCGGTCGTGACGACCGTCCAGTCGTCAGCGAGGGTCCGGGTCTGGATACTTCCGGCCGTGATCATCGGCTCCACGGCCAGCACGAGTCCCTGCACCAGCTTGGGGCCCTTGCCGGGCCGCCCGTGATTGGGGACGTTGGGGGGCATGTGCATTGCACTGCCGATCCCGTGACCGACGTAGTCCTCGACGATCCCGTACGTGTCGCCGGCGGGCTGCGTGCGGACGTAGGACTCGATGGCGTGCCCGATGTCGGACACCCGTCCGCCGAGCCTGGCCGCGGCGATGCCCCGCCACAGCGCTTCTTCGCACACTCCCATCAGGGCGGCGATCTCGTCGGCGACGCCTCCGACGGCGACGGTGACAGCGGCGTCGCCGTGCCAACCGTCGACGATCGCGCCGCAGTCGATGGCCACGATGTCTCCATCGACAAGACGACGGTTACCGGGGATACCGTGCACGACCTCGTCGTTGACCGAGGTGCAGATGGTGCCGGGAAACCCGTGGTAGCCCTTGAAGTTGGGCGTCGCCCCGCGTGAGCGGATGTGCTCCTCGGCTATCGCGTCGAGGCCGGAGGTCGTCATGCCGACCTCCGCACTGTCCTGCAGGATCTGCAGGGTCTCGCCCACGATCACACCGGCCTCGCGCATCACCGCGACCTCGGCCGGCGTCTTGATCTCGATGCCCTTGTCGAAGAGTCCCATCGACCCGCGATCAGCTCTTGTCCGCGGCCGCCAGTGCGCCCACGATGCGCTCGGCCACCTCGTCGACGTCGCCGAGACCATCGACCTCCACGACGATCCCGCGCTGCTCGTAGGTCTGCAGCAGCGGCGCGGTCTGGGCTTTGAAGACCTCCTGGCGGTGCCGGATGACGTCCTCGTTGTCGTCATTGCGACCACTGGTCTCGGCCCGCTTCAGCAGACGCGCGATCAGTTCCTCGGAGTCGACCGAGAGCACGACGACGGCGTCGAGCTCCTGGTCCAGCTCGGCCAGGATTTCATCGAGCGTCTGCACCTGGTCGACGGTGCGCGGGTAGCCGTCAAGCAGGAAGCCCTGGCGGGTGTCCTCCTCGGCCAGCCGGGCACGGACCATCTCGTTGGTGACCTCGTCCGGGACGTACTCACCGGCGTCCATGAAACGCTGAGCCGCCTGCCCGAGCTCGGTCTGCTCGGCGACGTTGTGCCGGAAGATGTCACCGGTCGAGATCTGCGGCACACCGAGCTCGGCGGAGAGGCGCATCGCCTGAGTCCCCTTGCCGGCACCGGGTGGACCCATGAACAGCAGCCGCATCAGCGAAGGAACCCTTCGTAGTTGCGCTGCTGCAGCTGGCCTTCGATCTGCTTGACGGTGTCCAGACCGACGCCGACGATGATCAGGATCGTCACACCGCCGAACGGGAAGTTCTGGTTGGCGCTGAGCAGGACGAGCGCCACCAGCGGGATCATCGAGATCAGGGCGAGGTAGAGCGAGCCGGGCGCGGTGATCCGGGACAGGACGTAGCCGAGGTACTCCTCGGTGGGCTTGCCGGCACGGATGCCCGGGATGAACCCGCCGTACTTCTTCATGTTGTCCGCGACCTCGGTCACGTTGAAGGTGATGGCCACGTAGAAGTAGACGAAGAAGATGATCAGCGCGAAGAAGACCGCCATGTAGAGCGGGTGGTCACCCTGGACGAACTTGTCGCTCACCCAGGCCGCCCAGGGCGCCTCTGGGTTGAACTGCGCCGCCAACGCCGGTAGGTACATCAGGCTCGAGGCGAAGATGACCGGGATGATGCCGGCCTGGTTGACCTTGATCGGGATGTACGTCGAGGACCCGCCGAACATCTTGCGCCCCACCATGCGGCGGGCGTACTGGACGGGGATGCGCCGTTGCGCCTGCTCGATGAAGATGACCGCGGCCACGATCCCGAGCCCCATCACCATCACCACGACGAAGGTGGCCCAGCCCTTCTGCTGCTTGATCAGCCACAGGGCGCCGGGGAAGGTGGCGACGACCTGCGTGAAGATCATGATCGACATTCCGTTACCGATGCCGCGATCGGTGATCAGCTCGCCGAACCACATGATCATCACGGTGCCAGCGACCATCGTCACCACGATCAGCAGGAACTGCGCGATGCTGTTCTCGTCGTACATCAGTGAACTGTTGCACCCGGTGATCAGCCTCCGGCTACGCGCCAGCGCCACGATGCCGGTCGCCTGCAGGATCGCGAGCCCGAGGGTCAGGTAGCGGGTGTACTGGGTGATCTTGGTCTGACCGGCCTGGCCTTCCTTCTTGAGGGCCTCCAACCGGGGGATCACGACGACCAGGAGCTGCAAGATGATGCTCGCGGTGATGTACGGCATGATCCCGAGCGCGAAGACCGTCAGCTGCAGCAACGCACCGCCGGAGAAGACGTTGATCAGCGCGAAGAGCGAGTTGCCGCCCGAGGACGCATCGGAGATGCACTGCTGCACGTTGGAGACGTTGATCCCCGGCGCGGGCATCGTCGAGCCCAGGCGGAACAGCACGATGATGAACAAGACGAACAGCAGCTTGCGTCGAAGATCTGGCGTCTTGAACGCGTTGACGAAGGCGCTTAGCACCAGTCCTCCTGGATCCCCCGCCGCTCGGCCGGGGGTGCGTCGGTTCGGTCACTTTGTCGGGCAACAAAGCGATGCACGAGATGGGACGTCACAGTTCGGAGGTCGAGCCTCCGGCTGCTTCGATCTTGGACTTGGCCGAGGCGGAGAACGCGTCGGCACTCACCTGGACCACGACGTTGATGTCGCCGCTTCCGAGGACCTTGACCGGTGCGCCCGAACGTACCGCTCCCTTGGCCACGAGCGACTCGACGTCGACCGCTCCGCCGTCGGGGAACAGCGCCGCGATGCGGTCGAGGTTGACGACCTGGAACTCGACCCGGAAGGGGTTCTTGAACCCCCCGAGCTTGGGCAGGCGCATGTGGATCGGCACCTGTCCGCCCTCGAAACCGACGGGGACCTGGTAGCGGGCACTGGTGCCCTTGGTGCCGCGGCCAGCGGTCTTGCCCTTGCTGCCCTGTCCGCGGCCGACCCGATTCTTGGCCGTCTTGGCACCGGGGGCAGGGCGCAGGTGGTGAAGCTTGAGCGTCATGAGTCGACCTCCTCGACGTCGATGAGGTGCGTGACGGTTGCGATCATGCCCCGTACCTCGGGGCGGTCCTCGCGCACGACCACGTCACCGATGCGCTTCAACCCGAGGGTACGCAGGGTGTCACGCTGGTTCTTCTTGCGTCCGATGGGTGAGCGCACCTGGCGGACCTTGAGGCTGACCATCACGCGCCCACCCCTGTGGGCTCGGCATCGCGAGCCTTGAGCAGTGCGCGGGGAGCGACGTCCTCGACCGGCAACCCGCGTCGCCTGGCGACGTCCTCGGGTGACTCCAGGGTACGCAGCGCCTCGACCGTCGCGTGGACGATGTTGATGGCGTTGGACGAGCCGAGGGACTTGCTCAGCACGTCGTGGATGCCGGCGGCCTCGAGCACGGCGCGTACCGGTCCACCAGCGATGACGCCGGTACCCGGCGCGGCAGGACGCAACAACACGACACCGGCCGCCTTCTCGCCCTGGACGGGGTGCGGGATCGTGCCTTGGATGCGGGGGACGCGGAAGAACGACTTCTTCGCCTCCTCCACGCCCTTGGCGATCGCCGTGGGCACCTCTTTGGCCTTGCCGTAGCCGACACCGACCATGCCGTCGCCGTCTCCGACCACCACGAGGGCGGTGAAGCTGAAGCGGCGGCCGCCCTTGACGACCTTCGCGACGCGGTTGATCCCGACGACGCGCTCGATGTATGCGGTCTTGTCCGACGACCCGCGGTTGTCGCGGCCTCGGCGCTCCCCGCCACTGCGGCGCTGGGCTCCGCTCATGTGGAACTCCTCATCTCGACGTTGATCTGCTCGGGCGGTGTCGGCGGCGTCATCAGAAGGCCAACCCGCCGTCACGTGCTCCCGTTGCCAGGGCCGCGACGCGTCCTTGGTACTTGTTGCCGGCGCGGTCGAAGACGACGGCGTCGACCCCCGCCGCCTTGGCGCGGTTCGCGACCAGCTCACCGACCCGCTTGGCCTTGTCTGTCTTGTTCGCCGACGACGAGCGCAGGTCTGCCTCCATCGAGGAGGCGGATGCGAGAGTACGTCCCTCGAGGTCGTCGACGAGCTGCGCAACGATGTGCCGGCTCGAACGTGTCACGACCAGACGAGGACGCGTCGCCGTACCGGCGATCTTTTTGCGGCCCCGCGCCTGACGACGCAGTCGCGTCGCGGTCTTCGGTGCCGTGTGCTTGCTCTGCTTGAGAGTGATAGCCATGATTACTTGCCAGCCTTTCCGACCTTGCGGCGAATGTGCTCGCCGGCGTAACGCACGCCCTTGCCCTTGTAGGGCTCGGGCTTGCGCAGCTTGCGGATGTTGGCTGCGACCTCTCCAACCTGTTGCTTGTCGATTCCTTGGACGGTCAGCCGCGTCGGGCTCTCGACCGTGAAGGTGATGCCCTCGGGTGCTTCGAAGGCGATCGAGTGGCTGTAGCCGAGGCTGAGCTCGATGGCAGACGGTCCCCTGGACAGCACGCGGTAGCCGACACCGACCAGCTCGAGCTTCTTCTCATAGCCGTCGGTCACACCGATCACCATGTTGTTGATGAGCGTCCGGGACAGGCCGTGCAGGGACTTGCTCTCGCGCTCGTCGTCCGGGCGCTCGACGGCGACCGTGCCGTCGTCGGCGCGACTGACCCGGATCGGGTCGGCGACCAGGTGCGACAACAGGCCCTTGGGGCCCTTGACGGTGACGTCCTGGCCCTCGATGGTGACGTCGACGCCGGACGGGACGACGACGGGCAGCTTGCCGATGCGTGACATGGGTTAGTCCTCCTGCCCTCACCAGATGTAGGCGAGGACTTCTCCGCCTACACCCTTGTGGTTGGCCTGACGGTCGGTGAGCAGGCCCTGGCTCGTGGAGATGATCGCCACGCCCAGTCCCCCGAGCACCTTGGGCAGGTTGGTCGACTTGGCGTAGACACGCAGACCGGGCTTGCTGATGCGGCGGATGCCGGCGATCGAGCGCTCGCGGTGCGGGCCGTACTTCAAGGTGATGGTCAGTGTCTTGCCGACACTGCCCGCTTCGGGGTCGCTCACCGTGTAGGAGGTGATGTAACCCTCTTGCTTCAGGATCTGGGCTACCCCGATCTTGAGCTTGCTGTAGGGCATGCTCACGTCGTCGTGGAAGGCCTGGTTGCCGTTGCGGACACGGGTGAGCATGTCGGCTATCGGATCGGTCATCGTCATGGTGTCAGTGCCACTCTCCTGCCCCGGTTTCCTGCTTCGGACCTTGGGCGATCAGGTTGTCTTGAACGGTTACCAGCTGCTCTTGGTGATGCCGGGAAGCTCGCCCCGGTGCGCCATCTCGCGAAGGCACACGCGGCAGAGGCCGAACTTGCGGTAGACCGACTTCGGTCGCCCGCAGCGCTGGCAACGGGTGTAGCCGCGTACGGCGAACTTCGGCTTGCGAGCCGCCTTGACTCTCAGTGCTGTCTTGGCCACGGTCAGTTCTCCTTGTAGGGGAAGCCGAGGCTACGCAGCAGCGCGCGCCCCTCCTCGTCGTTGTTGGCGGTCGTGACGACCGTGATGTCCATCCCCCGGCTGCGGTCGATCTTGTCCTGGTTGATCTCGTGGAACATGACCTGCTCGGTCAACCCGAAGGTGTAGTTGCCGCGCCCGTCGAACTGCTTGGGCGACAGGCCGCGGAAGTCGCGGATGCGCGGCAGGGCCAGGCTCAGCAGGCGGTCGAGGAACTCCCACATCCGGTCGCCGCGCAGCGTCACGTGCGTACCGATCGGCATGCCCTCGCGCAGCTTGAACTGCGCGATGGACTTGCGCGCCTTGGTGACAGCGGGCTTCTGCCCGGTGATCGCGGTGAGGTCTCTGATGGCGCCCTCGATCAGCTTGGAGTCGCGAGCTGCCTCGCCGACACCCATGTTGACCACGATCTTGGTGAGACCGGGCACCTGCATGACGTTGTCGTAGCCGAACTCCGTGCGCAGCGCGGGGAGGATCTCCTCGCGGTAGCGAGTCTTGAGACGGGGAACCACCCGTTCGGTGGCTGGGGCGCTCATCAGATCTCCTTTCCGGTGCGCTTGGCGATCCGCACGCTGCGGTGCCCTGTGTAGGTGGAACCGTCGGGCCGGGTCTTCTCGACCTCGTCACGGCGAAAGCCGATCCGGGTGGTCACCTTCTTACCGTCCACCTCGACCATCAGCATCACGTTGGAGACGTGGACCGCTGCCTCCTGGGTGATGATGCCGCCGGTGTTGCCGGCTCTGCCGCCGGCCTGGACCGACTTGGTGTGGCGCTTGACTCGGTTGACGCCCTCGACGATGACGCGCTGCTTCTCGGGCAGCACCTCGATCACCTTGCCTTCGACGCCCTTGTCCTTGCCGGCGATGACCCGGACCTGGTCACCCTTCTTGATGTTGCTGGTCTTGTGTGACGTGGCCATCAGAGCACCTCCGGGGCTAGCGAGATGATGCGCATGAATCGCTTGTCGCGCAGCTCGCGTCCCACGGGGCCGAAGATGCGGGTTCCGCGGGGCTCACCATCTGTTCTCAGGATCACTGCGGCGTTCTCGTCGAAGCGAATGTAGGAACCGTCCGGACGACGGCGCTCCTTCACGGTGCGCACGACCACGGCCTTGACGACTTCGCCCTTCTTGACGTTGCCGCCGGGGATGGCGTCCTTGACGGTGGCGACGATGGTGTCACCGATCCCTGCGTAGCGACGACCGGAGCCGCCAAGCACGCGGATGCACAAGATCTCCTTGGCTCCGGTGTTGTCGGCGACCTTGAGTCGCGACTCCTGCTGGATCATCGATTATCTCCTGTGTCTCGCTGGTTCTCGGCGGTCGGTGCCTTGCCGAGCCTGGCGGAACTTGATGGGTCTACTTGGCTTTCTCGAGGATGTCCACGACGCGCCAGCGCTTGGTGGCCGACAGCGGCCGTGTCTCCATGATGCGGACACGGTCGCCGACGCCA
Organism: Nocardioidaceae bacterium; assembly: GCA_013695785.1. Classification (GTDB taxonomy): domain Bacteria; phylum Actinomycetota; class Actinomycetes; order Propionibacteriales; family Nocardioidaceae; genus JACCZT01. Next base: position 2,541 of record JACCZT010000060.1, on the reverse strand, counting down.
CAGGCGTTCTGCTCGTCATGGACCTTGTACTTGCTGGTCCGGCGAAGGACCTTGCCGTAGAGCGCGTGCTTGACGTGGTCCTCGACCTCGACGACGGCGGTCTTGTCCATCTTGTCGCTGACGACCAGGCCTTCGCGGCTCTTGCGCGCCTTGCGCTGGGTGGTCTCACTCATGCGTCTTCACTCTTCTCATCTGCTGTCTGGTCGATACCGAGCTCGCGCTCACGCACCAGCGTGTAGATCCGTGCGATGTCGCGGCGGACCGTACGCAGGCGGCCGTTGTTGTCCAGCTGGCCGGTGGCGGACTGGAAGCGCAGGTTGAACAGCTCTTCCTTGGACTCGCGCAGCCTGTCGGCCAGGTCGTCGGGCGACATTGCTCGAAGCTCTGCGGCGGATGTCGTCGCCATCACAGGTCACCTGCCTCACGGGTCACGAACTTGCACTTCATCGGAAGCTTGTGCATGGCGCGGCGCAGCGCCTCACGTGCGATCGGCTCGGTGACTCCGGAGAGCTCGAACATCACGCGACCGGCCTTGACGTTGGCGACCCACCACTCAGGCGAGCCCTTGCCCGAGCCCATCCGGGTCTCGGCAGGTTTCTTGGTGATCGGGCGGTCGGGGTAGACGTTGATCCATACCTTGCCGCCGCGCTTGATGTGACGGGTCATCGCGATTCGGGCCGACTCGATCTGTCGGTTGGTGACGTAGTGGCCCTCGATCGCCTGGATACCGAAGTCACCGAACGACAGCTGCGTGCCGCCCTTGGCAGCACCGGTCCGCTTGGGGTGGTGCTGCTTGCGATGCTTGACCCTGCGAGGGATGAGCATGGTTCAGCTCTCCGTTCCGGTCGTGGCGGGCTCTGCCGGTGCTGTGGCAGCGGCGGCTGGCTCAGCGGCCGCCGGGGGGCTGTCCTGGCGGGCGGGACGCTCGGTGCGCGGACGTTCAGCAGGACGCTCAGGGCGGTCCCCACGCTCGGGGCGACGCCCTCGCGTCGGCCGGTTGCGTCCGGGCGCTGCGGCCCGAGCAGCGGCTTCGGCCTCACGCTCCGCGCGGGTTCCGGCGACCTCGCCCTTGTAGATCCAGACCTTCACGCCGATGCGACCGAAGGTGGTCTTGGCCTCGTAGAAGCCGTAGTCGACGTCGGCGCGAAGCGTGTGCAGGGGCACGCGGCCCTCGCGGTAGAACTCCGAGCGCGACATCTCCGCACCGCCGAGACGACCCGAGCACTGGATACGGATGCCCTTGGCGCCGCTGCGCATGGTGGTCTGCATCGCCTTTCGCATCGCGCGACGGAACTGCACGCGACCCGACAGCTGCTCCGCGACGCCCTGGGCGACGAGCTGTGCGTCGATCTCGGGGTTCTTGACCTCGAGGATGTTGAGCTGCACCTGCTTGCCGGTCAGCTTCTCCAGGTCACCGCGGATGCGCTCGGCCTCGGCTCCACGCCGGCCGATCACGATGCCGGGACGCGCGGTGTGGATGTCGACCCGGACGCGGTCACGCGTGCGCTCGATCTCGACGCGGCTGATGCCGGCGCGGTCCATGCCCTTGGTGAGCATCTTGCGGATCTGGACGTCCTCACCGACGTAGCTCTTGTAGAGCTTGTCGGCGTACCACCGGCTCTTGTGGTCGGTGGAGATGCCCAGCCGGAAGCCGTGCGGGTTGATTTTCTGTCCCACTATCGGTTCCCGCCCTTCTTGCTAGAGGTGGTGGCTGCGCCGACCGCATCTCGCGGCTGGACGACCACGGTGATGTGGCTGGTGCGCTTGCGGATGCGGTAGGCCCGACCCTGGGCGCGGGGGCGCCAACGCTTGAGCGTCGGCCCCTCGTCGACCCTGGCCTTGCTGATGACGAGGCTCGCGCGGTTCAGTCCCTCGGTCGTCTCGGCGTTCGCCGCCGCGCTCTCGACAAGCTTGTAGACGTTCTCGGCCGCGGCCTGCGGTGCGAACCTCAGCAACGCGAGTGCGTCGTCGACCTCGAGCCCACGGACCAGGTCGATCACACGCCGCGCCTTCATCGGCGTGATGCGCACGAACCGGGCAACCGCGAACGCGCCGGGCTCGTCGCCCAGCAGGCTCTCGCGTCGGGCGCTCACGCCCTTGCGCTCCATGGTGCTCATCGTCTACGTGCCTTCCGGTCGTCCTTTTCGTGTCCGCGGAAGGTTCGGGTCGGCGCGAACTCGCCGAGCTTGTGACCGACCATCGAGTCCGTCACGAACACCGGTACGTGCTTGCGCCCGTCGTGCACCGCAATCGTGTGGCCGATCATCGACGGCACGATCATCGAGCGTCGGGACCACGTCCTGATGACGTTCTTGGTGCCGGCCTCGTTCTGTGCGTCCACCTTCTTGGTCAGGTGGTCGTCGACGAACGGACCCTTCTTCAAACTGCGTGGCATACCTCAGGCCCTTCTCAGCGCTTGCCGGACTTGCGACGGCGGACGATCATCTGGTCACTGGCCTTGCGCTTGCGCGTACGGCCCTCGGACTGGCCCCACGGCGAGACCGGGTGGCGGCCACCGGAGGTCTTGCCCTCACCACCGCC
>JACCZT010000162.1 GCA_013695785.1 Nocardioidaceae bacterium | reverse complement strand
GGAGGCCACGAAGCAGTAGGGATCGGAGCACAACCGATGAAGCTCCAGCTGTCTTCAGATGATGCTGCGTTCCAGCAACGCATGCGGACCTTCTTCACCACCGAGGTGCCGCAGGAGATTCGCGACCTGATCGCTGCCGGGCGTCACCTCAGCCGCGACCAGAGCGTCGCGACGCAGCGTCTTCTCAACGCACACGACCTCGCGGTCCCGCACTGGCCGGCCGAGTGGGGCGGCCAAGACTGGAGCCCGTTGCAGCGGCACATCTGGCAGCAGGAGATGCAGCTCGCCGACGTGCCGCCTCCGCTGGCATTCAACATCAACATGGTCGGCCCGGTGATCGCGCAGTTCGGCTCGCAGCAGCAGAAGGAGCGCTTCCTCCCCCCGACTGCCAACCTGGACATCTGGTGGTGCCAAGGCTTCTCCGAACCCGACGCCGGCTCCGACCTCGCGTCGCTGCGCACGACCGCCATCCGCGACGGTGAGGACTACGTCGTCACCGGCCAGAAGACCTGGACGACGCTGGCCCAGCACGCCGACTGGATCTTCGTGCTGGTACGCACCGACCCCGACGCGCCGAAGAAGCAGCAGGGGATCTCGTTCCTGCTGATCGACATGGCGACGCCAGGCGTCTCCGTGCGGCCCATCGAGCTCATCGACGGCGGGCACGAGGTAAACGAGGTCTTCTTCGACCAGGTACGCGTCCCGGCCGCGAACCTCGTCGGCCAGGAGAACCGCGGATGGGACTACGCGAAGTTCCTGCTCGGCAACGAACGCGTCGGTGTCGCCCCCACCGGTCAGACCAAAGCCTTGCTGGCGCGGGCCAAGTCGTACGCCGCCGACTCGCTGGCCGACGGCACCACCTTGCTGGACGACCCGCTCGTAGCGACCCGCATCGCCGCACTCGAGAACGACCTGCTCGCGCTGGAGCTGACGCAGCTCCGGGTCGTCGCCAACTCCGAGGAGGGCAAGCCGCACCCGGCGTCATCGGTGATGAAGCTGCGCGGCACCGAGCTGCAGCAGGAGGTCACCGAGCTCGTCGTCGACCTCGCCGGGCCGCAGTCGGTGGCCTCGTTCGCCGGCGACGACTCCGAGCTCCCCGAGTGGGTCAAGGTCGCCACGCCGACGTACCTCAACTACCGCAAGGCCTCGATCTACGGCGGTTCCAACGAGGTGCAGCGCACCATCATCGCCACATCGATCCTGGGACTGTGAGCCACATGGACTTCGAGCTCGATGCCGAGCAGATCGCCCTTCGTGACGCCGTGCGCGGGCTGTTGACCAAGGGCTCCGCGCCGGAGAGTCGGTCCGAGGTGGCCTCGACCGAGCCAGGGTGGGACACCGGCTTGTGGAAACAGCTCGCCGAGATGGGCGTCCTCGGGCTGCCGTTCGCGGAGTCCGACGGCGGGATGGGAGCGGGCCCGATCGAGGTGATGATCGTCACCCAGGAGCTCGGCCGTGCCCTCGCACCGGTGCCGTTCATCGCAGCAGTCGCCGTCGCCGGCCAGCTCGTCGCCCACGCGGGGTCCACCGAGCAACGCGCCGACATCCTCGGCCGGCTCAGTGAGGGCACCGCCGTCCCGGTGTTCGCCCACGTCGAGCCTCGTAGCCGGTGGAGCGGCGAGGCGTACTCCGTGCTCGCTGAGCAGGACGATGACGGCTGGAGGATCAGTGGCACCAAGGAGCCGGTGCCGTACGGCGCAGCCGCCGACATCCTTGTCGTCAGTGCTCGTGTAGATGCTGCCACCCGGCTGTTCCTCGTCGACCCCGAGCAGTCCGGCGTCCAGCGCACCGGCTATCGCAACCACGACAGCACCCGCTCGGCCCGTGTCGCGTTCAGCGCCGCCGTCGCCACCCCGCTCGGCGGTGTCGACGCGGCGGCGATTGCGGACGTGTCCGTGCGCGCCCAGGCCGCGCTGTGCGCCGAGGCGCTCGGGGCGATGGAGCGCGCGGTCGACATGAGCGTCGACTACCTCAAGACGCGCAAGCAGTTCGGCGTACCGCTCGCCGCGTTCCAGGCACTCACGCACCGGGCCGCCGACATGTACGTCTCCTTGGAGCTCGCCCGCAGCATGGCCCTCTACGCGTCGATGGCTCTCGCGGAGGGGCCAGCGGACCCCGTCATCGCTGCGCGGGCCAAGCTGCAGATCGGTCGCTCGGCCCGCCACATCGGCCAGGAGGCGATCCAGCTGCACGGAGGGATCGGCATGACCGCGGAGTACGCCGTCGGCCACTACGCCAGCCGCCTGGTCGCGATCGAGCACTCCTTCGGCGACACCCGGCACCAGCTCGGCGTCCTCGCCGCGACCTTGACCGACCACGACGTCGTCGACGTCCTGCACTGACGCGCTCGGCGGTGAGGACCGTTCGTGCGGCAGTTGTCGGTGGCGGGATCATCGGTGTCGCGGTAGCGCGGCAGCTGGTCCGTACATCGGACGACATCGACGTCACGGTCTTCGAGAAGGAGGACCGTCTCGCCGCACACCAGACGGGCCACAACAGTGGCGTGGTCCACGCCGGGCTCTACTACCCACCCGGCAGCCTCAAAGCGACCCTGTGTCGTCGAGGCGTTGAGCTGCTCCAGGACTTCGCCCGTACCCGTGACCTCAGGTACGACGAGTGCGGCAAGGTCGTCGTCGCACGAGATGTCGACGAGCTCGACCGGCTGCGGACCATCTTCGAGCGCGCCGTGGCCAACGGCGTACCGGACCTGAAGATGCTCGACGCCGACGCGCTCAGGGCGGTCGAGCCGTACGCCCGGGGGATAGCAGCCCTACATTCACCCCATACGGCGGTGGTCGACTACGTCGAGGTGACCGACGCGCTCGCCGCAGACCTCCGCGCCGGCCGTGGGCGGATCTTGTTGAGCCAGGAAGTCGTCGGTCTGGCACAACGCGGCAAGGCGGTCGAGGTTTCCACGCCCGAATGCTCTGAGTCCTTCGACGTCGTCATCACGTGCGCCGGACTGCAGTCAGACCGGCTAGCACGAAGAGGCGGCGACCCGGTCGATCCTCGGATCGTTCCGTTCTTCGGCGAGTACTACTTGGTGAAGCCGCACAAGCGTCACCTCGTCCAGGGGCTGATCTACCCGGTGCCCGATCCGCGCTACCCGTTTCTCGGCATCCATCTGACCAAGCGGGTCGACGGTGCCGTCATGGTGGGTCCCAACGCATTCTTGTCGATGGGGCGCGAGTCCTATGCCCGGCGCGCGTTCTCGCTGCGCGATGGGAGCGCCTCGGTGTCCTTCCCCGGCTTCTGGCGTTTCGCCGGGCGCAACATGCGCGTGGCACTGCGGGAGTCTCGCACCGTGCTTAGCACCAGTGCCTTCATCGCCGAGGCGAGGAAGTACGTACCTGACCTCGGGGTCGACGATGTGGTCCGCGGACCACGAGGTGTCCGGGCGCAGGCGATGGACAGCCGCGGCGGCCTGATCGACGACTTCGTCATCACCGGGAGCGACCGCCTGCTTCACGTGCGCAACGCTCCGTCCCCAGGAGCCACCTCATCGATGGCCATTGCCGAGTACGTCGTCGCGGAGGCACTGCAGCGTGCCGATCTGGCCTGACTGTAAGCCGCGGCCTCAGCGCAGGGCCAAGCCGGCGGCCTGCCAGAGCAAGACCAGCCCTCCGAGAGCACGCCGGAACGGATTGACGCCACGAACGGCTTCATCCAGCCCCCACACGATCAAGGCACCGGAGCCGACGTACCGGAGCTCGGTGTCGACGCGGTCGTACGGTGAGAGCCGCAGCGCCAGTGCTGCGAGGAATACGACAATCGCGGCGTTGGGCGGTTGGGCGATCACGATGGCGCCGGTCGATCGGTCCCGCAGCCACCAGCTGGTCCCGCCCCTCTCAGACCTTCCCACATCGACGACCCTACGCCTGCAGGAGCCAGTTGTTGTCCACACGGCCACGAATCGGTTGGTTCGTGCACAGGTTCGAATGTGTGTGTTGGGGGTGTCGGTGGTGGGTCGTAGTGTCGGGTCATGGCGGTAGATGTTGAGGGTTCTGGGGCTCCGACCGGTGTTGTTGCCGGGTCGGCGATCGGCGAATCGGTGGAACGATCTCTGCCGCTCTTGCCGGCGTGGTCGATGCACCGACGTGGCAGCTGAGTGATGAGGACGTTTCTGATCTGGTGCGCGCGCTTGGGGGTGTGCGGGCAGGTCTTGATGAGCTGACCGGTCGGGTGGTGGCCGAGGTGCGCCGCCGGGATCTGCCCACCCATGAGGGGGTGGCGTCGTTGTCGCAGTGGCTGCAGGTCCGCACCAAGGCCACCCCCGCTGAGGCTGCCGCGGCGATCCGGTACGCCACAGCGACCGCACCGGAGGCTGATGGCGACCGGCCGCGGTGGGGGTGCACCCGGACCGCATGGGCGGCCGGTGCGATCACCGCTGAGCAGGCGGTGGTGATCACCACTGCGTTGGACCGCCTCGGTGACCACATCGCGTGGACCGAGAAACGGGCCGCGGAGCAGCACCTGGTGGCCCAGACCCAACGGCTGGGGCTGTCCCAGACCAAGTACTTGGCCAACCACCTGGTCGAGGTGGTCGACCCCGACGGCGCTGACGCGCACCTCGAACGGCTGCTGGAGGATGAGGAGGCCCGTGCCCGCAGGAACACCTCGTTGAGCATGGGTCGGGTCGGTGACGGGACCACCAAGGGTGCGTTCCGCCTTCCTGATGCCCAGGCCGACCAGCTACGGATCGTGCTCGACTCCATCGCTGCACCCTGGCGGGCCAAACGCAGCGGTACCGATCTGCGGACCGATGACCCGAACGGTGACAGCACCCCGGCGGTGCCGTATCCGAACCGGATGGGGATCGCGTTCTGCGAGCTGATCGAGCACCTCCCCACCGACGGGCTGCCCAAGGCGGGTGCGACCGACGCGACCCTGGTCATCACCATCGAGCACCAGCAGCTGATGAGTGGTCTGGGTGCGGCGATGCTCACCACCGGCACCGAGATATCCGCCGGACAAGCCCGCCGGCTCGCGTGCAACGCCCACCTCATCCCCGCCGTCCTGGACGGGGACTCCCAGATCCTGGACTTCGGCACCACCCGACGGCTGTTCACCCGCACCCAACGCACCGCCCTCGCCGTCCGCGACCAAGGATGTGTCTTCCCCAGCTGCGACCGACCCACGCACTGGACCGAAGCCCACCACATCACCTACGCCTCAAACGGCGGCCCCACCGACCTGGACAACGGCTGCCTGCTCTGCTCCTGGCACCACCACCTCATCCACCAAGGCGCATGGTCAATCGTGATGGCCCACGACGGCGTACCCGAAGCCATCCCCCCACCACACATCGACCCCCACCAAAC
>JACCZT010000022.1 GCA_013695785.1 Nocardioidaceae bacterium | reverse complement strand
CAAACCGAGGGCTATTCGGTGAGCTTGTCCCGCCGTTCTCAGAGCGTAAACGCCGATGGCGATGCTGACGGCTTGCCCGACACCGGTGCTCCCACGGGATGCTGCCGATCGCTCTGCTCGGTGCCGCCCTGCTTGGCATCGGTGGTGCCGTGGTGCTCACGGAGTGCGCTGCCGCCACACCTGAATGGATGGATTCCCATAGTCTTGCGCCATGTTCTCTGCTCTGACCGAGAGCAACCCACCATGATCTGGGTGAAGGGACCGTCCCGATGGTTGACGCCGTGGTTGTAGGAGCGGGTCCGAACGGGCTGGCCGCCGCAGTGACGTTGGCCCAACACGGCTTGAAGGTCTCCGTTCTGGAGGCCTCAGCTGACATCGGCGGCGGCACCCGCACCAGCGAGCTCACAGCTCCGGGCGTACTGCATGATCACTGCTCGGCCGTGCACCCGATGGGTATTGGCTCACCGTTCCTGAGCGGCCTTGACCTGGAAGGCCATGGACTGACCTGGCGGTGGCCACAGATCGACCTCGCGCACCCGCTCGACGACGGTAGCGCCGGAGTGATGGCCCACTCGATCGGGGACACGGCCGCCGGCCTCGGTGTCGACGGACCGGCGTGGACGAAGCTGTTCGGCCCGTTGGCTTCGGGATTCGATGATCTTGTCGAAGATCTGATGCAGCCGGTTGCACACCTGCCCCGTCATCCGGTCCAGCTTGCCAGGTTCGGAGTCCATGCCCTTCAGCCGGCAACCGTGATCGCGCGACGATTCAAGACCGATCAAGCGAGGGCACTGTTCGGCGGGACCGCAGCACATGCGATGTATCCGCTGGGCCGGCCAATGGGCGCGGCGGTCGGCGTGACGTTGACAGCAGCGTGCCACCGCTTCGGTTGGCCGGTCGCCCAGGGTGGCTCACGCGCCATCACCGATGCATTGGCATCGGTGCTCACCGATCTCGGTGGCACCATCAAGACCGACGAGTACGTCGGCTCGCTGGCCGATCTCCCGTCCTGTGACCTCGTCATGCTCGATCTCGCCCCGTCAGCGGTCGCCGACATCGCTGGTGATGCGTTGCCACCACGGGTTCGGCGTGCGTACCGCCGCTGGAGACACGGTCCCGGCGTGTTCAAGCTCGATCTGGCGATCGACGGCGACGTTCCCTGGACCAACGAGGCCTGCCGTCGGGCCGGCACCGTCCACCTCGGTGGCACCTACGAGGAGATCGCCGCCGCCGAGCTCGCCGTCGCACGCGGCCAGATGCCGGATCAACCGTTCGTCCTCCTCTCCCAGCAGTACCTCGCCGACCCCACCCGCTCTGCGGGCAGCATCAACCCGCTGTGGGCGTACGCGCACGTCCCGCACGGCTACACAGGAGACGCGACCGAAGCCATCCTGGCCCAGCTCGAACGATTCGCCCCCGGCCTTCGCCAACAGATCGTCGGACAGCACACCCGGTCGACCGCCGAGCTGGAGGCGTACAACCCCAACTACATCGGCGGTGACATCCTCACCGGCCAGAACACCCCTCTGCAGATGGTGATGCGCCCGCGAGTGGGGCTCAACCCCTACAGCACCGCCATCCCCGGCGTCTACATCTGCTCGGCCGCCACCCCACCGGGTGCAGGCGTACACGGGATGTGCGGCCACAACGCCGCCCGAGCCGCCCTACGGGCACCGGCCGCACAGCGCTGAGCGGAGCGCGCGCCCTCAGAACAGGCCCGGCGACTCCAGGGCGAGCAGTGTCCGCTTGCGGTCGATTCCGCCTCCGAAGCCGGTCAAGGTGCCGTTGGCGCCGATGACGCGGTGGCACGGCACGACGATCGGGATGGGGTTGGACCCGTTCGCGGAGCCGATCGCCCGGGAGGCTCCCGGCACGAGGCCGAGCCGCGCCGCCACCTGCCCGTAGGACATCGTCTGGCCGTACGGGATCTCGGCCAGCGCTGCCCACACCCGCTGCTGAAACGCCGTGCCGCGGGCGGCGAGCGGCAGGTCGAACTCCCTCCGCTCGCCGGCGAAGTACTCCTGCAGCTGGGCCGCCGCGTCCTCCAGGACGTCCGACGTCTCGTCCTGGACCGGCTCGGCCCCGAAGTCGATGGCGACAAGGGTGTCACCCTCGCCGTGCAGCAGGAGCCCATCGATCGGGGACTCGACATATCTGTGCGCCATTGTCACGCGCTCCTCTCGTCGGTTCTGGACAGTGCTTGCAGGCGCCGCGCCTCGCGCCACAGGTGCATCACGGCGTACGAGCGCCATGGCCGCCATCGGGTGG
>JACCZT010000011.1 GCA_013695785.1 Nocardioidaceae bacterium | reverse complement strand
GAAAAGGTCAGCTGGAGGCGTTGATCATCCCCGCACCGACCGTGTGGCCGGTGGCTTCGTCGATGAGGACGAACGAACCGGTGGTGCGGTTCTTCTCGTACGGGTCGCACATCAACGGGGCCGTCGTGCGGAGCCGGACGCGTCCGATCTCGTTGAGACCGAGCTCCTTGGTCTCCTGGTCGCGATGCAAGGTGTTGATGTCGAGCCGGTAGTCGATCTCCTTGACCAGTGCGCGCGCGGTGCGGGTGGTGTGCTTGATCGCGAGCTTCTGGCGCGGCCGCATCGGGGCGTTGGTCATCCAGCAGACCATCGCGTCGATGTCCTGGCTGGGCGTCGGTGCGTTCTTGGGCCGGCAGATCATGTCACCACGCGACACGTCGACGTCGTCCTCCAGCCGAACGGTCACCGACATCGGCGGGAACGCCTCGGTGATCTCGGTGTCGTAGAGGTCGATGCCGGCGATTTTGGAGGTCATGCCGCTGGGAAGTACCAGGACGTCGTCACCGGGCTTGAGCACGCCGCCGGCGACCTGACCGGCGTAGCCCCGGTAGTCGTGGAACTCATCGGACTTCGGGCGTACGACGTACTGCACCGGTACGCGGGTGTCGACGAGGTCGCGGTCGGAGGCGACGTGCACGTTCTCCAGGTGGTGCAGGAGTGACGTGCCCTGGTACCACGGCATGCTGTCGCTCCGGGTCACGACGTTGTCGCCCTTCAGCGCCGAGATCGGGATGACGGTGAGGTCAGGAACGGTCAGCTTGGTCGCGAAGTCGCTGAACTCCGCCCTGATGGCGTCGTAGACGGACTCGTCGTAGTCCACCAGGTCCATCTTGTTGACCGCGAGCACCAGGTGGGGGACCCGCAACAGCGACAAGATCACCGCGTGGCGACGGCTCTGCTCGGTCAGGCCCTGACGGGCGTCGACGAGCACGAGGCCGAGGTCGGCGGTCGACGCGCCGGTGACCATGTTGCGCGTGTACTGCACGTGTCCGGGGGTGTCGGCGATGATGAACTTGCGTCGCGGTGTGGCGAAGTAGCGGTACGCGACGTCGATGGTGATGCCCTGCTCACGCTCGCTGCGCAGTCCGTCGGTCAGCAGCGCGAGGTCGGTGTAGTCGTACCCCTTGTCCTCGCTGGTGCGCTCGACGGCCTCGAGCTGGTCCTCGAAGATGGACTTGGAGTCCAGCAGCAGTCGCCCGATGAGGGTGGACTTGCCGTCGTCGACCGAGCCGGCGGTGGCGAAGCGCAGCAGGTCCATCGCTGGGGCCTTGGTGACCTCGGTGTAGGCGGCGGTCATCAGAAATAGCCCTCCTTCTTGCGGTCTTCCATGGCCGCCTCGCTGAACCGGTCGTCACCTCGGGTGGCACCGCGTTCGGTGACGCGGGCGACGGCGATCTCCTCGATGATCTCGTCGGTGGTGCTTGCGGTGCTCTCGACGCAGCCGGTCAGCGTCATGTCGCCGACGGTGCGGAAACGTACCGTACGCTTCTCGACGCTCTCGCCGGTGCGGAGCGGGTTGCACTCGCCTGCGGACAGCAGCATTCCGTCACGCTCGAAGACCTCGCGCTGGTGGGAGTAGTAGATCTGGGGGATCTGGATCTGCTCACGGCCGATGTAGTGCCAGATGTCGAGCTCGGTCCAGTTGGACAGCGGGAAGATCCGCATGTGCTCGCCCTCGGCGACGCGGCCGTTGTACAGGCTCCACAGCTCGGGCCGTTGGTTCTTGGGGTCCCACTGGCCGAACTCGTCGCGGTGGGAGTAGACCCGCTCCTTGGCCCTCGCCTTCTCCTCATCACGGCGCCCCCCGCCGAACGCGGCGGTGAACCCCTCGGCCTCGATCGCGTGCAACAAGGTGCCGATCTGCAGGCGGTTGCGGCTCGTCTTGCCGTCGTCGACGATGATCCCGTCGGTGATCGCCTGGTCGACCGAGGCGACGATCAGGCGCAGCCCGAGCCGCTCGACCCATGCATCGCGGGTGCTGAGGACCTCGGGGAAGTCGAAACCGGTGTCGACCTGTAACACGGGAAACGGGATCTTGGCGGGGTAGAACGCCTTCTCCGCCAGCCGGAGCATCACGATGGAGTCCTTGCCGCCGGAGAACATCAGGACCGGCTTGCGGAACTCTGCGGCAACCTCGCGGAAGATGTGGATCGACTCGGCCTCGAGCTGGTCGAGCTGGCTGAGGGTGTAGCCGAGGTGGCTCGGCGACGATGTCTGGTCCGTAGTCAACGGAGCCCTTCCGTAGTGCCTGGCCTCGGTGGTCCCAGGTCAGATGATGGTGTCAGGTCCGTGGGCCAGCCTAGCCATCGGCTGCGCCCGAGGTCGAATTCGTCATTTCCGCGCGGCGTCAGTGCGCGGTCAGGTCGCCGCAGGCCCGGTCCAGGAAGGCGAGCAGGCGCGTCTGCTGCCCCCGGCTCGGGGTGACCACGCGGGCGAGGGGCTCCCCATCGTCGAGACGGATCCAGACGCGGAACACGAAGGTCTGGGTGCTCTGGCTGCGACCGTGCTCATCGCAGCGCCCGGGCGACACGTCGAGCGCGATGGTGGTGCGTCCGGCGTCATCGGGCAGCGAGAGGTCGCCGCTGACCGCCAGCTCGAAGAGCACCGAGCCCTGCACCTGGTCGACCGTGACCTCCCGGTCCGTTCGCTTCCGGGTGAGCACCAGACTGGCGTGCCGGACCGCCTCGAGCTCGGTGCCCTCCTCGGTCCCGGCCAGGTCGTAGGAGATGTCCACCGTCCGCTCGATGCGGCGGGTCGTGCACTCCTCGCGCCACACCCGGCTCAGGAACCGCACTCCGTCGGCCGGCAGCACCTGGCGGACGGTGCGGTCCTTCGTGGTCGCCACGGCGTACATCTCGTCCCGGCCGGCGCGCGCTGAGCAGTCGGCCCGAGGCAGCAGGTAGGGCAGGTCGATCACCGACCGTCCAGGCACCGGGTAGTCCGCCCGCTGCAGGCCGCCCCGAAAGCCCGCCCAGTCGATTCCGATCTCCCGCACGCGGACCGGACGCTTGCTGCCGTTGAGGACGCGCACCTGCGCGCGTTGGGTGCCTTCGTCGAAGCGGTTCTGGATGAAGGACAGTCTCACCCCCGGCGGCATCACCTCCGGTGCGATCGTGACCAGGTCCGGTGAGGAGGAACTGCGCGGCTTGTTGGCCGCCTCGCCCTGCGAGTCGCAGCCGGTCAGCAGCACCGCGAGTCCGACCAGACCGGTGGCCAGCCCAACCAAGCGCCTGTTCACGTCGCTTCCATCCTTGCTTGCAGCTGTCCATGGGTCGATTGGCTACCTCAGATTGTACGGGACGTGACTCGTCTCACGCTGTCTACAGTTCGCATTCGCTTGCAATTGCAAGCACGACGGACGACGGTAGAGATCAGCCCGAACGTGCGGCCGGCCACCCCGCCGCAAGATCCCCTGGAAAGACAAGATGGAGTACCCACCATGTCGATCACCCGCACCATCAGCGAGAAGATTCCCACCGTCAAGGTGCCGAGCATCATGACACCCCGCGCGGTGTACGCCGCCCCGCGCGTGGTCTACACGGCCATCCGAGCGGTGCAGGACCAGACGCAGCAGGCGGCCGTCGGCGTCGTGGGTCAGGCGAGCGCCGTGTACACCGATCTGACCAAGCGCGGTGACGTGCTCGTCGGACGTCTGCGCGGGCACGACGACGACCTAGGCTCGTCGACGGCGCCTAGCAAGTCGGGCGCGAAGAGGTCCACCGCCTCGACCCCGACCGCTCGGCAGGCAGAGGCCGCTGCCAAGAAGAACCGCGCCACCGCCAAGGGAAGCACGACGCGTACGAAGAAGAGCGCGTCCGCGGCGACGAAGAGTGCGACCTCGGCGGCCAGGAGTGTGCAGACGGCGGCGTCCAAGACCGCTGAGGCCGCCAAGGACACTGCCGCCGCAACCGCCTCCAACACCGCGAACAAGGCGGCCGCGTCAGTCGACGACGCCGCGGCGAAGGCCGTGGACGGGCGCTCGTCGGGTGCGAAGCGGCCCACCGCCGCGACGCCGACCCCGACCGCACGCAAGGCCGACGCGGCAGCGAAGAAGAACCGCGCCACCGCCAAGGCAAGCACGACGCGTGCGAAGAAGAGCGCGTCGGCGGCGTCGAAGAACGCGACCTCGGCGGCCAAGAGCGCGCGGACCGCGGCATCGAAGACGGCAGACGCCGCCAAGGACACCGCTGCGGCAAGCGCCTCCAACGCTGCGGCGAACACGGCCAAGGCAGTCGACACCGCAGCAGAAAAGGCAGTCGACGGGTCCTGAGGCCAAACGACCTCGCCGGGTCCGGCGACCACGACAACAGCGGCTCACCCGTCCGCCGGGTGGGCCGCTGCTCTACGTCGTTCAGGTCGGTGGACGGACCTGACCGGGTTCGCGCTCGGAGCGACTGATCTCGAAGGCGGGCAGCCCGTGCTGGCGACGAACCATGCCCCAGGCGACCGGTCCCAGGATCAGGAGTGTTGCCCCCGCGATCCCGACGACGGTGGGAGGTACACCGAGCAGGGCGAGCCCGGTGAGGGAGAGCACGATGACGATGCCGCGTCGGACCACCGCCTGCGAGACCCAGTTCGCGATGCGCGCACCGAGGAAGGTTCCGGGCACACCCCCGACGACGAGCGGGATCAGTACCGCCCAGTCGATACCGGTGACGATCACGTGGGAGATCGCCGCGGCCAGCACGAGCGGTACGGCCTGGACCAGGTCGGTGCCGACCAGGCGTACCGCTTGCAGAGCCGGGTAGAGCAGCAGCAGCGCGACCATGATGAGGGAGCCTGAACCTACCGAGGTGATGCCGACGAGCAGTCCTCCTAGGGCACCGACGATGACGGTCGGCACCGGCCGCACGACGACGTCGCGTGACGTGGGAACGCCGCTCTTGTCCGCCATGGTGTTGGCGCGCAGCTGCAGGTACATCCGCAGCGTGTACGTCGCGGCAGTGAACAGCAGTGCACAGCCGATCGCGGTCTTGACGAACGCGGTCTGCTCCTCTGCCGCGCCGACCGCCTTGATGATGAAGGCACCGGCGAACGCGGTGGGAACAGAGCCGATCATCAGCCACATGGCCAGCTTGAGGTTGGGTGATCCCTCCCGCGCGTGCACCGCGGCGCCGACGCTCTTGTTGATGCTCGCGGCGACCAGGTCGTTGGCGACGGCGGCGGTCGGGTTGACGCCGAGGAAGATCAGCGCAGGCGTCATCAGCGCGCCGCCGCCCATACCGGTCAGGCCGACCACGATGCCGACGGCGAAGCTGACGATCAAGAAGGACAGCGTCGTCACCGTGATGAGGTCGTCCATCGTCTAGCTCAGCATTCCCGCGCCGCGCAGGGACCGCAGCACGTCATCGAGGGCGTCGGAGATCGAGCGTCCGGTGGTGTCGACCCGCACAAGGGCGTCGTCGGGTTCGTCGTACGGGGAGGAGATGCCGGTGAACTCGGGGATCTCGCCGGCGCGAGCACGAGCGTACAACCCCTTGCGGTCCCGCCGCTCGCACTCCTGCAGCGGCGTGGCGACGTGGATCAGGGCGAACGAACCGCCGGCGTCGGTCACCATCTGCCGCACGAGGGCGCGGGTGGAGGCGAACGGCGCGATGGGGGAGCAGATCGCGACGCCGTGGTGGCGCGAGATCTCCGCGGCCACCCAGCCGATACGGGCGATGTTGGTCTCGCGGTCCTCCCGCGAGAAGCCCAGGCCCTTGGACAGGTGGTGCCGTACGACGTCACCGTCGAGCGTGGTGACGGTGCGGTCACCGCGCTCGAGCAGCAGGTCGTGCAAGGCGCGGGCTAGCGTCGACTTGCCCGAACCGGAGAGCCCGGTGAAGAACACCACGAGCCCCCGCTCGTCCAGCGGCGGCCGGTCCTTGCGTACGACTGCCGCCACCTCTGCCGGGAGGGCGCCTTCGCCGATGACGGTCAGGACCTCGTCGCCGTACGCGCCGGCGACCTCCGAGGCGAACGTGGCGGTCTCTTCGGCGGTCTCGCGCGCGGCCACCGAGGCGGCGACCACGGTGGCGCCGGGGACGTCCCGGGCGGCGGCGAGGGTGGCGCGGACGAGCGCGGGCGCCGAGATTCCCTGCGGGGCGCCGACCCCGGTGAGCACGAGCAGCACCGGGGCGCTGCCGCTGGTGGTCGCGTGCTCGACGACGGCGGTGATGTCCTCGCGCGTCAGCGGCGCGCTGACCGGTACGACGAACGCGCCGGGGTGATCGCGACGCACCTCGGCCGGCGGCACGTGCAGACCCCGAAAGGCCCCGAACTCGGAGATCTCGAGTGTCGTGACCACGCCGCGGGCCGGGTCGTACAGCGCGAGCGGGACGCCTTCGGGATCGAGCAGCTCCACTTCGCCGGTCACCCCCTCGGGCAACGCGACGCGGAACGGCTCGTCCGGCGGCCAGGCCTGTACCGACACGAGCTCGAGGTCGGCGAGCTCGCGGGGCGTGGGCGTCCACTGAGTACTCACCCCGGCGATTGTGCCAGCCGGTTCGGGCGGTCCGATAGCCGACGCCGAGCGATGTTCGCCACTACGGTTGCGTGCATGCCCCACGCTGTCGTCGCCGAGGTCGTACGGTCCGGGTTCGTCGAAGGGCGCCACCACGGATCGGTCGTACGGATAGACCGGTCCGGCCGCGTGGCCTGGGTCGTCGGGGACGCCGACGGTGCGATCTTCCCCCGGTCGTGCAACAAGCCGATCCAGGCGATCGCCATGGTGCGCGCGGGTCTGCCGCTGCGCGGCCGGCTGCTCGCGCTGGCGACCGCGAGTCACTCGGGGGAGACCGTGCACCTGGAGGGCGTTCGCGAGATGCTCGCGGGGGCCGGGTTGCCCGAGGCCGCGTTGCAGACGCCGGAGTCGTGGCCGATGGATGAGGAGGTACGCCTGGCGTACGCCGCTGGCGGGGGCCGGCCCGCTGCGATCTGCATGGACTGCTCAGGCAAGCACGCCGCAATGCTGGCGACGTGCGTCGCGGCCGACTGGGAGACGACGAGCTACCTCGATCCCGCCCACCCCCTCCAGCGTGCGATTGAGGAAGTGTTCGAGGAGCTGACGGGCGCGCCGGTCGCGGCGCACGGGGTCGACGGGTGTGGTGCGCCGGTGCTCGCCACCAGCCTGGCCGGGCTGGCGCGCGCGTACTCCGCGATCGTGCAGGCCGAGCCCGGCACGGCCGAACGTCACGTCGCCGACGCGATCATCGGCTGGCCCGAGCTCGTCAGCGGGACGACCCGCGACGAGGCCGAGCTCGTGCGCGCCTTCCCCGGCGCCATCGCCAAGGGCGGTGCCGAGGCGTGTTACGCGGTCGCGATGCCTGGCGGCGAGGCGTTCGCCCTCAAGATCGCAGACGGTGCCACGCGCGCTCGGGCTGTGGTGATGGTCGCGGCACTGCGGCGGGCCGGATACGACGCCCCGGTGCTCCAGGCGCAGGCCGCGTACCCGCTGTACGGCGGCGGTGCTTCTGTTGGTGCGGTACGCCCGGCGTTCTGACGTGCCGACGCCGCCTGGTTGACGGGGGGTGTGACCGAACTCGCAAGCCAGCCGCTAACTTTTGCTTGCATTTGCAAGCAAAAGTGGGCATGGTGGAGCCATGGCCAACTTGAAAGTCACCAGTGCCGTCGGAACACTCGGCGACTACCTGCGTGACCAGCGCCGCCAGGCGCAGCTGTCCTTGCGCCAGCTGGCCGAGCAGGCCGGAGTGTCCAATCCCTATCTGAGCCAGATCGAACGCGGGCTGCGCAAGCCATCGGCAGAGGTGCTGCAGCAGATCGCGAAGGCTCTGCGGGTCTCGGCTGAGTCGTTGTACATCAGAGCCGGCATCCTCGAGGCCGATGAGTCCAGCACCCGTGCCGTTCAGGATGCCATCGCGACGGATCCGCTCCTGACTCAACGCCAGCGCAACGCGCTCCTCGACATCTACCACTCGTTCGTCGGGTCCGAAACCGATACCTGACGGCACGGTGTACGGCACCGTGCCGTCGCCCGATGCACACCGAGCTAACCAAGCAGGAGGATCCCTCATGGCTCGCACTCCCAACATCCCCGTCCCCGTCTCTGTCATCGTCGGTGCCGTCATCAAGGACGTCATGGCGCTGCAGGAACAGCTCAGGGGCATCAAGCTCAGCGACATCCAGGACCAGATCAAGAACCTGCGGGCCAAGGACGCCCCTGATCAGAGGCAGGCTGCCGCCCTCGACGCGTACGCGCAGGCCTACGAAGCAGCGCTCGAGGCGTACGGCCAGGCGCAGGCCGTCGCAGCCGAGGCGCTCGGCCAGGCGAGCACGGTGTACTCCGAGCTCAACAAGCGCGGGGAAGTCCTCGTCGGCCGGGTCCGCGGCGTCACCATCGACGACGTCAAGGGGATCCGAATCGAGGGCCTGCGCGCCGAGGCCGAGGCCGCGGCCGCGACAGTGGTGGACCAGATCAGGGACTTCGCCGCGGAAGCGATAGCCGAGGTCAGGCAGGCCACGGCCCGCCCGGCCGGCGCCACCGCGACCGGATCCGCCCGGAGTACGTCGACGTCCACCACGACAGCGACCACGCAGTCAGCGACCCCGTCGTCTGCGTCCACCAAGAAGACGACGACCGCCACGAAGGCGAGCCCGGCCAGAAAGACCACGGCGGCCAAGAAGACGGCCGCGACCAAGAAGACGAGCGCGAAGAAGGCGCCTGCCAGGACGGCGACCGCCAAGAAGACGAGCGGCACAAAGGCGCCGGCCAAGAGGACGACCGCCAAGAAGACGACCCCCGCCAAGAAGACGACCACGACGAAGTAGCGCTCGACCCCGACGAGCACCCGCGTGGCGGGCGGTCGGCTAGCCTGGGACCGTGTTCGATCTCTTCGCGGTCCAGAACGGCCTGGACCTGCTGTTCGTCCTCGCGATGTTCGTCGCCAAGACGATCGCCTTCGTCGACGCCGTGGCGCGCCCGCCGGCGCTGTTCGTGGCCGCCGACCGTCAGACCAAGCAGTTCTGGTTGATCATCCTCGGCCTTGCGCTTGCGGCCAACATGGTGATCTGGCAGTCGCTGTCGATCCTCAACCTCGCCGGCCTGGTCGCGGCCCTGGTCTACCTCGCCGACGCACGTCCGGCGATGCGGGCATTGAACGGCCGACGCTGACCGTCCTGGACTGACCCGGGTGGGGTCAGGCGCGGGCGCCGCTACGGCGGGCGCGTCCCCGGGCGTTGGCATCGAGAATCACCTTGCGGATACGAACCGCGGCCGGCGTCACCTCGACACACTCATCCTCGCGGCAGAACTCCAGCGACTGCTCGAGTGACAGTCGCCGCGGCGGAATCAGCTTCTCGAACTCATCGGCGTTGGAGCGGACGTTCGTCATCTTCTTCTCCTTGGTAACGTTGACGTCCATGTCGTCTGCACGTGAGTTCTCGCCGACGATCATCCCCTCGTAGACCTCGGTAGCCGGCTCCACGAACAGGGTGCCCCGTTCCTGCAGGTTCGTCATCGCGTACGAGGTCGCGGCCCCGGTGCGGTCCGAGACGAGCGATCCGGAGGCGCGGGTGCGCAGCTCGCCGAACCATGGTTCGTACCCCTCGAATACGTGGTTGGCGATGCCGGTACCGCGGGTGTCGGTGAGGAACTCGGTGCGGAACCCGATCAGTCCCCGTGCGGGCACCAGGAAGTCCATCCGTACCCAACCGGTGCCGTGGTTGGTCATCTGCTCCATGCGGCCCTTGCGGACCGCGAGCAACTGCGTCACGGTGCCGAGGTACTCCTCGGGACAGTCGATGGTCAGCCGCTCGACGGGCTCGTGCAGCTTGCCGTCGAGCTCGCGCGTGACGACCTGCGGCTTGCCGACGACGAGCTCGTACCCCTCACGACGCATCTGTTCGACGAGGATCGCCAGCGCGAGCTCACCGCGGCCCTGGACCTCCCACGTGTCCGGCCGCTCGGTCGGGAGCACCCGGAGGGAGACGTTGCCGACCAGCTCGCGGTCGATGCGGTCCTTGACGAGACGGGCGGTGACCTTGGTGTTCTTCTCCCGGCCAGCAAGCGGGCCGGTATTGGTGCCGAGCGTCATCGAGATGGCCGGTTCGTCCACCGTGATGAGAGGCAGTGGCTCGGGCCGCTCGGGGTCGGCGAGCGTCTCGCCGATCGTGATGTCGGGGATTCCGGCGATGGCGACGATGTCCCCCGGACCGGCGCTCTCGCCCGGCACGCGCTCAAGCGCACGAGTGATGAGCAGCTCGGTGATCTTCACCCGGTCGACGGTGCCGTCCCGCCTGATCCACGCGACGTTCTGGCCCTTGGTGAGAGTGCCCTGGTGGACGCGTACCAGCGCGAGCCGCCCGAGGAACGGCGAGGCGTCGAGGTTGGTGACGTGCGCCTGCAGCGGTGCACCTTCGTCGTACTGTGGCGCCGGGACGGCCTCGATGATGGTCCTGAACAGCGGCACCAGGTCGGCGTTGTCGGGCATCTCCCCGTCGGCAGGCTGCTTCAGCGAAGCCCTCCCGGCCTTGGCCGAGGCGTAGACGACGGGGAAGTCGAGGGAGTCCTGGCCGGACTCGTCGTCGAGCAGGTCCAGGAACAACTCGTACGTCTCCTCGACGACGTCGCTGATGCGGGCATCGGGCCGGTCGACCTTGTTGACGACCAGGATCACCGGCATCTTCGCGGCGAGCGCCTTGCGCAGGACGAAGCGGGTCTGCGGCAGCGGTCCCTCCGATGCATCGACGAGGAGAACGACGGCATCGACCATCGACAGGCCGCGCTCGACCTCACCGCCGAAGTCGGCGTGCCCAGGTGTGTCGATGATGTTGATCGTCAGGCCGCCTTCGGGCGCGCCCTCGCCCGCGTAGCGCACCGCGGTGTTCTTGGCGAGGATGGTGATGCCCTTCTCGCGCTCGAGGTCACCGGAGTCCATGACCCGATCCGTCACTTCCTGATGGCCCGAGAACGCGCCGGACTGGCGGAGCATGGCATCGACCAGGGTGGTCTTGCCGTGGTCGACGTGGGCGACGATCGCCACGTTGCGCAGGTCGTTACGTGAGCTGGGCATGCTGAGGTGCGGATCCTTGGCTTGGGGGGTGCCCTCGCGACTGCGGGGCCACCCCATTCTAGGGGACCGGGGCAGGTGGCCGTACCGCCGCGGGGAGGAGTGAGCGAGGGTCAGCCTTCGCGGTGCACCTTGTGCGGCGCGGCCTGCGCCAGCGGCTTGACCACGAGCAGGTCGATGTTGACGTGGGGCGGCCGGGTGGCGACCCACACGACGGCGTCGGCGATGTCGTCGGCCACCAGGGGCTCGGCGACGCCCGCGTAGACCGCCTCGGCCTTGGACGGGTCACCGAGGCGTACCAGTGCGAACTCCTCGGTGCGGACCATGCCGGGTGCGATCTCGGTGACCCGCACCGGCCTGCCGTTGAGCTCCAGGCGCAGCGTCTCGGTCATGACGGCGACCCCGTGCTTGGCGGCGGTGTAACCGGCGCCGCCCTCGTAGGCCAGGCGGCCCGCGATCGAGCCGATGTTGATCAAGGTGCCGGGATCGGCAGCCTCCAACGCGGGCAGCAACGCTTGGGTCACGAGCAGGGTGCCGATGACATTGGTGTCGTACATCCGTCGCCACTGCTCAGGATTGCTCGCTGCGACCTTGTCCTGGCCGAACGCTCCACCAGCGTTGTTGATGAGTACGTCGACCCGCGGACCTGCGGCCGCCGCAAGAGCAGCCACGTCCTCGGCATCGGTGACGTCGCAGGTGACGGCGGCACCACCGATCCGGGCGGCCAGCTCCTCGATGCGCTCGGTCCTCCTGGCGGCGCAGAACACGTGGAATCCCTCGCCGGCCAGACGTTCGGCGGTGGCCGCTCCGATGCCGCTGCCGGCGCCGGTCACGACGGCGATCGGAGGGGAGCCGGAGGTGTCACTCATGCGCCCATCGTCCCATCGACCAGTTGTGACAAGCGCGATGTTGGGGCCAGAACCTGCGGATGGTGGGGCCAGAACCTGCGGATGGTGAGGCCAGAACCTGCGGATGGTGGGAAGAATCGTGGGGGCGGCGCGGTTGTGTGGGGTAACACCAGGGGAGAGGATTCGAGTCGTGACCAACGCGCGTCGAGGGCCGGTATCGCGTGTCGCGATGCTGTCGGCCCACACCTCGCCGATGGAACAGCCGGGCAACGGGGACGCCGGTGGGATGAACGTCTACGTGCTCGAGCTCGCCCGGCGTCTGGCCGCGCGAGACGTCGCCGTGGAGATCTTCACCCGTGCCACGTCCTCCCAGCTGCCGCCGATCATGGAGCCGCACCCCGGCGTCACCGTCCGCCACGTCGCCGCCGGCCCGTACGAGGCACTGACCAAGGGGGACCTGCCGGCGCAGCTGTGCACGTTCGTCCGTGACGTGCTCCGGGTCGAAGCAGCACGCGACTCGGGCTACTACGACGTCATCCACTCGCACTACTGGCTCTCCGGACAGGTCGGTACGGTCGCGCGCGAGCGGTGGAGCGTCCCGCTGGTGCACTCCATGCACACGATGGCGAAGGTCAAGAACGCCTCGCTCGCCGAGGGCGACGCCGCCGAACCCATCGGGCGCCTGCTCGGCGAGGAGCAGATCGTCGAGCTCGCCGATCGGCTGATCGCCAACACCGCCGACGAGGCCAGGCAGCTCGTCGACATGTACGCCGCCGACCCTGCCAAGGTCGAGGTCGTGCACCCCGGAGTCGACCTCGCGGTGTTCGGGCCCCGCGACCAGGCAGCGTCCCGCGCCCGCCTCGGACTTCCCCACGGCGGGGACATCTTGCTCTTTGCCGGGCGGATCCAGCCGCTGAAGGCACCCGACGTGCTTCTCAAGGCCGCGGCAGCACTTGTGGCCGCACGTCTCGAGCGGCGCGCCGATCTCGCGGTCGTGATCGTCGGCGGGCCCTCCGGCACCGGCCTGGAACGTCCTCGCGCCCTGGAGACCCTGGCCGCCGAGCTGGGCATCGCCGACCTGATCCGCTTCGTCCCGACGGTGACGCAGTCCCAGCTGGCGGACTACTACGCAGCCGCCTCGCTGGTGTGCGTGCCGTCGTACAACGAGTCGTTCGGCCTCGTCGCCCTTGAAGCCCAGGCGTGCGGCACCCCGGTCGTCGCCGCGGCAGTCGGAGGGCTGACGACCGCCGTACGGGACGGAGTCAGCGGTCTTCTCGTCCCCGGCCACGAGCCTGGCGACTATGCGGAGGCATTCGAGAGCATCCTGTCCGTGCCCGCCCGTCGGGCGATGTTGAGCCGCGGCGCTCGTACCCACGCCGCGTCGTTCGGGTGGGACGAGACCGCAGAGCAGACGCTGGAGGTCTACGCCCGCGCGCTCGCCAAGCTCTACCCGGTGCCCTCGGTCGTCTCGCTTTGACTGCGGTCCACACGCCTGCTGATGCTGCCGCAGTGCTGCGTCGTGCCTTGGGCGAGGCGGGCCTGGAGCACACCGAGCATCGGCAGGGTGTCTTCGACGTCACCCTTCCCGGTGAGCAGAAGCTGCAGACGACATGCCGGCTCGAGGTCGGAGCACACGCGGTCGGCATCCATGCGTTCGTCGCCCGCAACCCCGACGAGAACCACCACGCTGTCTACCGGTGGCTGCTCGAGCGAAACCTCAAGATGTACGCCGTCGCGTTCGCCGTCGACCACGAAGGTGACATCTACCTCGACGGGCGCCTGCCGCTGCATGCGGTCACGCCCGAGGAGGTCGACCGGGTGCTGGGCTCGGTGCTGACGTACGCCGATGAGTCGTTCAACACCATCCTCGAGCTCGGGTTCGCGTCCGCGATCCGCAAGGAGTGGGAGTGGCGCACCGCGCGCGGTGAGTCCACCCGCAACCTCGACGCGTTCCGTGGCTGGCTCGAGCGCCCACCTTCCTGACGCTCGTGCGCGATGATGGCGCGACGGCGGAACACGCGGGTCGTGGGAGGCGTTGGCACCAGCATGAAGATCAGCGTGTTCTCGGACGTGGTCTGTCCGTGGTGCTACCTCGGCGTCACACGACTCGAGCGCGCCGCCGCGGCGTACACGCTGGAGACCGGCGACCCGATCGAGATCGCGCTACGCGCCTTCCAGCTCGACCCGCGCACGCCGTCGGACGGTACTCCGCTGGTCGAGGCGATCGCTGAGAAGTTCGGCGGCTACGACCGGGCGGAGCAGATGTTCGCCCAGGTCAGCGCCGCCGGTCGCGCCGACGGGATCGACTTCGACTTCAGCAACGCCGTGCAAGCCAACACCTTCGACGCGCACCGGTTGCTCACCTGGGCCGAGGGCACCGTCGGCCTCGGCGCCCAGCGGGATCTCGCCCACGAGCTGTGGCGCGCGCACTTCGCCGAAGGCGCAGACATCGCAGACCACGACACCCTCGCCGCCAGAGCAGCCGCCGCCGGGCTCGACGCAGAGGCGGCCGATGCGTGGCTGGTCTCCGACGGTGGTGCTGAGGACGTGCGGCTCCAGGTGGAGACTGCACGTTCGCTCGGCATCACCGCCGTGCCGACGGCCGTTCTCGACGGCAAGTACGTCGCCAGCGGCGCGCAACCGCAGCAGGCGTACCTGCGACTGCTGCGCGAGGTCGGCGACCGGCAGGGCGCGGGCTAGCTGCGTTGTCCCACTCGACCTCAGCGTCGTGGTGGCGGCGCCCAGGTCAAGGTCCACGACAACACGGTCGTGTCGCCAACTGGGCTGTAGCTGGCAAGCACGGCGACCTCGAGGTAACCGACCTCGGCGAAGTCCCGGACCTGGATGGGGCCGACACCCGGGCCAGCGGTCGGCGTCGATCTCATCTCAGCGAGCCATGTCTCGGCGGCGTCGGGTGGAAGACCTACGGCGGCGAGATCGCGCTTGAACCCTTCGTACGCGGCGCTGGGCTCGAGTGGTGCGCTCTTCACGAACATTGTGCTAGGGGTCCAGGAGCCGAGCCGCTCAGGGTGGTCGAGCTTGCGGTGGGGATGCCCGTAGTTGTCGAACCCCAGCAGCGGGCCCACGGTCTCGAGCTCGAAACCCTCCGGGAGCAGCAGCCTGATACGGCGTGGAACCCCGGTCTGGAAGTCCGACGTCTTCTCGCCGGGTTGGATGCCGACATCGGCAGCGGTGGGCGGCTCGCGCAGGTCCCAGACCTCGACGCCGTCCTCGACGGTGCGTGCGGCGGCGGGCTCGGCGGGCTCGTCGGTGATGTTCGACGTCACGGTGCAGCCCACGAGGACACTGAGGCTGACCGCGGCCGCCAGCAGGATCGGAGCACGTGCCGGCATCGATGCCATCGCTGTCGTCCCCCGCCCGTTCCTCGGTTCATCATCACGGTAGCCGTCGAGCCGTGCCGCGCGAGCGATACTGTGGCGCATGACCGCCGCGCACCAGCTGATCCTCCTCCGCCACGGCCACAGCGAGTGGAATGCCAAGAACCTCTTCACCGGCTGGGTCGACGTCGACCTCAACGAGCAGGGAGTACGCGAGGCCGAGCGCGGTGCCGAGCTGCTGCGTGCTGCCGACCTGCTCCCGGACGTGCTGCACACCTCGCTGCTGCGGCGCGCGATCCGTACTGCGGAGATCACGCTCAACGGCATCGACCGCGACTGGATCCCGGTGCGTCGCACGTGGCGGCTCAACGAGCGGCACTACGGTGCGCTGCAGGGCAAGGACAAGAAGGCGACGCTGCAGGAGTACGGCGAGGAGCAGTTCATGCTGTGGCGCCGGTCGTACGACACGCCGCCGCCGCCCATTTCCGACGACGACCAGTACAGCCAGCACGCCGACCCGCGCTACGCCGCGCTGCCCGCAGAGGTGCGTCCGCGGACAGAGTGCCTCAAGGACGTGCTCGTGCGGATGCTGCCGTACTGGTACGACCAGATCGTGCCCGACCTGCGGGCCGGTCACTCGGTGCTCGTCGTGGCGCACGGCAACTCGCTGCGTGCGCTCGTCAAGCATCTCGATGGCATGAGCGAGGAGGCAGTGGTGGGACTCAACATCCCGACCGGTATCCCGTTGCTGTACGAGCTCGACAAGGACTTCTCGCCAGTCGAGGCCGGCGGGCGCTATCTCGACCCGGACGCGGCCGCGGCCGCCATCGCCGCGGTTGCCAGTCAGGGCCGCTGACGCGCCATCGTCAGTGGACGGGCGCGGGTACCTCGCCGGTGACGAGGTACACGACGCGCCGGGCAACCGAGACGGCGTGGTCGCCGATCCGCTCGTAGTAGCGCCCGAGCAGGGCGATGTCGATCGCCGGCTCGACCCCGTGCGCCCAGCTCTCACTGAGCAACGTGCGGAACAGCATCCGGCGCAGGGTGTCCATCTCGTCGTCCTCGGCCTCGAGGTCGGTGGCCGCTGCGATGTCACGCTCTGCGACGATCTTGGCCGCGGCGGCAATCATGCGGTCAGCGACGCTCGCCATCTCCGCGATCGTCGGCTTGAGTTCGTCGGGCACCGCGATGTCCGGCATGCGGCGGCGGGCGATCTTGGCGATGTGGGCTGACAGGTCGCCCATCCGCTCCAGGTCACCCACCATCCGCAAGGTGGCGACGAGTTGGCGCAGGTCGCCGGCAACCGGTTGCTGGGTGGCGAGCAATTGGAGCGTACGGTTCTCGATCACCTCGCGTGAGATGTCGATCTGCTTGTCGCCGGTGATCACCGACTCGGCGGCGGCGGAGTCGGCGTTGAGCAGGGCGTCGGTGGCCTCGTGGACGGCGGTCTGGACCGCGGAGGTCATCGCCACCAGGTCGTCGACGATGGAGTCGAGCTGGTCGTAGTACTGGTCGCGCATGCCAGCCACGCTACGGAGCCAAGGTGACGCGGAGACGACGTGCCGTGAACGCGGCGTGAACAGTCGACCAAACCCCAGGTCAGGTCGGCCGCGATGGAGCACCCCAGATGTACCGGCTGCGTACGATCGCCTTGTGGACAGCGAGATCACCTTGATCCTGATCGGCCTCGTCGGGGCGATCCTCGGTGCCGGCACGGTGCTCGCGTGGCGGGTCAGTGAGCAGGTGCAGACCCAGATCCCCGAGCGTCCCGAACCGGTTGTCCCACCCGGCGTCGACACCGTCCTGTCGGTACTGCGCTCGAGCGCGGTGGTCGTCGGTCCCGACGATGTCGTGCTGCGGGCGTCCGCGCCCGCGCATGTGCTCGGCCTGGTCAAGGACGATGAGCTGGTGCCCGAGCAGCTCGTGGACCTGGTACGTCAGGTGCGGCGCGACGGAGAGGTGCGTGAAGCCGACCTCACCGTCGTTGCGGGTCGGTCGTCGCACCCCCTGTCGCTGGCGGCCCGGGTGGCGCCACTGTCGTCGCGGCTGGTCCTGGTGCTCGTGGACGACCGCACCAGGGAGCGGCGGGTGGAGTCGATCCGTCGAGACTTCGTCGCCAACGTCAGTCACGAGCTCAAGACGCCGGCAGGCGCGTTGATGCTCCTGGCCGAGGCCGTTGGCGAGGCGCGTGACGACCCCGAGGCGATCGAGAGGTTCGCGGGGCGGATGCGACGTGAGAGCGAGCGGCTGACGCGGCTGGTCCAGCAGATCATCGAGCTGTCACGGTTGCAGGGGGACGCCCTCGTCGACGAACCGGTCGAGGTCGACGTGCGCAGCACACTCATCACCGCGACGGAGGCGAGCACCACCGAGGCGGAGAACAAGCAGATCGACCTGATGGTCCAGAGCGAGAACGGGCTGTACGTCCTCGGCAACCCCGACCAGGTGCTGGCGGCGGTCAGCAACTTGGTGGAGAACGCCGTCAGCTACAGCCCGCCGGGTTCGCGGGTGGCCGTCGTCGCCGAGCGGGACGGCGAGATGGTTCGCGTCACAGTGACCGACCAGGGGATCGGGATCCCCGGCGGCGAGCTCGACCGGATCTTCGAACGCTTCTACCGGGTTGATCCGGCCCGGGCACGCTCGACCGGCGGCACCGGTCTGGGACTGTCGATCGTCAAGCACGTCGCGGCGAGCCACGGCGGCTCGGTCACCGTCTGGAGCGAGCCCGGCGAAGGGTCGTCGTTCACGCTGCTGCTGCCGGCACACGCATACTCTGACGATCCGGCGCCGCCGGTCGCGGCGAGCGACACCGTACGTCCGATGCCCAAGGAGGCACACCAGTGAGCCGAGTACTCGTCGTCGAGGACGAGGAGAGCTACAGCGACGCGCTCGCCTACGTCCTGCGCAAGGAAGGCTTCGAGGTTGCGGTGGCCGCGACGGGCCCGGAGGCGTTGGAGGAGTTCGACCGCGCCGGGGCCGACATCGTGCTGCTCGACCTGATGCTGCCCGGCCTGCCCGGCACGGAGGTGTGCCGCCGACTGCGCCAGATCTCCAACGTGCCGGTCATCATGGTCAGCGCCAAGGACACCGAGGTCGACAAGGTGGTCGGGCTTGAGCTCGGCGCTGACGACTATGTCACCAAGCCGTACAGCCCGCGTGAGCTGGTGGCTCGGATTCGTGCGGTGTTGCGGCGCGGCACCGAGGTGGACGACTCCCCGACGACGCTGGAGTCCGGCCGCGTGCGCATGGACATCGACAGGCACGTCGTGAGCGTGGACGGTTCGGACACCAGGCTGCCGCTCAAGGAGTTCGAGCTGCTCGAGATGTTCCTGCGCAACGCCGGCCGGGTCCTGACCCGCGGCCAGCTGATCGACCGGGTCTGGGGGGCGGACTATGTCGGCGACACCAAGACGCTGGACGTCCACGTCAAGCGTCTGCGCGCCAAGATCGAGTCGGACCCTGCGAACCCCCGTCTGCTGGTCACGGTCAGGGGACTGGGCTACAAGTACGAAGCCTGAACCGGCACCGTCAGGACGGAGCCTCCGACGGCTCCTCGGCTGGGGTGGTCCCGGGGTTTGGTGCCGGTGCCACCTCGTCGTAGGCGTCATCGCGGGCCACGACGGGTACGTCGATGCTGATCGGCGCGGAAGTCTCGAACGCGAGCTCGACCTGTACGAAGTCCCCGGCCAGGAAGTTGGCGCCGCTTACGACCACCTCGGCCTCCTCGCCGGTGAGGTGCAGCTCGTCGAACGCCAACGAGATCGGCTCGTCCAGCGAGGACTCGATGCTCTGCCCGTCCTGGGTGGTGACCTCTACTCCGGTGACCGCGTCGCCACCGGGCTCGAGGGCGAGCAGACCGGCGGACAAGGTGGCGGTCTCGTCGGCGTTCTCGACGAACAGTGCGTTGAGGATGTCGACGGTGTCGCCGCGGTGGTTGCTGCCGACCCCAGCGGTGTAGACCCGGTTGGTCTGCGCGTCGAACCCGGTGCCACACGCGGACAGCGCGAGGACCGCACCGCACAGGAGCATGGCGACCAGCGCCGCGCGTACGAGCGGGGTGCGAATGCCCACAGCTGCCTCTCGGAGTGGTGACGGACCAGGGTCGGTGCCCGCGAACGTGCGGGGGCGTTTGCTGCGTGCACAGCGTATCGACAAGGACGGCACCGCGCCGAGCCAGGCTGCGGCCACCACGTCTTCGGGGGTTTGTCAACCCCCAATGTGACCTCTGACCTGCGCAAACGTCCTCGAGGGGAGGGTCGAGATCGTGATATCTTAGGTCTCCTAAGAAAGGGACAAAGACATGACGTTCACTGTCGGCGAGACGGTTGTTTACCCGAACCACGGCGCCGCGGTCATCGAGGAGATCGAGACGCGGCAGATCAAAGGCGAGGACAGGGACTATCTGGTCCTGAGGATCCTCGCCCAGAACGATCTCGTCGTCAGGGTGCCGGCGTGCAACCTCGATCTCGTCGGGGTGCGCGACGTCGTCGACAAGGAGGGCCTCGAGCGCGTCTTCGGCGTGCTGCGTGCCGAGCACACCGAGGAGCCGACCAACTGGTCGCGTCGTTACAAGGCCAACCTGGAGAAGCTGCACTCCGGTGATGTGATGAAGGTGGCCGAGGTCGTGCGCGACCTGTGGCGCCGCGAGCGCGACCGTGGCCTGTCCGCCGGTGAGAAGCGAATGCTCGCCAAGGCCCGCCAGATCCTCGTCTCGGAGCTGGCGCTCGCCGAGCACACCAACGAGGACAAGGCCGAGACCCTGCTCGACGAGGTCCTCGCCTCCTGAGCCTCATCTCCTCGGCCGAGTTCGAGGAGGTCAGGCGCGCAGTACGAGCGCCGTTGCGACCGCCGCGACGC
The DNA here is from genome assembly GCA_013695785.1 of Nocardioidaceae bacterium. Classification (GTDB taxonomy): domain Bacteria; phylum Actinomycetota; class Actinomycetes; order Propionibacteriales; family Nocardioidaceae; genus JACCZT01. The sequence continues at coordinate 4,905 of JACCZT010000011.1, read as the reverse complement.
CCTCGCCCCTGCCGGTGAGCCCGAGGCCGTCGCTCGTCGTGGCGGACACGCTGACGGGCGCGCCGACAGCGACTCCGAGCCGCTGCTCGGCCTCGGCGCGGCGCGGTCCCAGCTTGGGGCGGTTGCCGATGAGCTGCACGGCCACGTTGCCGATGGTGTAGCCCGCCTCGCGGACGAGACGGGCCGTCTCTGCCAGCAGCTCGGCACCCGAGGCGCCCGACCACGTCGGGTCGGCCGTACCGAAGGTGCTGCCGAGGTCGCCCAGCCCCGCTGCCGACAGCAGGGCGTCGCAGGCGGCGTGTGCCACGACGTCAGCGTCGGAGTGACCCTCGAGGCCGTGGGACTCCTCTGGCCACAGCAGTCCGGCGATCCACATCTCCCGGCCCAGCGCCAGAGCATGGACGTCGACGCCGATTCCGGTGCGCGGGATCGGATCGGTCATTCGCCCATCATGGCGTACGCCAACCTCGAACTACTCATATGGCAACGGCACTGGACATCAGCGGGGCCGGGTCGCGTTTGGGTGCTCGGGGGATCATCACAGCATGACCAAGATCAACGGCGTCCTCGCCACCGTCGCGGGGCTCGCCGTCTCGGAGCTGGCTGCCGGCCTGACCGGCACGCGCGTCACACCAACCCTGGCCGTCGGCCAGCTGGTGATCGAGTACACGCCCGGCTCGGTCGCCGAACGTGCCATCTCCGCGGTCGGCCAGTGGGACAAACCGCTGCTCGTGGCGGGCGTACTTGTGGTGACGCTCGTCATCGGCGCGTTCCTCGGCTCCCAAGCCGAGCGTCGGCCCGCGGTTGCGACAGGAGGCTTCGCCGTGCTGGCGCTGATCGGCGCGGTCGCCGTGCTGTCCCGCCCCGACGGCCGAGCGCTGTCGGTCGTCGCTGCCGTCGCTGGCGCCGGTACGGCCGCGCTGGCACTGCGGCTGCTCCAGAAGCAGCGCCGCTCCTCTGAGCCGCCGGTAGCTGTGGCGACGGGCGCCGGTCGGCCCGCCGTCGACCGGCGCACCGTCCTGCGCAACGTCGTGGTCGTGCTGGCTGGGTCCGCCGTCGTCGCCGGCGCCGGACGCTGGATCGGTCACGCGCGTACCGCGGTGGAGCAGACTCGCGCGGGGCTGCGACTTCCGGTCCGGCAGATCGCGACACCGGACGGAACCGACCCGGCGGTCAAGGGGATCACCGCGTGGAAGACACCCACCGCCGACTTCTACCGCATCGACACCGCGCTGTCGCCACCGCTGATCAAGCCCGAGGACTGGTCGCTACGGATCCACGGCATGGTCGAGCAGGAGCTGACTCTGACATACCAGGACCTCGTCGACCGGGGTCTTGTCGATGCGTGGGTGACATTGTGCTGCGTGTCCAACCCTGTCGGTGGCGACCTGATCGGCAACACCTCGTTCAGCGGGGTTCCGACCAAGCAGATCCTCGCCGATGTCGGCGTACTTCCCGAAGCCGACGCACTGCTGTCGACGTCTGAGGACGGCTGGACCTGTGGCACGCCGCTCGAGGCGTTGACCGACGGACGCAACTCGCTGCTGGCGGTCGCCATGGACGGCGAACCTCTGACGGTCGACCACGGGTTCCCGGTGCGTCAGGTGGTGCCAGGTCTGTACGGCTATGTGTCGGCGACCAAGTGGGTGGTGGACTGGGAGGTCACCCGGTTCGGGGCCTTCAGTGCCTACTGGACCAGGCGGGGCTGGTCCGACAAGGGCCCGGTCAAGACCCACTCGCGGATCGACACCCCGGGCGGCGACGTCGATGCCGGCCCGGTCAAGGTTGCCGGCGTCGCGTGGGCACAGCACCGCGGGATCGAGGCCGTCGAGGTACGCGTCGACGGCGGGGCCTGGCAGCCGGCCACGCTCTCGACGGTCGACGGTGGGTCGGTGTCAACCAATGGCGACGCGGATCCGGAGTCGACCCGCATCGACACGTGGGTGCAGTGGGTGTGGGACTGGGAAGCCACCGGCGGCGACCACACCCTCGAGGTCCGTGCGACCGACAGCACCGGCGAGCCACAGACGTCCGAGGTCGCCGACGTGCTGCCCGACGGTGCGACGGGATACCACTCGGTGCGGCTCTCGGTCGGCTGACTACCAGGCGGCACCGGACGGAGCCGGCGGGAGCGGCACGTGTGGAGGCTTGATGACGTACGCGATGCCGCTGGAACGCCTCAGCCAGGACTGTGCGAACTGCTCGCGCCGGTAGGTCGTGAGCACGTCGTCGTCGCTGCGGCGCTGGTGGGACGCGGGGTCGTTGACGATGACGTCGCCATTTTCGTCGAAACCGACCAGCACCACGAGGTGACCGTCGGTGGCATAGCCCGCGCCGTCGAGCTGCTCCTTGGTGAACGCGATCCCGAGCACCAACGGGATGCCAGCGGCAATGAAGTGCGCCGCCTCCTCGAGCGAGTGCAGGCGCGTCACGAACGCATCCAGCCCGAACCGCCCGGCGTAGGCGGCGTTGAACGGCCAGTTGCCGGTCCCGGTGTAGGCGAAGTCGTAGGTGTGGCGGGCGGCGTAGGGCACCGCCTCGGCCGCGGTCGCGACCGGCCCCGCGCCCCAGTGGTCCACCACCATGGAGACCGACGTGGGCGAGCACCAGTTCTGCCCGCCGCCACCGAGCTCGGGCAGCAGGTCGCGATGCAGCTGCTGGGAGTAGGTCGGGACGTCGAGGACCCGCACGGACTCAGCGGGCTGGAGCTCCGTCCCCGACGGGTAGGAGGTGGTGGGCGCTTCGTCGTCGGCGCCGCTGACGAGCAGCGTCAGGCTCTCGACGCCGGCAGGTTCGTCGGGATGCTCACCCGCTCGGCGCAGGAGGGAGACTCGCAGCTGCACGTGACGCCAGTGCATTTCCGGTTCCACGAGCACCTCGTCGGTCGCGACGCGGGCGCCGGCCGACGCCTGGCCCGGCACGCTGGTGCGATGAATCTCCTCGGTCGTCTCGGCCCACCTGCCGACCACCAGCCAGTCGCTGTCGGCGGACACGGCGCCACCACGTACCGCCACCTCCAGCCACGACGTCCCGGGCGTTCGAGCCGTCCACGACGCGATGAGTGAGGTCACGTCGAAGTCGAGTGCGGTGACGGGCGACTCCCAGAAGCGCTCGTGGTAGTCCACTGGTGGTGCGTCAGCGTGGGGGTCGGCGTACGTACGTGGCGTCTCGCCCGAGCCCGGGTCGACCTCCGCGGCGCTCCAGCGCAGCAGGCGTAGAGGGCGGGTGGTGGAAAGGGTCACGGTGTCCAGCCTGTCACCAGCGCGACGAGCCCTTGCCGCCGGGCAGGGCGACATCCTTGGGGCGGATGACGTAGGAGGTACCGTCTCCGCCGCGGAGCCACGCGCGCTCGAACTGCGAGCGGTCGTACACACGGCGAACGCTGCCGTTGTCGGGTCCCGCGGGGTCGGCGGCGATGACCTTGCCCTTGGCGGTGAAGCCGGCGATCACCATCAGGTGGCCGCTGGTCGATGAGATCGGTGCGCCGGAAAGCTCGCCGCTGCCGAACGTGACCGAGGCGACGACCGGGATGCCCGCCTTGATGAGCTTCTCTGCGTCCCGCAACGACTTCAGCCGGGTGACGAACGCGTCCATCTGCACCGACCCGCCCTTGTCGCGAGCGGGGTTCGTCGCGGCGTACGCAGTGTTGAACGGCCAGTTGCCGGCACCGTCGTAGCGGTAGTCGAAGGTGTGGCGCGCGGCGTGGTCGACGAAGGGGTTGCGATAGCTGTCGTTGACCCACGCGTAGTCGGACCTGGCCGGTCCCGCGCCGAAGTAGCGGAGCACCATCATGGTGGAGGTCGGAGAGCACCAGGCCTCACCGCCGTTGTCCCATTGCGGATACTCGCCCTGGTGGATCATCTGGGAGTAGTGGGGTACGTCGAGCTCGACCCCTCTGCGCATCGTCGTCCTGCTGGTCGCGGGGACCGACGACGTCACCTGGGACGCGACCGCACCGATGGACCGAACGCTGGGAGTGCGTTTCGACCCCTTGGCACGCATGAGCGTGACGCGGACCTTCCACGCCTCGTAGCGGACGGAGGCGTCGGTCACGACGGTGTCGACGTTGACGAAGGAGTAGTCGTCCACCTGGCGCGGCGCCGACTCGCGCCTGATCGTGCCGTCGCCCTCTGCCCAGTGCGCGACCGTGTCCCACGAACCGGTCCTGCCGGCAGTCGTACGTCCCTGCATCGCGATCTTCACCAAGGTGCCCTTCGGCGTACGTGCGTTCCACGACGCGATCAGCTGGTTGGCCCCGAAACCGGGCTTGCTCCATGGCGAGGTCCAGGCGGCGTGCTCGTACCCCTTGCCGGCGTACATCGTCGTCCCGGTGGGCCTGGCGACGGTGAGCGCACCGTTGGCGGAGCGCGTGCCGTGGGCGGAGCCGGCTTCGAAGTCCTTGGTGGTGCTCCAGCGTTCGACCTTCGCGTGCGCCACTGCGGCGCCGGCGGTCGGGGCCGCGACCAGCATGCCGGCGGCGAGGGCAACCGCGCCGACGACGACGGCGGTGCGGACGGAGGCAGGGCGGCGTGTGACGCATGTGACTGATGGGACCATCGCACCAGAGTAGGCGACCTGCCGCCCGCTGGCACCGACTTCGCCGATCGGGCGGCCCTGCTTTCCCAGGACAAGCGGCTCAGGTGTCGCGGGCGGACAGCCGTGCGTCGCCGAGGCGGCAAGAGAGCATCGTCTGAGCCACTAGGCTTGACCGGTGACACTTCGCCTGTACGACACCGCGACGAAGCAGAGCCGTGACTTCGTGCCCCTGCACGCTGGACAGGTCTCGATCTATCACTGCGGCCTGACCGTTCAGGGACCGCCGCACATCGGCCACATCCGCAAGGAGGTCGTCTTCGACGTCCTGCGCCGCTGGTTCGAGCACGAGGGCACCGAGGTGACACTGGT
>JACCZT010000195.1 GCA_013695785.1 Nocardioidaceae bacterium | reverse complement strand
TGTCAACCTGCCCGTCGACGGTGGTGTCACCGCATCGAACGGTCAGCCGGACATGCGGTGACCCGAGGGGTGCCGACGGTGTCAGCCCGGAATGCCTGTGCTTAGTTGAGTGTTCAACTATGATGTGGTCATCACCGACGAAGGAGTACACCATGCCTGCCGTCACTGCTGCCGACTGGACGGTCCTGCCGCGCGTCATCGCCGCCGGCCCGGGCCGCCCGACCCGCCAGGTGGTCAGCATCACGAACGCGTCGAGCGGCCAGGAGGGAGAAGGGTTCCCGGTCCGCCGTGCGTTCGCCGGAATCGATCCGAACCTCCTCGACCCCTTCATCCACATGGACCAGATGGGCGAGGTCGAGTACGCCCCCGGTGAGCCCAAGGGCACGCCGTGGCACCCGCACCGTGGCTTCGAGACCGTGACGTACATGATCGACGGCGTCTTCGAGCACGACGACTCCCACGGCGGCGGCGGGTCGATCACCGACGGCGACACGCAGTGGATGACCGCCGGCTCCGGGCTGCTGCACATCGAGAAGCCACCGGAGTGGCTGGTGCAGGCCGGCGGGCTGTTCCACGGTCTGCAGCTCTGGGTCAACCTGCCCCGCGCGCAGAAGATGTCGGCACCGCACTACCAAGACCTTCGTGCGAGCCAGGTCGGCCTCGCCGCGACCGCCGATGCCGGCGCCCTCATCCGGGTCATCGCCGGTGAGGTCGACGGCGTACGCGGACCCGGGAGCACCCACACCCCGATGGCGATGGTGCACGCCACGGTGCTGGCGACGGCGTCGCTGACGCTGCCGTGGCGCCGGGACTTCAACGCACTTGTCTACGTCATGGCCGGTGACGGGTGGGTCGGACCGGACCGCCGACCGCTGCGCGCCGGACAGCTGGCCGTGCTCGGCGGCGGCGACACCATCAGCCTCGGCGCGTCCGGCACACAGGAGAGCCGCTCGCCGTCGCTGGAGGTCGTGGTGCTCGGCGGGCTGCCGATCCGCGAACCCATCGCGTGGGCGGGTCCCTTCGTCATGAACACCAGGGCCGAGGTCATGCAGGCCTTCGCGGACTTCCAGTCCGGCGCCTTCGGCCAGGTCCCGTCCGAGCGCGCGCCACACGGGGGCGTGCGCGGCGAATACGGCGGCACCCGAGCGCGCCGCTGAGGCGGTCGGCGTAGGTTCGCTCCTGTGGCTGACTACGTGGGAGCGATCGACCAGGGCACCACCAGCACCCGGTTCATGATCTTCGACCACGCGGGCGACGAGGTGGCGCGCCACCAGCTCGAGCACCAGCAGATCCTTCCGCAGGCAGGATGGGTCGAGCACGACCCCGTCGAGATCTGGGAGCGCACCTCCGCGGTGGTGCGGACCGCCCTCGGCGACGCCGGGCTAGGGCCCGCCGACCTCGCGGCCGTAGGCATCACCAATCAGCGGGAGACGACGGTGGTCTGGGACCGGCGCGACGGCAGGCCGTACTACAACGCGATCGTCTGGCAGGACACCCGCACCGATCGCATCGCCTCGGCGCTCGAACGCGCCGGACACGGTGACCTGATCCGCCGGCGCGCCGGCCTCCCGCCAGCGACGTACTTCTCCGGAGGCAAGATCAGGTGGATCCTCGACAACGTCGACGGCGCCCGGACCGCCGCCGAGGAAGGCCACGCGATCTTCGGCAACACCGACAGCTGGCTGGTGTGGCACCTGACCGGCGGTGTCGACGGTGGCGTCCACGTCACCGACGTGACCAACGCGAGCCGCACCATGCTGATGGACCTCAAGACGCTGCAGTGGGACGACGAGCTACTTGGCCTCTTCGACATCCCGCGGTCGATGCTGCCGGCGATCAGGTCGTCGTCGTCACCCGAGCCGTACGGCCTCACACGCGCGGACGGTCCGTTCGGTGGAGAGTTGCCGCTGACCGGGATCCTCGGCGACCAGCAGGCCGCGACGGTCGGCCAGGTCTGCTTCGCACCGGGTGAGGCCAAGAACACCTACGGCACCGGCAACTTCATGCTGCTCAACACCGGCACCGAGATCGTGCACTCCACCAGCGGGCTGCTGACGACGGTGGCGTACCAGCTCGGTGACGATCCGCCGGTGTACGCGCTCGAGGGATCCATCGCGGTCACCGGCTCGGCCGTGCAGTGGCTTCGCGACCAGCTCGGGATCATCTCCGGGGCCGCGCAGAGCGAGGCGCTGGCCCGGCAGGTCGACGACAGCGGCGGCGTCTACTTCGTGCCGGCCTTCTCCGGGCTGTTCGCACCGTACTGGCGCTCCGACGCTCGGGGAGCCATCGTCGGGCTGTCGCGCTTCTCCACCAACGCGCACCTGGCCCGGGCGACGCTGGAGGCGATCTGCTACCAGAGCCGCGACGTCGCCGAGGCGATGGCGAAGGACTCCGGGGTGACCTTGGAAGTTCTCAAGGTCGACGGGGGTG
>JACCZT010000183.1 GCA_013695785.1 Nocardioidaceae bacterium | reverse complement strand
GCCCCACGACCACGGGAACAGGTACGGGCCCGACCGCCGGGTCGGGCCCGTACCTCCGTGGGCGTCGTACCCCCTCGGTCCTGACAGCAAGGTAGGTGCACATGGCAGTCTCGGCCGAGCTCCTCGCTCCCGAACCCCCCGCCCCTCAGACCGGCACGACGAAGAGCTCGAACCCGTTGCTGAGCTACCTGGCGGTGCGGCTCGCGCTGGTGATTCCGATGCTGTGGGTGCTGGTGACGCTGGTCTTCTTTCTGATGCGGGTGATCGGTGATCCGATCACCGCTGCACAGGGTGGGCGCCTCACGGCCACCCAGATTGCCGAACGCAAGGCCGAGGCCGGGCTCGACCGCCCGCTGCTGACGCAGTACTGGGAGTACCTCAGCGGCATCGTCCGCGGTGACTTCGGAGTCACCCTGACCGATAAACGACCAATCTCCGACATCCTCGTGGTCAACGGCGCGGCCACGCTCGAGCTGGCCTTCTGGTCATTGCTCGTCGCGTTCGCCGTCGGCGTGCCGCTCGGTCGCATCGCCGCTCGCTACCGCGACCGCTTGCCGGACGTCCTGCTCCGGTTGTTCGCGATCCTCGTGTACGCCGCACCGGTCTTCTTCGTCGGCCTGCTGCTCAAGCTGCTGTTCGCCATCCAGCTCGGGTGGTTGCCGGTCGCCGGACGCGCCAGCACCAACGTCGAGCTGGCGTTGCAGAACGTCTCACCACAGACCCACATCATGATCGTGGACGCGATCCTGTACGGCGACGCCGGCTACATCGGCGACGTGCTTCAGCATGCCGTCCTGCCCGCGGTGGCGCTCGGACTCCTCACCGGCGGCGTGTTCCTGCGGCTGGTGCGCGTCAACCTGCTGGAGACGCTGCGGATGGACTACGTCACGGCGGCCCGCTCGCGTGGGGTCCCCGAGCGTCGCGTCATCCGCAAGCACGCGTTCCGCAACGCCCTCGTCCCGGTCGTCACGGTGATGGGGCTCCAGGTCGCCCTCCTGCTGAGCGGTGCGGTGCTGACCGAGACGACCTTTGAGTGGCAGGGACTGGGCTACACGCTCGCGCAGTACCTCATCAAGCGCGACTTCATCGCCGTCCAGGGCATCGTCACCGTTCTCGCCGTCGTGGTCTGCGTGGCGAGCTTCCTCATCGACGTCATCGTCGCGTTCGTCGACCCGAGGGTGAGGTTCTGATGCTCGCGATCCTCCGCTCGACGCGCGGGCTGCAGCGCTTCATGCTGTTCGCCGGTCTGGCGCTCGTGCTCGTCTTCCTCGTCCTCGCGGTCTTCGCCCCGTGGATCGCGCCGTACGGGTTCAGCGCCGACCGCACGGGAGACACCGTCTTCGGCACCCAGGTCGCGCCGAACGGGCTGAACTGGTGGGGCACCACCGTCGGCGGGGAGGACGTCCTGTCGCGGGTCATCTACGGTGCTCGGACCGCGACCGAGGTGATCGTGCTCGCGGTCCTGCTCTCCATCGTGATCGGCGTGCCGCTCGGTCTGGTCTCAGGCTACCTCGGAAGCTGGCTGGACCGTGTCCTGGTGCTCGTGATGGACGCGTTGTACGCCTTCCCGTCGTTGCTCCTGGCCATCGTGGTGTCGATCGTCCTGGCCGGCGGACAGAGTGGGGTCGTCGCCGGCATCTTGTCCGCAGCCATCTCCATCACCGTCGTCTTCATCCCGCAGTACTTCCGCGTCGTGCGCAACGCGACAGTCGCGGTCAAGGCCGAGCCGTACGTCGACGCGGCCAGGGTCGTCGGCGCACGTACTCCCCGCATCCTGTTCAAGCACATCTTCTCCAACGTCGCGCAGACCGTGCCGGTGATCGCGACCTTGAACGCCTCCGAGGCCATCTTGACCCTGGCGGGCCTCGGGTTCCTCGGTTTCGGCATCGAGCCGTCGGCCGCCGCCGAATGGGGGTACGACCTCAACAAGGCGCTGTCCGACACCTCCAACGGGATCTGGTGGACCGGCCTCTTCCCCGGTTCGGCGATCGTGTTGATGGTGCTCGGCGTGACACTCGTCGGCGAGAGCCTCAACGACGTGCTCAACCCGCTGCTGCGCAACCGCACCGGCGGCACCAGCACCGCGGACGAGAAGGAGATCGCCGATGAGCTCGCCGACGTCTTGGCAACCGGTGACGCCGCGGCAGCCGTGCGCACCCCGCGCTCCGATGCCGGCCACAAGCGGGTCGCGACCCTCAGCCTGACCGACCTCTGCGTGACCTTCCGCACCGATGCCGGGCTCGTCCAGGCAGTCGACGGCATCAGCTTCGATGTGGCGCCCGGGGAGGTCGTCGCCGTCGTGGGCGAGTCAGGGTCGGGCAAGTCGGTCAGCTCGAGGGCGGTTCTCGGGCTGCTCCCGGCAACCGCGGAGGTGACCGGGTCTGCGCGGCTCAAGGACACCGAGCTGCTCGGAATGTCCGCGAGCCAGCTCCGACCGATCCGCGGGGATCAGGCCGCGATGGTCTTCCAAGAACCGTCGACGGCTCTCAACCCCGTCTACACCGTCGGATGGCAGATCAGTGAGAGCCTGCGTGCCCACCGCTCCATGTCACGCAAGCAGGCCAAGGCGCGCGCGGTCGAGCTGCTGGACCTGGTCGGCATCCCCGACCCGCAGCGACGCGTCAACTACTACCCGCACCAGCTCTCCGGTGGGCAGAAGCAGCGCATCGTCATCGCGATGGCCATCTCGTGCGAGCCGGAGGTGATCATCGCCGACGAACCGACCACCGCGCTCGACGTGACGGTCCAGGCCGCCATCTTGGAGCTGCTGCTCGAGCTGCGTCACCGACTCGGTACAGCGATCGTGCTGATCACCCACAACATGGGTGTGGTCGCCGACATGGCCGACCGCGTGGTCGTCATGTACCGCGGCGCCATCGTCGAGGAGGCTGATGCCCGCTCGCTCTTCGCCGATCCCCAGCACCCCTATACGCAGCGTCTCCTCGCCGCGGTCCCGCACCTGGGGCACGGCTCGACCACCGAGCTCAGCACCGAGGGCGCCGGCGCCCCCGTGCTCCTGGTCCGCGACCTCGTCGTCGAGTTCTCCGGCCGGCTCGGCCAACCGTCGTTCCGCGCCGTCGACAATGTCGACCTGGAGGTCGCGCGCGGTGAGACTCTCGGCCTGGTCGGTGAGTCAGGCTCCGGTAAGTCGACCGTGGGTCGATGCGCTGTCGGGCTACAGCGTCCGACCTCGGGCACGGTCACCGTCAGCGGAACCGACATCTCTAACCTCTCCGAGCGCCAGCTGCGGCCGCTGCGGGGCAGGTTCGGGTTCGTGTTCCAGGATCCGGCGGCTTCGCTGAACCCCCACATGACGATCGCGGAATGTGTCGCGGAGCCGATCCATGTGCAGACCGACATGTCGAGCACCGACCGTGATCGCCGGGTCCGCGAGCTGCTGGACAGCGTCGAGCTGGGCGTGGAGTACGCCGAGCGCTATCCGCACGAGCTCTCCGGCGGCCAGCGTCAACGCGTGAGCCTGGCGCGCGCTCTCGCGCTCGACCCCGACCTGCTGATCGCCGACGAGCCGACGTCCGCACTGGACGTCTCGGTACAGGCCCGCGTGCTTACGCTCTTCGCCGAGCTGCAGCAGCGGTTGCAGTTCGCCTGTCTGTTCATCAGCCATGACCTCGCCGTCGTCGACTCCCTCGCCCACCGGGTGGCCGTGATGCGCCGCGGCGAGCTCGTCGAGGTCGGCGGCCGGGCGCAGGTCCTCGGCGCGCCGCAGCACGAGTACACCAAGCAGCTCATCGCGGCCGTACCGGTGCCCGACCCCGATGAGCAGCGCAGACGTCGCGAGGCCCGCGGTCACCTGCTGACCGACATCTCCTGAAGACCTATCCGAGCAGCGCGGCAAGGTCGGCGACGCCGATGCCGACCAGACTCTGCGCGAGAGTGCGGCCCGGTGCCGGAGCGACGGCCACCTGGTTCGGCACCACCAGGACGTGGCACCCCGCCGCCTCGGCAGCCGCGGTGCCGGTCGGCGAGTCTTCAATTGCCACGCATCGGGCAGGGTCGACAGCGAGCGCCCGTGCCGCTGCGAGGTACGGCTCCGGGTCGGGCTTGCCCGCGGTCACCTCGTCGCCGGTGACCACGATGTCGAAGATGCCCTCAGGCAGGTGCGGGAGCAGCGCATCGACGATCGAGCGATACGACATGGTGACCAGGCCGAGCGGGACCTCTGCGATGTGCAGGGCCCCAAGCAGCTCCAGCGCCCCTGGACGCCACCTGAGGTCGGTGGCCATCTGGGTCAGGACGGCGCCGACCAGGTCCTCGACGATCTCGTGCGCCTCGAGGTCGACACCGGCGTGCTCGCGGATGTAGCCGCCGGCGTTCACCAGGTCGCTACCGACGATCGCCTTGGAATGCTTCTCGTTCCAGGTGCCGCCATGGCGATCTACCAGGTCGTACTCCGCCGCCATCCACAACGGCTCGGTGTCGATGATCGTGCCGTCGAGGTCCCACAACACCGCGGCCGGGCGCCGCAGCTCGTTACCTCGCATTGCTGCTCCCTCGCTTCAAGAGCTCGTTACCTCGCATTGAAGTAACCCGCCTCCGGGTGGTGCAGGATCATCGCGTCGGTGGACTGCTCGGGATGCAGCTGCAGCTCCTCGGAAAGCTCGACGCCGATCCGTTCGGGGCGGAGCAGCCGCATCAGCGTGGCGCGGTCATCGAGGTCTGGGCACGCGGGATAGCCGAAGGAGTACCGCTCACCCCGGTAGCCCTGCTTCAGGATCCCCGGGAGTCCGGCGGGGTCGTTCCCGTCGATGTCGAGCTCACGGCGTACCCGCGCATGCCAGTACTCAGCGAGCGCCTCGGTCAGCTGCACGGACAGCCCGTGCAGCTCCAGGTAGTCGCGGTAGGCATTGCGCTCGAAAAGGTCCCGGGTGACGTCGCTGACGTGGGCGCCCATCGTGACCAGGTGAAACCCGACGACGTCCAGCTCACCGGCATCCTTGGGGCGGAAGAAGTCGGCGAGACACAGGTACCTCCCACGCCGCTGGCGCGGGAAGGAGAACCGCGCGACCTCCTCCGACTGCGTCGGCGCATCGAGCACCACCAGGTCGTTGCCGTCTGCGTAGCACGGCCAGTACCCGTAGATCACGGCCGGCTCCATGACCTGTTCGGTCATGATTCGGTCCATCCACAGCCGCAGTCGCGGACGGCCCTCGGTCTCGACCAGCTCCTCGTATGTCGGACCGCCCTCGGCGCGTGAGGTCTTCAACCCCCACTGACCCATGAAGGTCGCACGTTCGTCGAGCCACGATGCGACCTCCGCCAGGGGTACACCCTTGACGATCCGGTCGCCCCAGAAGGGTGGCGTCGGCACCGCAACGTCGGTCGCGACGTCCGAGCGGTCCGGCACCTCGTCCGGGTCGGCCCGCACCACGCGCGCCGACGTGGTGACGCGCCGCTCGCGCAAGGCCGGTAGCTCGGCGCCGGGAACGCCTCGTTTGACCGCGATGATGGCATCCATCAGCCGCAGGCCCTCGAAGGCGTCCCGCGCGTAGCGGACCTCGCCGTCGTACAGCTCGGCGAGGTCCTGCTCGACGTAGGCGCGGGTGAGCGCGGCACCGCCGAGCATGACCGGCCAGCGCGCCGCCAGTCCGCGGGAGTTGAGCTCCTGGAGGTTTTCCTTCATCACGACTGTGCTCTTGACCAGTAGCCCGGACATCCCGATCACGTCGGCGCGGTGCTCCTCGGCCCCGTCCAGGATCGCCTGCACGGGTTGCTTGATGCCGAGGTTGACGACGGTGTAGCCGTTGTTGGTCAAGATGATGTCGACGAGGTTCTTGCCGATGTCGTGGACGTCGCCCTTGACCGTGGCCAGCACGATCGTGCCCTTGCCGTCGTCATCGGACCGCTCGATATGCGGTTCGAGGTGGGCGACCGCGGCCTTCATGGTCTCGGCGGACTGCAGCACGAACGGAAGCTGCATCTGACCGGAGCCAAACAGCTCACCGACGACCTTCATGCCCTCCAGAAGATCCTCGTTGATGATCTCCAGGGCACCCCGGCCAAGGGCAAGGGACTCGTCGAGATCGGCCGTCAGCCCCTTCCGTTCGCCGTCGACGATGCGGGCCCGCAACCGGGCATCCAATGGCATCGCCGCGAGCTCGGCGGCCCGGTCGACGTCGGCGTCGGCCGCCTTGACGCCGGCGAACATGTCCAGCATCGCGGTCAGGGGGTCGTAGTCCGCACTGCGCCGGTCGTAGACCAGGTCGAGAGCGACCTTGCGCTGTTCCTCAGGGATCCGCGCGAGCGGAAGGATCTTGGCCGCGTGGACGATCGCTGCGTCCAGACCGGCCTCGACACACTCGTGCAGGAATACCGAGTTGAGGACGACACGTGCGGCCGGGTTGAGTCCGAAGGAGATGTTGGACAGACCGAGGACGGTCTGCACCTCGGGATAGCGCCGCTTCACCTGGCGGATCGCCTCGATCGTCTCCCGGCCGTCCCGCCGCGTCTCCTCCTGGCCGGTGCCGACCGGAAAGGTCAGGCAGTCGATCAGGATGTCGCTCGTGCGCATGCCCCAGCCGCTGGTGAGATCCTCGATCAGACGCGAGGCGACACGTACCTTCGACGCTGCGGTGCGGGCCTGCCCGTCCTCATCGATGGCGAGCGCAACGACAGCTGCGCCGTGCTCTATCGCCAACGCCATGATCTTGGCGAACCGTGAGTCCGGCCCGTCACCGTCCTCGTAGTTGACCGAGTTGATCACCGAGCGGCCGGCGAGGCGTTCGAGGCCGGCCTGCAGGACCGCCGGCTCGGTGGAATCGAGCACGATCGGCAGGGTCGACGCCGTCGCCAGCAGCCGCGCCAGCGTGCTCATGTCCTCGGCACCGTCCCGGCCGACGTAGTCGACGTTGAGGTCGAGCAGGTGGGCTCCGTCCCTGATCTGGCCGCGGGCGATCTCGACGCAGTCGTCCCACCGCTGCTGGAGCATCGCCTCGCGAAACACGATCGAACCGTTGGCGTTGGTGCGTTCGCCGATCGCGAGGTACGACGCGTCCTGCTGGAATGGCACGTGCTGGTAGAGCGACGACCCTCCCGCCTCCGGACGGGGATCACGCGGCGCCAGCGCCCTACCACGCACGCGCTCGACCACCAACCGCAGATGCTCGGGCGTCGTACCACAGCAGCCACCGACGAGGCTCAGCCCGTACTCGCGGGTGAAGGTCTCGTGGGCATCGGCCAGCTGCTGTGGTGTCAGCGGGTAGCGGGCACCGCCAGCACTGATCTGCGGCAGACCGGCGTTTGGCATGCAGCCGAGCTGCACGCGCGCGGTGCGCGACAGCTGGCGGAGGTGCTCGCTCATCTCAGCCGGCCCGGTGGCGCAGTTCAGGCCGATCAGGTCGATGCCGAGCGGCTCGAGTGCGGCCAGCGCGGCACCGATCTCGGTGCCGAGCAACATTGTTCCCGTCGTCTCCACGGTGACGTGGACGAGCACCGGGATCGACGTGCCCGAGCGCTCTATCGCCCGGTTGGCACCGATCACCGCGGCCTTGGCCTGCAACAGGTCCTGAGCGGTCTCGATGAGGACCGCATCGCTGCCGGCGTCGAGC
>JACCZT010000178.1 GCA_013695785.1 Nocardioidaceae bacterium | reverse complement strand
TCACCGACCCCGGGTCACTGCCAGCGGCATGGGCGATGGCGTGGCTGAGCGCCTGGTTGTGGGTTCCCGGCGCGACGCTGGTGCTCGTCATCGTCCCTCTCCATTTCCCAGACGGCCGGTTGGTCTCCCCCAGCTGGCGCCCGGTGGCCTGGTTCGCCGTCCTCTTCGCGGCCATCACGGCGGGCGTCACGGCGATGGAGCCGGGACGGATCTCCGGCCTGGAACTGGAGAATCCCTGGACGAGGCAGCTCCCGGGACCGATCACGTCGGTGCTGACCGTCGTCGTGGGACCGCTGTGGCTGACCCTCATCGCCGTTGCCGCGGCGAGCCTTGTCGTCCGCTTCCGCCGGTCCGGGACGGAGCAGCGCCAGCAGATCAAGTGGCTCACGTTTGCGGCGGCACTTGTGCCCGCCTGGTTCCTTCTCAACGCACCTGTCGAGCGGACGACGCCGAGCCTGTTCGCCGTCATAGATGCGCTCGCACTGTCCGCGGTCCCGATCGCGGCTGGTGTCGCCATCTTGAAGTACCGCCTCTACGACATCGACCCGGTCATCAATCGGACTCTTGTCTACGGGGGTCTCACGGCGTGTGTGATCGGCATCTACGTCCTGGTCGTCGGTTACCTGGGGCAGCTCTTCCGCACCTCCGACAACCTCCTGGTCGCACTCGCCGCGACCGGCGTGGTCGCCGTGCTGTTCGCCCCACTTCGAGAACGGCTACAACGATCCGTCAACCGCTTGATGTACGGCGACAGGGACGACCCGTACACGGTCGTCTCACGCCTGGGTCGTCGGCTCGAAGCGACGCTCGCCCCAGAAGCGGTCCTGCCAACCATCGTCGAGACTGTCAGGGAAGCGCTCAAGCTGCCGTACGCGGCCATTTCTCTGGGAAGCGACGGCGAGTACGGCGTCGTCGCGTCGGCCGGTGAGCCTGTCGACACACCGCAGCACCTTGTGCTGTCCTACCAGAACGCACCAGTCGGCGAGCTGCTGCTCGGCACCCGCCAGGGAGAGAGTGCGTTCTCCGCGGCGGACCGGAGGCTCCTAGAGGACCTGGCGCGCCAGGCAGGGCTCGCCGCACACACGGTACGCCTCACGGCAGACCTGCGGCAGGCGCGCGAACGCTTGGTGGCCACGCGCGAGGAGGAGCGGCGACGCCTGCGCCGTGATCTGCACGATGGTCTGGGGCCGATGCTCGGCAGCCTCACCCTGAGGCTCGACGTGGCCCAGGACCTGCTCGAGCACGATGCGGAAGCGGCCCGCAAGCTGCTGATGGGCCTGAAGGAGCAGGCGCAGGTCGCCGTCGCCGACATCCGGCGTCTGGTGTACGCGCTCCGTCCTCCTGCCCTCGACGACCTCGGACTGGTCGGCGCTGTCAACGAAATCGCCGTGCAATACCCCGCTCACCAGCTCCATGTCTTCGTCGAGGCGCCGGACTGTCTTCCGGATCTCCCAACAGCGGTAGAAGTTGCCGCGTATCGAACCGTCCAAGAAGCCGTCACCAACGTCGCCCGGCACGCCAAGGCACGCCGCTGCAGGGTCCGGCTCACGCTCCACACTGGGGTGCTCAACGTGGAGATCGAGGACGACGGGTGCGGCCTGCCCGCTGACCCCAAGTCGGGCGTCGGCATGGCCGGGATGCGCGAGCGGGCCGACGAGCTGGGCGGTCGCTGATCATCGAGCAGTCGCAGATGGGTGGCACCCGCGTCTCGGCGTCACTGCCCTGCAGCGGTTCCGCCGTAGATGTTCATGAGCCGTCGACGGACCTGGAGCGGTGACCATGGGCCAGGTTCGCCTACTCATCGCCGACGACCACCCATTCTTCCGCGAAGGACTGCGTGCAGTCATCGAGAGTGCGCCGGGCATGGAACTTGCTGGAGAGGCCGAGAACGGCGACGAGGCCGTCGAGATGGCCTTGCGGCTCCAGCCCCACGTCATCTTGATGGACCTTAAGATGCCCGGCGTCGGGGGTATCGCGGCCACCCGCAGGATCCTCAAGGAGAATCCACAGGTCGGCATCCTCGTCATCACCATGATCGAGGACGACGAGTCCGTTTTTGCCGCCATGCGCGCCGGAGCCCGCGGTTACCTGCTCAAGGGCGCGGACAAGGAACAGGTCCTGCTTGCCATATCGGCCGTTGGGCGCGGCGAGGCGATCCTGGGGCCAGCCATCGCCCGACGTCTGGTCCACTACTTCGCCTCGTCCCAGATGCCTGCGCGCACACCTCACTCTGTCTTCCCTGAGCTCACCGATCGTGAGCGCGAGATCCTCGATCTCATCGCAGCCGGCAAGAACAACCAGTACATCGCGGACAGCCTTTACATCAGCCTGAAGACCGTCCGCAACTACGTCTCGAGCATTTTCAGCAAGCTGCAGGTGGCCGATCGCGCGCAGGCCATCGTCCGCGGCCGCGAAGCGGGCTTCGGCAGCGCGAGCCCATCAATGTGAGAGCCAGTATCGGTGAACGTGCCTACTGGGGGTGATCTCTCGAGTTTGCTTGCTGGTTCCTGATCGTCGCCGGACTGTTAACCGCCGTGGTGTGGCCACGGGTCGCGGTCGCGATCGTGCGGGACGACAGGGCGTGGTCTGGCGGTGCCGGCGAGGCGTGGTCGAGCTCGCCGACGGCGTTCGTGCACATCGCCGCGGGCCGCCCCCTACGATGCTCACCATGACCAACCCGATCCGCCGCGCCAGTGTCTTGCTCAGCCTCGCCGCACTGGCCTTCGCGGTCGGGTGCGCACCGACCGAGGAGTCGACCAGCGACAGCGATCCCGCGCAGACCACCTCGAGCCTGGCTGACTGCACCCCAGAGCAGCTCGACCTCTACAAGGACGGCACCCTCACCGTCGGCACGGACGACCCTGCCTTCGAACCGTGGTTCAAGGGCGACGACCCCACCAACGGAAAGGGGTACGAGAGCGCGGTGGCGTACTCGATCGCAGACAGGCTCGGCTTCAGCGACGAGGAGGTCACCTGGACGAAGGTGCCCTTCAACACCAGCTATCAGCCCGGCAAGAAGGACTTCGACTTCGACATCAACCAGATCTCGATCACCAAGGCGCGTGCCAAGGCCGTCACCTTCTCCAACCCGTACTACTCCGCGGCCCAGGCCGTCGTGGCACTCGAAGGGTCCGACTTCGCCGGCGCGACGAGCCTCGCCGAGCTCAAGGACGCAAAGATCGGTGCCCAGGTCGGGACGACCTCGCTGGAGGCGATCGACCAGATCGACCCAACCGCCAACCCCAGCGTCTATGACGACACGACGGCCGCCACCAAGGCGCTGGAGAACGGCCAGGTCGACGCACTGATCGCGGACCTGCCGTCGGCGTACTACATCACCGCGGCAGTGATCGACGGCGGCACGATCGTCGGACAGTTCCAGCCCCAGACCGGTGAGTCGGAGCAGTTCGGGCTGCTGTTCAGCAAGGGCAACCCGCTGGTCTCGTGCGTCAACGCGGCGATCGACTCGCTGGAGGAAGACGGCACGCTCGCCGACCTCGAGGAGAAGTGGCTGTCGCAGACGACCGGTGTGCCTGAGCTGTCGTGACCGACAACGCCGGGGCGTGGGTCCCGAGTGCGCGTCAGGTCGAGCGCGACCGGTACCGGCGGCGTCGAACCAGACGTCGGGGGTTGGTGGCGGCGGCCTCGACGGTCGTGGTCCTCGGCGTCCTCGTCATCGCCGTCGTCAGCGCGCCGGGCTGGGACCGGGTCCAGCAGACCTACTTCGACCCGGCCATGGCGCGCGAGTCGGTCGGCCCGGTCGCCGAGGCGTTCGTGACGAACGTCGAGCTGTTCCTCATCGCGGAGGTGATGATCCTCGCCCTCGCGCTCGTCGTCGCGGTGATCCGGGTCGCTCCGGTGCCCGCGCTGATGCCGCTCAAGATCCTCGCCACGGTCTACACCGACGTGCTGCGCGGCACTCCAACGATCCTGGTGATCCTCCTGGTTGGCTTCGGCCTGCCGGCGTTGCAGCTGCAAGGCGTACCCGAGTCGCGGTTCGTGCTCGGCCTGATCGCGCTCACCCTCAGCTACGGGGCGTACGTCGCGGAGGTTCTGCGCGCCGGGATCTTGTCCGTCCACCCCACCCAGTGGGCCAGCGGGCGGTCGCTCGGGTTGTCGTACGCGACGACACTGCGGCTCGTCGTGCTCCCGCAGGCGGTGCGCCGGGTCGCGCCGCCGCTCCTCAACGACTTCGTATCGCTGCAGAAGGACACCGCCCTGGTCTCTGCGATCGGGCTCGTCGAGGCACTGCGCGCGGCGCAGGTCATCACGCAGCGCAACTTCAACTTCACGCCGTACGTCGTCGCGGCCGTCTTCTTCATCGTCGCCACGATCCCGCTGGCGCGGCTCACCGACTGGTTGTCGCTGCGCGCGGCGCGACGCGACAGCGGCGCGGCCTGATGGCGTTCTTGTCGGTGCGCCAGGTGCGCAAGCGGTTCGGCACCAACGACGTGCTCCGCGGCGTCGACCTCGAGGTGGAGGCGCACGAGGTGGTGTGCCTCATCGGTGCCTCGGGCTCTGGCAAGTCCACGCTGCTACGTTGTCTCAACCTGCTGGAGACCGTCGACGACGGCGTGATCGAGCTCGACGGGGTCGAGATCACCGACCCGCAGGCCGCCGTCGACGCGGTGCGGCGCGACGTCGGGATCGTCTTCCAGGCCTACAACCTGTTCCCGCACCTGTCGGTGCTGGACAACGTCGCGCTCGCGCCGCGCAAGGTACGAGGGACGCCGCGGCGCGACGCCGAGCGAGCGGGGACCGAGCTGCTGGGTCGGTTCGGTCTGACTGACAAGGCCGATGCCCATCCGGACGCGCTCTCGGGCGGTCAGCAGCAACGTGTCGCGCTGGTGCGCGCGTTGGCGATGCGACCGCGGGTGCTCCTGCTCGATGAGGTCACCTCCGCACTCGACCCGCTCCTCGTGGGTGAGGTGCTGGAGGCTGTCCGTGACCTCAAGCGCGAGGGGCTGACCATCGTGATGGCGACCCATGAGATGTCCTTCGCCCGGGAGGTCGCTGACCACGTGGTGTTCCTCGACGACGGGCTGGTGGTCGAGAGCGGCCCAGCCGAAGAGGTACTGACGACGCCGAGCGACCCGCGTACCGCCGCGTTCCTCGCCCGCTCCCTCCGCACCGGGGAGAAGCGGTCCGGGTTTGGCACAATCGCGGGATGAGCCCGCACACGTCGTCTGGAGGTCCGCTGCACGGCGTCCGCGTCGTCGAGATCGCCGGGATCGGTCCCACCCCGTTCGCTGCGATGACCCTCGCCGACCTGGGAGCCGACGTGATCCGCGTCGACCGACCGACCCCGGGCCTCGCGGTGCTCGACCCGACCGCGGACCTGCTCGGACGTGGCCGTCCGTCGGTCGTCCTCGACCTCAAGCAGCCCGAGGGCGTACGCGCGGTCCTGCAGCTCATCGACCGTGCCGACGCGTTGATCGAAGGCAACCGCCCCGGCGTCGCTGAGCGCATTGGCATCGGTCCGGACACCTGCCTGCAACGCAATCCGGCGCTGGTCTACGGCCGCATGACCGGATGGGGGCAGGACGGGCCGCTCGCGCAGACCGCCGGACACGACATCAACTACATCGCGGTGGCCGGCGCTCTCGCGCCCCTCGGCCGGGCCGGTGGCCCGCCGCAGTTCCCGCTCAACCTGATCGGCGACTTCGGTGGCGGAGCGATGTACCTCCTCACCGGCATCCTCGCCGCCTTGTTCGAGGCCCGCGGCTCCGGGCGTGGACAGGTCGTCGACGGCGCCATCGTGGACGGCGTCGCTCACCTGACCACGATGATCGTGGCGCTACAACGCGCCGGCGCCTGGAGCGGGCAACGCGGCACCAACCTCCTCGACGGTGGCGCACCGTTCTACGACGTGTACGAGACCTCCGACGGGCTGCACGTCTCGGTCGGCGCTCTCGAGCCGCGGTTCTATGCCGAGCTCATCGAGCGGCTGGAGCTCGACGATCTGCCGGACCGGTACGACCTCGCAGGGTTTGGCCGGCTGCGGGAGGTGTTCGCGTCTGCGTTCGCGCAGAAGACCCAGGCAGACTGGGTGCGGATCTTCGTCGGGAGCGACGCCTGCGTGTCGCCGGTGGTGGCACTCGCGGACGCGCCCGCCCATCCGCACCTCGCCGCCCGCGAGACGTACGTCGAGCACGACGGGGTCACCCAGCCGGCGCCAGCGCCACGCTTCTCGCGTACGCCGGCGTCGCTCGGCCGTCCGCCGTCGGCGACCGGAGCGGACACGCGCTCGGCGCTGCTCGCCTGGGGCGTCGACGGCGTCGACGAGCTGATCGCCAGCGGCGTCGCCATCCAAGCCTGACC